>JAGVNY010000169.1 GCA_020053015.1 Candidatus Zixiibacteriota bacterium | reverse complement strand
AGCGCCGAATGCTGCTATGCGCTTGACCTTGCCTTCGTAGACCTTGTCGATCTCCGGCTCTGCAACGATTGCGAGAACTCGCTCGTGCGCTCTCTGGCCTCCGTCGCCGCCTACGGAAGCGATGAAGATCGTACCGTCATCTTCAATGTCGATCTTAGCGCCCGTTTCTTCTATTATCTGTCGTATGATCTTGCCACCCGGGCCGATTACATCACCGATCTTGTCCTGTCTGATCTTGAAGATGATGATTCTCGGAGCATAGGAAGACAACTCAGCCCGAGGGCTGCTGATAGTCTTGTCCATCTCGTTCAGGATGTGGATTCGGGCCTCCCGGGCTTGCTCGAGTGCCTGCTGCATGATATCGAGACTTATGCCGGACACTTTCAGATCCATCTGAAACGCAGTAATGCCATTGCGGGTACCGGTTACCTTGAAATCCATATCACCGTAATGGTCTTCCTGACCGAGGATATCGGTGAGAACAGCTACCTTGTCGCCTTCCTTTATCAAGCCCATAGCGATACCCGCGATCGGACACTTGATCGGAACGCCAGCGTCCATTAGCGCAAGGCTTGAACCGCACACGGTAGCCATCGATGATGAGCCATTGGATTCCAGAATGTCCGACACGATTCGAATCGTATAGGGGAAATTCTCTTCCGACGGGATGATCTTCTCGACAGACCTCTCTGCAAGCGCGCCGTGACCGATCTCTCTTCTTCCCGGACCGCGCGTTGGGCGAACCTCGCCGACCGAGAACGGCGGGAAGTTGTAGTGAAGCATAAGAGATTTGGTCGTCTCACCCATGATGTCATCGATACGCTGTTCATCCGCCTTGGAACCGAGAGTCACAGTCACCAAGGATTGAGTCTGCCCGCGAGTGAAGATCGCGGACCCGTGGGTCCGTGGAAGATACCCGATTTCGCAGCTTATCTGGCGCACGTCTCTCAGGCCGCGTCCATCAATTCGCTTGCCGTCGGCAATAATACGCCTACGCATATCGGCCTTTTCGATCTCTTCAACGATCTCCACAACCTTCGGCTTGCACTCAGGGTATTCGGCTTCGAGCTCAGCAACAGCGCCGTCCACCAACTCGTCAAACTTCTTCTTGCGATCAAGCTTGTCAGCGATGAAGTTGATTTCGGGAATCACTCTGGCAACTTTGTCCCTTACCTTAGTACCGAAAACCGGATCGACTTCGGGCAACTTGAGCGCGCGTTTGGGCTTGCCGACTTTGGATCTGAGTTCCTCGATCGCCGCAACGATTTTCTTTATCTCTTCGTGCCCAAACGAAAGGGCCTCGACCATCTCCGCTTCGGTGATTTCCCAGCACCCGCCCTCAACCATTGTGACCGCATTCGCGCTTCCTGCCACGATTACGTTTACCTGGGTAGATTCAAGCTGCTGAAGCGTCGGATTCACGACGAATTCGCCGTTGACTCGTCCCACGCGAACACCGGCAATCGTATCCCCGAATGGAATGTCCGACAATGCAAGGGCCGCGGAGGCTCCGATGAGGCCGAGAACGTCGGCATCATTCTCCTGGTCTGAGGAGAGCACGGTGATCAGAACTTGTGTTTCGCATTTGAAACCGTCAGGGAAAAGGGGACGTAACGGCCGGTCGATAATCCTGCTCGACAGCACTTCTTTCTCGCTGGGTCGGCCTTCGCGCTTGAAGAATCCGCCGGGGATCTTTCCTGCAGCAGAGGTCTTTTCGCGATAGTCCACTGTAAGTGGAAAGAAGTCTTGCCCCTCTCTGGTTTCTGAATCAGCGCAAGCGGTCGCGAGCACCATCGTGTCGGCATATCGCACGATGACTGCACCCCCTGCCTGCTTCGCGACACGTCCTGTCTCTATGCTTAGTACCTTACCCCCAACTTCCAATTCAACTTTCTCAATCATCTAATGACCTTCTGGTTTGAAGCCCGAAAGCGCTAACGCCGCAAATCAAGCTTCTGTACAATCTCGCGATATGCTTCGATATCGCTTCGCTTCAAGTAATCGAGCAACCGACGGCGCTTACCGACAAGCCTCAGAAGGCCGTAACGGGAGTGATAGTCTTTCTTGTGATTCTCCATGTGGAGAGTAAGTTCGTTGATCCTTTGAGAAAGCAGCGCAACCTGAACCTCGGGAGATCCAGTGTCCTTGTCGTGCAGGCTGAAGTGCCTCACGATTTCCGCCTTCTTCTCCTTGCTTAACGGCATACAGATCCTCATCTACCTGAAAGAATTGCTCTGATTCTTGTTTCATCCGCGGCGATCTGCTCAACAAGCCTGTCTGTGGACGAAAACGTGATGCTCTCTCTCGTCTTCGCCAAGATGTCCACATCCACGTGTTTGCCGTACAAATCACCGGAGAAATCGAAGATGTTCACTTCACAATCGAATATCGTACGATTCTCACCAATATACATCATTCCCGGCATCCAGCTGTTCTCCGTCCTAACCTTAGCGGCGTAGACGCCACTATTCGGTATCAGCTTGTCCTTGTGAGCGCGCACATTGATCGTCGGATACCCTATCTTTCGGCCAATTCCTCTTCCTTCTACCACGGCTCCGGAGATTCTATATGGCCTGTTGAGCATCTTGACGGCCGAGTCGAACCTTCCCTCTATCAGCTCTGCCCTTATGCGACTTGAATGCACCGGTTCACCTTCGAAAAGCACTGGATTCAATATCCGCACTTCGAAGCCGTACCTGGCGCTCACGCTCTCAAGAAACTGACCGGTCCCTTCCCGTTTCCTCCCAAACGTATGATTGTAGCCTACAGCCACGACTTTCGCCGAAAACTTGCCGACGAGAATCTGACTGACATACTCCTCGGCCTGCAAAATGGCCAAGTTAGTATTAAACGCCAAATACGCCAGATAGTCAAGTCCTAATTTCTCCAGTATCTCTGTCCTCTCTTCGCGCGTGGTCAAAAGCGGCATCCGTCTGCTCGGACGTAACACCGTAGCAGGGTGCGGGTTGAGGGTGAGCAATACTGATGGCAACCCAAGCCTGCGACCCTCCCCCTGCACCGTACGTAGAAGCTCCACATGGCCCGGGTGAATTCCGTCAAACGTCCCTTGCGTTAGCACGCAGCCCAAGGGAAAAGCAGGAGGCGACGACAGGTCAAGATGGAGGATCTGCATCTACAATACCCTCATGTAGCTGAAGAGCCGATCCCCGGACGAACTCGATTCCTGCAGAGCTTCGCGTCCAACCAACGCCTCAACCACCGCAACGAGCAGCCCGCGTTTGTCCACGATTGCAATCTTGTCTCCCATAGAGAATTCGTCAATCATCGAAGCAACAAAGTCATGCGATATGTTGACGCCGTCCCTGATGCGATCAAGTGCCCAGTCATGCACCGCGACAGCAGGAAGACGGAGCGCTGTTGCGGAATCCAGAATCCTCTCTTGAATCCTGCCCATCTTGATCCTCGCTGCAATCTGACCGAGAGTCAACGCCTCTGTCAGCTTGAACCGCCCGATGCGGATTCTCGTCAATCCGGCCAGACACGCCCCGCAGCCGAGTGATATGCCGATTTCATGTGCAAGAGCGCGCACGTAGGTGCCTTTGGAGCATGCAATTCTCAGCGACACGTGCGGGGGACAGAACCCGGTCAACTCGAGTTCATATATGACTACGCGTCTGGTCCGCTCCGGAACGGGCACATGCCTTCGCGCATATTGATACATCCTGCGCCCTTCGTGCTTGACCGCTGAGAAGGGTGGAACAACCTGATCACGCTCTCCACTGAGCTTTGCGATAGCTTCACGGATACGGCTCTCAGTGACATGTCCCCAATCTGATCGAGCCTCGACCGTCCCCAGTCGATCGTATGTAGCGGTTGTAGTCCCGAGAAGTATGTCGGCAGTGTACTCCTTGTCGCAATCCGAGAGAAATTGAGCCACTCTGACGGCTCGACTCAGACAGACTACAATCAATCCACGAGCAAGCGGATCGAGTGTTCCGCAGTGTCCGATCTTCTTCAAGCCGAACAGGGATCTCAGCCGTGCTACGACATCGAAGGAAGTGATGCCACCGTGCTTATTCACAAGAATAACGCCGTCAGTCATTTGCGCTGAACACCTCGCCTGCTGACTCCACGAGCGCCTTTTTGGCGGCTTCGAACGGCATCATGATCGTAGCGCCAGCGGCGTTGACGTGTCCTCCGCCGCCGAATCTCCTGGCAAGGGCCGCAACGTCGAAACTCGATCTGGAGCGTATTGAGACCTTCGTGCAATTGTCACCCACGCTTTTGAACAGCATTCCCACTTCCACACTCTTGACGTACATGGAATACTCTACCGCGCCTTCGAAGTCTGCGAACGACAGCCCCCGCGCTTCGACCATTTCCTCCGTTAGACTCATGACGCACATTCTGCCTTGGTGAACCAGTTCGGCATTGCACATCATCTCTCCTATTACTCGGGTCTGCTCCGCAGACATCGAGAAATAGATCTTGTCCGTTATGACGCGGGGCCGGGCGCCTGCTTCCACCAGTTCAGCTGCGATTCTCAGCGCGTCAGGAGTGGTGGACGCAAAGTGGAATCGGCCGGTGTCCGTCAAGATAGCCGTATAGAGCTTCTCCGCGGTCTCCCTGTGCATTCGGAAACCATCCAGCTTCAGAATCTTGTACAGAAGTTCGCCAACCGACGACGCGGATTCATCCACAAGATTCAGATCGCCGTAGTTGCTGTTTCCGATGTGGTGGTCGATATTGACAATTCGCATTCCCTGCGTCAGCATCCGCTTGACCTTGCCGATCCTCTCTATGCTCGTCGCCTCGAGTACGACCGCAGTGTCAGCATCGAATACAGCGTTGGAAGAGTCCGTGACGATCTTGTCAATGCCGTTAAGGAAGAGATACTTGCTTGGGATCGTCCCCTGGCCGAAAATGGCCGCTATCTTCCCCAATGAGGTAACATAGTCATAGAGTGCAAGCTGCGATCCGACCGAGTCCCCGTCTGGATCAACATGCGATGTAATCAGGATTCGGTCGGACTGCTTCAGGGCGTCAACTATCTGTCTCGCCGTCTTCAGATCCATCGGCAATCGGTTCTTTCTTTATCTGGTCGAGAAGCGTGTCAATTCTGTCAGCGTAATCGAGAGACTTGTCTATGTGATAAGAGATTTGTGGAACCTGCCTGATGCGAAGTCGCTTGGCCAGTCCGGCCTGAACGACTCCCCGGGTTCGCTCGAGCGACCTGTTCGATTCCGCACGCTCAATCGAACCACCCAGAGTCGAGTAGAATATCTTGGCATACTTGAGGTCTTTGCTCAGCTCAACTTCCGTCACCGTGACAAAACCGAGTTTCGGGCTCTTAACAACGTCACGGAGGATTGCTGCCACCTCGCGTTTGATCTCCTCCTGGAGTCTGTCCTGTCTCTTGAATTCTCTCATCGCTGCAGATCGATAGTGTAATCGACAATCTCACCGTCAAGGTTGTTTTCGATCTCGGTTAGAATCTTTGAAAGCGCAGAATCAACAAATGATCTGTCATTGGAGACCATACACACTGCTATCGAGGCACGCTGCCAGATGTCATTATTACCTACCTCCGCAACGGACACATTATGTCGATTTCGGATTCGCTCCAACACCCCTCGGAGAATCCGTCTCTTGTCCTTCAAAGAGTGCGCGGCGGGGAAATAAGCTTCGATGCTCAGAAGGCCGACAACCATTATTGGAGTTTGCGCGCCACCTGGACGACTTTGTATGCCTCAAGAACGTCGCCGACTTTGAGATCGTCGAACTTCTCGATCTTGATGCCACATTCGAATCCGATCGAGACTTCCCGGACATCGTCCTTGAACCGCCGCAGAGAACCGATTTCTCCGTTGTAAACTTCGACGCCGTCTCTGACAATACGCATCCTGTCCGACCTGGATATAGTACCCGATTGGACATAGCAGCCGGCAACTACTCCCTGCTTGGGAATCTTGAACAGATTGCGAACTTCCGCGGTTCCTTTGATCTCTTCGTTCTCGTCCGGCGTCAGTAGACCTTCAAGCGCGTTGCGGACATCGGCCTCGACGTCGTAAATCACCGTGTAGAGCCGTATATCGACTTTCTCTCTCGCGGCAATTTCTCTGGCTCTCGAATCCGGACGTACGTGGAAACCGATTATAATCGCCTGAGATGCAGCCGCAAGCAAGACGTCGTTTTCGTTTACCGCGCCAACCCCGCGGTGAATGATCCGCACCCGGACTTCTTCGTTTGACAACTTCTCGAGCGTATCGCCGAGCACTTCCACCGAACCGTCGACGTCTCCCTTCAGCACGAGATTCAGGTCGCTGATTTGTCCTTCTTTGATCTGTTCATATATGTCAGTGAGAGCGACGCGCTTGAAGTGTCTGAATTCCTGCTCGCGTCTGATTCTCTGTCTCTTCAGCGCGACTTCCCTCGCCTCGGCCTCGTCCTCAGTCTCGAAGAACCTGTCACCAGCCTGCGGAATGCCCGTGAGGCCGGTAATCTGAGCGGGCGAACCGGGTCCGACCGCGTCCATCGGCCTGTTCTTATCGTCAACAATTGTGCGGACTTTCGCATAACAATTCCCAACCACGAGAGGACTTCCGGCCCGCAATGTGCCGAGCTGTACCAACACGTTGCATACGACGCCCCGTCCCCGCTCCACCTTCGCCTCAACCACAACTCCTTTTGCACGAGCCTGAGCATTGGCGGTTAGCTCCATTACCTCCGCCTGAAGAAGGATCATCTCAAGGAGTTTATCTATATTCATGCCCGTCTTCGCAGATATCTCGACCGTGATTATCTTGCCCCCCCAGTCTTCGGGCAGCAGGTTCTGATTAGCCAACTGCTGCTTCACGGTCTCAGCGTTAGCATCCGGTAGGTCCATCTTGTTAATCGCAACAATGATAGGCACGGCTGCAGCCCGCGCGTGATCAATCGCTTCAATCGTCTGCTGCTGAAGCCCGTCATTGGCGGCGACCACAAGCACGACGATGTCCGTGATCTGAGCACCACGGGCACGCATGGCGGTAAAGGCCGCATGACCCGGAGTGTCGAGGAATGTAAGCTTGCCAGAGGCTTGCTGTACCTGGTAGGCGCCAATATGCTGAGTGATCCGCCCTGATTCTCCCGCAACCACGTTGGACTTCCGAATATAGTCCAGAAGCGAGGTCTTGCCGTGGTCGACGTGACCCATGATAGTGATGATCGGAGGGCGAGGTTCTTCAGGCTCGTCCTGCTCCTCTTCGGCCTCCTCCTCGTACTCCTCGAGGCCGATCTCCTTGACCTCTTCGATCTCGTACCCGAATTCCAGCGCAAGCGTCTCGATTGTCTCGATATCCAGCCGTTGATTGATCGTGGCCATCATTCCCATGCCCATGCACTTGGCTATCAACTCGGTTGCCTTGATGCCCATCTCTGAGGCCAGCTCCGCAATCGACATGAACTCATTGACTTGGAGAACGTTTTCGGCCTCTGCCCCAACCGCGCCGGCGGTCTTGTCTCGGCGGCGATACTTCTTGACGCGGTGACCGCCATCCATCTTTGCCAGAGTCTTTTTGACGCTTACCGCAACTTCCTTCTGATCGACGGTCCGGCCTTTGTGCCTCTGGCGACGCTTGTCTTTCTTGCGCTTCTTCTTCTGGTCGGTTGGGACCTTTGGACCTCTCGGCGCCCGGGCCTCTCGAGGCTTGATCGGTTGGAATCCGACACGAGGATGATCCTCATCCCATGCCTCAAGCGCCGCAACAGGCTCGGCCTCAACGGGAGGCGGCGCCTCCGGCTCTACTTTCTCTTTGATAATGGCCTTCTGCTTCTTAATCTCAATCTCGCGCTTGACCGTCTCGCGCTCTTCCTTGAATTTCTCTCTGATGGCAGACATCATGTTGTCGTCAGCGGAGCTCATATGATTTTTGACCGGGAACCCGAGGTCGCGGCACATTTTCACGATAGCATCTGACGTGATATTGAACTCACGTGCTATCTCATACAGTCTTTGTCTCGCCATTTGTACCTCCCCCCGAAATCCTCACATGAGCGGCATCTCGAGTATTATCCCAGTCGCGTTACGCTACTCTAAGTATCAAAACGGGCGATCACTCTTTTTCGTTCTCGTCCTCATCTGAATCGTTGTCATCTCCAGGTTGATCGGACAGGTCGTCGCCTTTGTCCACGTCAGCGTCAGCCTTCTTCTCATTTGTCGAAAGATCGATCTCGTCCTCTTCCTCGTCATCCTCGTCTGACTCATCGGTAGGTCCGAAAAACCCTGCCGACGGGTGATCCTGAAAGTCGGCGAGGAACTGCCTGGCCGTTTCAAGCAACGCCTCAGCCTTCTTCGGACCGATTCCCTGGACCGCAAGAAGATCATCTATGGGTGTTGCTATCAAATCCTGAATATACAGAATGTCTTCCTCGAGGAGTTTGTTGACCATGAGATCTGTGATACCGGGCAGTTTCGAGATCGGAACTTTCGATTCGACTTCTTTGCGCTTCGCCTCCGAGTGCTCCGACTCGCTGAGAATGTTAATCCTCCAGCCGACCAAGCGCGCCGCCAGTCGGGCATTCTGTCCCTGTCTGCCTATTGCGAGCGAGAGCTTCTCGTCCTCAACTATCACTGTCAGCGATTGATCCTCAGGATAAGACTCTATCTTCACCACAGTGGCAGGAGAAAGCGCTCGCGTGGCAAATACCACGGGATCGGGATGGAATTGAACGATGTCTATTCTCTCGTTGGACAGCTCCCTGACCACGCTCTGGACGCGGACACCTTTGATACCGACACAGGCTCCCACCGGATCGATTCGCTCGTCGGCAGATGAAACGGCGATCTTGGCTCTTTCGCCCGGCTCGCGAGCAATCTTTTTGATTTCGATAATCCTCTCGAATATCTCGGGCACTTCGAGTTCGAACAGCTTGTGAACGAGTCCGTCATGCGTTCTTGACAGAATAACTTGCGGACCCCGCTGATTTCGACGGACGTCGGCAATGAACGCCCGCACTCTGTCGCCCTGCCGGTACTTCTCTCTGGGGATCTGCTGATCCTGAGGCATGACCGCCTCGGCCCTCCCGAGGTTGATTATCAAGTCGCCCTTGTCGAACTGCTGCACCGTCCCGGTCACGAGCTCGCCTATCTTCTTGCTGTATTCTTCAAATACGTTTTCTCGCTCAGCCTCGCGGACTCTTTGTATCATCAACTGCTTCGCGGTGGAGATGGCATTTCTGCCGAACTCCTCCACGCCGATATAGACCTCTACCTCGTCACCCTCTTCGGCTGATGCGTCAAGCTCCCTTGCCTCGTCAAGGCTGATTTCAAGGTTTGGGTCGGTGACGTTGCTGACAACGGTCTTAAGCGCGTGAATGTTGATCTCACCAGTAAGGGGATCAACCTTGACGAAGATGTTGTCGGCGTTGTTGTATTTCTTTTTCGCTGCGGAGAGAAGAGACGACTCAAGAGTCTCGATCACGTATCTGATGTCGAGGTTCTTTTCTCTCGCGATCTGGGTCATTGCTTCCAGAATGTCGTAACTCATCTCACTCTCCTCAAAATACTACCTTACCGCGACGAATCTGATCCACCTTGATCTCGACGCTGCCTCTAGCGGACGCGAGAATCAGAGCGTCGTCCTTAACTTCCGCAATAGCGCCTTCCATCTTCTGCAGCTTCCCTGTCGAATCGGTGACTTCCAGCTGGACTGTCTCTCCGACCCGCCTTCTATAATCCGCGACAGTCAAAAGCGGTCGATCGAGTCCTGGCGAAGATACTTCAAGTGTGTACGCTGACTCGAATGGGTCGATCTCTTCCAGCTTCCTTCCGATTAACTTCGACAACTCACAGCATTGGCTGAGGCTTATACCTCCCTGGCAATCGGCGAATACCCGTAGCAGATGGTGTTTCCGGTGCCGCGCCAGTTTCAACTCCACGAACTCGAACCCTTCGCTCTCTATCAACTCCGCGATGGTTCTCTCGATCTCCTGTTTGGAGAGTTCCATGGCTTAACTCAAAAGAGTGGGACGCCCCACTCTGCAAACGCAAAATATAAGCACCGCACTACCTCCCCGCAAGGGAATTCTCAGAGCCCCGCCAGCAGCTCTTCTGCCCGCCAGACCGCCTGTGAGAGAACCACGTCTTCGTGCTCCTTCGCGCGGCGAGGCTTAATCTCCACCTTTCCCTCCTTGAGCGACTTCTTGCCGATAGTCACACGAAGAGGGATGCCAATCAGGTCCGCGTCGTTCAGCTTCACACCGGGACGTTCCAGCCTGTCATCCAGCATGACATCCAGCCCGGCCTTGAGGCATTTCTCGTAGAGGCTATTTGCCGCCGCTCGCTGATCCGGGTCGTCGTAATTGAGCGGCGTTATGATCATCTCAAACGGCGATATCGCACGCGGCCAGATTATCCCCTTATCATCCGAGAACTTCTCGACAGCAGCCTGCGCGGTCCTTGTAATACCGATGCCGTATGATCCCATGACTATGGGACGCTCGACGCCCTTCTCGTCGGAGTACAGCGCGTTCATCGAGTTGGAGTACTTGGTCCCAAGGTTGAAGATATTCCCTACTTCTATGCCGCTTCGCATGTACAGCTTCCCCTTACGGCAGCGGGGACATAGCTCTCCTTCGCACACGTTTCTGATGTCTGCCACTATATCGATGTGGAAGTCGCGACCGGGATTGACATTCTGGTTGTGCTTCTCGTTTTGATTCGCGCCCGTCACCGCATTCCTGATCTTTCGGACTTCCGGGTCTGCAATGATCTGCACTCCCTTGAGCCCTACAGGCCCGGCGAATCCTACCGGCGATCCGGTGACTCTCTCCACAGTCGCGGCATCCGCGATTTCGACAAACGCACCGCCGAGTACGTTCTTCAGTTTCACTTCGTTCACTTCTCGATCACCACGTACGAGAGCGGCCACGATCTTGCCCTCAGACTTGTAAAGCATGGTCTTCACGAGCCGATTTGCTTGCACATTTAGAAACGCGGTGACCTCTTCGACTGTTCGCGAGTTAGGGGTGTCGACGACTTGAAGTGTTTCTTCCGCCTCTGTCGACGACGAGGTATCATCACCGGCCGCCGCCTTCTCGATGTTGGCCGCATAGTCGCACTTGTCGCATAGAACAAGAGTGTTCTCGCCGCTCTCCGTATCTGCCACTACCATGAACTCATGCGCTCCTGCCCCGCCCATCGCGCCCGTATCGGATTCGACCATCACCGTTTCGAGGCCGCATCTCTTGAAGAACGAGAAGTAGGCGTCAGCCATCTTTTTGTAGCTGACCTTTTGACCCACCTCGTCGCGGTCGAATGAATAGGCATCCTTCATGATGAACTCGCGACTGCGCATCAAACCGAACCGAGGACGAATCTCATCACGGAACTTCGTCTGAATCTGATAGAGAATCAGTGGCAATTGCTTGTAGCTGCGAACTTCACCCCGCACGATGTCCGTAACAACTTCTTCATGCGTTGCGCCCAGGCAGAGGTCGTGACCGTGCCTGTCCTTCAGACGAAGTTGCGTCTTCTCCTGTCCCAGAATATCCCATCTGCCCGACTCCTTCCAGATTTCTGCAGGGTGTAGCACTGGCATCAGTATCTCGATCGCGCCGAATCGATTCATCTCCTCGCGGCAAATCTTGCTCGTCTTTGCAAGCACGAGCTGCATCAGCGGAAGGTACGAATAGACTCCGGCAGCGAGTTTCCGAATGTACCCCGCGCGCACTAACAGCCGATGACTAATCAACTCTGCTTCTGCAGGATCTTCGCGAAGCGTCGGTATGTAACTTTGTGTCCATCTCATCTTGTTCTACGTATCTCCATATCCCACGTTGACTTGAACAGCCAGTATAGACCTTTATTCCTGCAATTGTCAAGGTCAAACTGAGGCGAATGTCATTCCCAGAGAGCACTTGTCTGGCAAGAGATCACGAATCAAGTCCTCTTGTCGAAGACCCCCGACGAAGAGGAGTGCTGCAAAACTCAGGTCGTTGTCATCTCTGAGCGGAGCGAAGAATCTGCTTTCTGTTGCCGTATATCCACGCTCATGGCGAGAGAATCATCTCCATCTCAATCTCATCTCGAAGCGGGATGCCGTCAATACCGACCTCGGGGATCTGAGGCTTGATCTTACGGGATTCCACGAGAGCGTTTCGGTGAACGGCGACGAGACTGAATCCCCTCTTCTGATAGAAGCGGACAGCTTGGAGATTGTCGTTGGTTGTGATTAGCCAAAGGCGAGTGCAGCCTGCTTGGCGGGCCTCAGATACCACCGCCTTGATAAGCGCCTCCCCTATCCCGATGCCCTCATGCAGGCTATCGAGCGACACCATTTCACAGTCGTTGCCGTCGATCCTGTAGGTGACAAGTCCCAGTCTTTGCTCGCCTGCCACTGCCAGAAACGCCGGCAATCTACTTGCATCGTGTGCCTTTCCTCTTGTCACGATTAGTGTCGCCCCCCATCGATCAGTCAGGAGATTGCGCAGCCATTCTCCGTCGGATTCGGTAGTGGCTCGGATTGCGAATCGCCCGGCGTGTTCCTCCGTCATGTTAGTTAGAACCTTCTGTATTGCACTGGCAGCAACACCTTCGTGAGACGCATTCCAGACTGCCCGCCCGCTCCGGAACAATATCGTCTGCGGGGACTCGTGCCTGATGGCAGTAGTCTCCTCTATCAGCCGTGCTAAGGCCGGACTCTCTATCACCGACAAAACGCACAGATCAAAACCGTCGGTTCCGTTTGCGGCAACCTCGCATTCTCTGAGAGCTAATCGTGACATCGGACAGCGAGTCGAGTGTTTCAACAAGAGCTGTGGCTTCCCGTCGCTTCTTATCAGCATGGAGTCGACGTCATCGCTATCGGACAGTCTGAATATCATACCTGCCCTCCGTTTGCCTCACACAAAGGTTATATGCCCGAATCGCGGCAAGTTGCAGCACACTTCGCAACATAAGTGAGAATCAAATGAATTGCCATTCATATTGACAGCGCAGAATGCCAGAGCTATACTTGCGCACAGCAAAGAGCCTGATAAACATGCGCAATATCGACCCGAAAGAGCAATCGCCGAAACAACGCCTAATAGTCGTCTCTGGTCCCTCAGGTTCCGGCAAGCGCACGATTCTGAACTTCATTCTCGAACGACTCAAGCTTAAGCATGCGGTCACTTACACTACCCGTCGTCCGAGACCGGGCGAAGTGGACGGCGAGGATTACAACTTTGTGACCCAAGCCAAGTTCGATCAAATGCTCGCCAACGGGGAGCTGATCGAAGCTGAACAGGTTTATGGCGACTTCTTCTACGGTTCGCCACGCGATGTCTTCTCCGGAGCCGACGGCGATGTCATCATGGAACTCGACACCAAAGGCGCCGCGAATTACCGCAAGTTCTACCCTAACACGCTGACTATCTTCATACTCCCGCCGAGCATCGACGAGTTGATCGCTCGCATCAAGCGCCGCCATCCGGAAGCGAATCTTAGCGAGCGATTGGCGATCGTCAGGCCACAGCTCGAAGCAGCATCCTCATATGACTACATCGTCGTCAATGATAACATCAGCAGGGTCGGCGAGGAAGTGCTGCGAATGATCAGGTCTGACGGTGAAGACCCGCATCGGTCTGAAAAGCTGGCTCTTGCAAAGAAACTGGCTGCATCACTGAATTAGATCGATCTCTCATCATGTCAGTCTCGCCCCTATCCTCGCAATCACAGCAGCTGCCAGCCGTGCTCCGGTATGAGAGGCCACAATAAGGTCATCCCCTCGAACCAGACTGTGCAAAACACCTGCTGCGTAAAGGTCTCCTGCACCGGTTGTGTCGACGACCTGTTCGACCAGCGTTGCTGGCGTCTCAGTGATTACCCCGCGCTCTGCGACAATCGCTCCGTCAGCTGCAGTAGTAAGACAAACCATCTCGCAGATGCTATTCAATACCCGCGCCGCTCTGTGACGGTCGGATGTCTCCGCGACTGCACATCCTTCATCTTCGTTGCAAAAAAGGAGATCGACATACTCCCGCGTAACGCTCCAGAAATCGTCTCTGAAGTGTTTTGCCATCAGCGGGTCGCTGTAGGTCAGAGCGACCCTGGTGCCGTGCTTTTTCGCAAGCTCCATTGCGTGTACCGATGCATCGCGCGCCTTGGCCGCTGACCACTGGTAGCCCTCGACATACAAATAGGCGCTCGCCGCAATTACATCTTCATCGATATCCTCCCGGGTTAGATCCCCAGACACGCCGAGATGCGTCAGCATCGACCGCTGGCCATCGGGTGTAATCAACGAAACGCATGTGCCGGTAACTCCCTCGCCAGTGCCCGCCTTGAAGATCACTCCTGATGCAGCAAGGTCTTCGCGATAGAATCTTCCGTTCGGGTCGTCAGCAACTTTGCCCGTGAAGCACGTCTTACCGCCCAGATGCGAGATTCCGACGAGGGTGTTTGCAGCAGATCCGCCTCCGACTCGCGTGTATCCGTCGGCGTTCTCAATCAGAATCTGCTCTGTACCGGGCGTATCGACAAGCGCCATCACACCCTTTCTGATGCCGTTTCTTGCAAGGAATTCGTCCGACACAAGAGCAAGACAGTCAACAAGCGCGTTGCCTATCCCATTGACTTCATACTGCACTGATCTCGCCCTCGTCTGCATACCCTTAGATTAGCAGACGATTCCTGACCAGTCAACAACTTGCTGCAAGTTGCGTCGAGGCCGGTACCACCGCAAATTGGATTTGACGCCGCAAGCACTCCGGCGTTTAATGTAAGGACAGTCGGAGATTGCATCAGTTGATCGGACATCGGGGGTGGGCAGTTGTCATACTTGACCGTCGAGCATGGCTTTGTCTGGGATGATGAATGCTGCTCGCCCTGACATAACACAAGGGAAGGGGTCAGATATGAGAGTCTCCATTAAGACACTTTGTATTATCGGTGCAATTGTGCAGCTGTCGGGAATGGCGGCCCTGATAGCGGCGGACACTCAGTCAACGACGGATGCGGTCAAGTCGCCAGTATCGGCACCACAACTTGGCGCGGCTGATGACAGGCCGAACCTGGACTGGCGTTTGTTGGATGTCGGCGATGTTCGGGTCGCAACCACGAATTTCGGAATAATCGGTGGAAATTACGCCTCCTATCCCGAAGACCGGACTCCGTCCTTCGAGTTCCCTTCGGGATCGCGCGTGGACTATCTGTTTCAAGCAGGCCTCTGGGTAGGAGGGATTCGAGGTTCAGATACTCTTGTTAGCGCCGCCTCCGGTTATTTCTACACCGACTCCAGAGAGTTCAATCCGTGCTCGGGTGATGATTGCCTGATCTGGCGCGCTTCTCGCAACTCCGGAGACCCCGATTACAGCATCGATGCAGTTGCCGACGTTGAGTTGCAAGCGACATGCACTGACACTATAGACGTAACACTTGTGCGGGACGAAGATGCCGAGAGACACACTCCTCTCAACATCTGTGTCAGGCAGGTACAAACCGGTTACATAGCTGACAGAATAGACCGGATAGAAGGTTGACAGGTTAAGTTGGGCACGGAGGCATTGAGAAGGAGGTGCCGAGGTGCCGT
>JAGVNY010000130.1 GCA_020053015.1 Candidatus Zixiibacteriota bacterium | reverse complement strand
CGCTTCGGGCTACGCCCCCCGCTCGATTCTCCGATGTCTGAGAGTGTCACCCATGTCGTGGCAGAACCTGTTACCCATCTATTGGCACTTGACAACGCCGTGTCCCTACGGTGGGTGTGCCGCAATCTCTGCAGTGCGACGAGGTGGGAGTAGGTCGGCCTCCGGAGTCAGGCCCCGCGTGACGCAGAAGGCCGACAAGTTGGTGTCGGGTTTCTCCTTGCGCTTCGCGCAATCCGGAACCCGACCTACGTCAATCAAGCATCTCGTTGCTTGCGGGACAGCCTCCAGAGCTCCGGGCCACGCAAGACTCGAGAAGTACGCACGAAAAGGACACGGCACGGCGTGTCCGTACGGTGTGTGTAGTCGCGGTTCGGCACGGCACGCCGTGCCGCTACACTGTCAGGTTCACGCGGGGTATTTGCCGGTGATGTAGTCTTTCAGATATCTGTTTTCGACTTTGACTTCTTTGAGCTGCGATTTGACAAGATCGCCCATCGAGACCATCCCCACAAGTTTGCCTTTGTCGAGAATCGGGAGATGTCGGAATCTGTTCTCGACCATCGTTGCGATCATCGTATCTACTTCGTCCTGCGGAATTCCCACAATGAGGTTTGTGGTCATAATCGACTTGACCTGAACCGAATCGAGTGCGCCGGTCATCTTCGAGCAGAATCGGAGCACGTCGCGCTCGGTTATAATCCCGGCGATCTTGCCCGATGAATCGAGGACCAGCGCCGACCCAACGTTGTTCTGGGTGAGCGTCTTGATCGCGTCCGCGAGAGTATCCTCCGGCTTTGCGGTCACCATCCTGCTGCCTTTTGTCTCAAGAATATCCTTTATCAGCACGCCTGTCCTCCTTTCATGGCTTGTCGATCAGCATCAATACTAATCTTATCGGCTCCTCTTTAGATCATACGGCAATTTAGTGCGATGGAATAGGTGAGGCGACAAAAAACTCAACGAGTTGCGTCGGGAAGGGAGAGGCTGTCTCGCAAGTGAGTAGGTCGGCCTCCGGAGTCACGTTCCGCGTGACGCAGAAGGCCGACAAGTCGGTGTCGGGTTTCTCCTTGTGCTTCGCACAACTCGGAACCCGACCTACTCGAATCAAGCATTGCGTCGTGGTTGGCGTACCTCCTTGTGCGCCAACTGACGCCTCGTGGCAGACGGGACGTCCGCCACGCACGGCATGGACCAAGGCAAGACCAGCCAAGTCGAAAGGACAAGGCTTTCAACCTACAGCTTCTCGGGTACGGGGTGCAATGTTGCTGATTGCCGCGAAGCGGAAAAACGATCCGTCAATCGGAAGAATATTCTCGGTCGGACAGTTGTTGCGAGGAGTCCAGAGCGAAGGCGAGATGTGAACTCGTTGTCTGCCAACAAGGTGAAGCGTCGTTTCAAACTGCAACGCCGTGGCACAATATTTGTGATAGATGTCGGCAGATGAAACGATGCCGGAGGAAACAATGAAGTTCAGAACACTTGTGATAATCATACTGCTGCTCTTAGTGCTGATAATCGTGCCCGCAAACAGATCGATCTTCAAGTGGCTCGGAGTGGATCAGGATTCGCAGGGCCAAGTGATACGTCCTGCGTGCGATCCACAGCTCGCTTCCTCTATGCCGATGACTTTGTCAAAAACTGCAGATGTGCCCCCGTTGATTGCGCTTCTTACTGGATTTGGATGCCGGTTGGAGCGCAATCCGGGGGACACTCAGGTGTCAGATAGATTCGCACTCTTTGCAGGTACGTGTGTTCATGAGCAGCGTTTTCAAGCCCCAAGAGGGCTTGACCTACGGACTTTCTCGACAGAGGCACACGCCTGAGTTAGACTGGTCTCCTCCTCGACGTTACATGCCAGGGCTGGAAGCTGAACGCAGCTTCCGGCCTTATCACATCGACTCAATCGCAATTGACAAATCTCCGGTGTGTTCTTAATTGAGAGTATGATCCGAACCAGAATCATGTTGGCTGCCTTGGTGTGGTTGTTGTCAACTTGTATGCTGGAGGCCGCTCCCGAAGCAAGCAGGCTGTCGGGTCTCTCTTCGGGTGACAGCGGAAAGGGAATCCCGCATAGTCTCGCTCAGGCCGCAACGAGCTTGCATGCGGCGAAGCTCGATGCGAATGAGATTATGATGTATGTCTCCAATAATGGCGCATTCGCTCGCAACGAAGGGGACACATTGGGCTATTTCAACGGGTTGTTTTATCCGTCGGGATCGGACACACCGCTTGTCTACTCTGCCGGATTATGGTTATCCGCTACTGTCAATGGCTCGCTTCGTGTCGCGATGGCCGAATATGCCAGCGAGTTTGCACCCGGGCCGTTCGGGGGCGACAATGTAGCCGATTCATCGATGTTTCGCGTCCGCAGAATCTCAACAGCCGATACTCTCGATCCCTCTGCTGATTGGATTTCGTGGCCATCCGAGTGGGGAGCGCCGATCGATGAAGAAGGGGAACCGTTGTTAACCGGTGAACAGAGTTTGTTCGCGATCTTCAACGACAGTGACTCAACGAGACACCGAGTGAGGGGTGGATCGACAAAACCGCTGGGAGCCGAGGTGAAGGTGTACGCCTTTGAATATGCCAGGTCGGGGCTGCTCGATCAAGTCGTCTGGCTGAAGTACGTGATCGTCAATCGATCTCCGGATGATTGGCATGACTTCATCGCCGGAGTCTGGGCTGACCCTGATATCGGGGTTTCAGCGGATGACATGGGTGGCTCGGATTCGTCGCGATCATTGGTCTTCTGCTACTCTCTTGAGGGTGACGGCGACTTGCCGGCAGGGTTCGTGCCCGCCGTTGGTCTACAATTGCTCGACTCACCGTCGCTGGCGAGTACGGGTCGTGCGTCGAGCTCGGCGAACGTGCTTTTCAACTACTTTCGGAGCCAGAGCGCGAAGATGACTCGGGACATATCGTTGGGCCTCGCAACAGACGGAACCGAGTATGTTGATCCGATAACAGGCGCTCCTACTCGCTATCGCTACGGCGGAGATCCGCGCTCCGGCAAAGGATGGCTCGATACTAACGGAAAGGGAGATCGGGCGATTGTGTTGTCATCTGGTCCCACAGAGGTGCCTTCAGGCGATAGCTGCTGTCTCGTAGTTGCTGTGCTGGCAGCGTCAGGTGGAAGCAATGTCGAGGCTTTAGACAGCCTGTTCGATTTGGCAGACGGCACACGGGACTACTTTGAGCTTGGTAGCGCCGGACTTGACGTGATAGATGATCAGAGAAGAGGCTGTGTCAGATCTGTCGAGTTTTCCCCAAGAGAGCAGACATGGATGCAAGGCATGGACTGGGGAGGGTCGGCGTTTGATGGCGGTATTGGTTGGGCCGGAGAATTATGGGGAAGCTCATTCTCGCGTGAAGACTGTGCGGATGTAACCTTCGAGTTTCATCCTCGAGATGGACAGAAGGCGTACCGATTCGCAGCAGCAGACGATGCCTTCGAATTCACGGGCTACGTGCGAGTTACCTTCGAGTGCAAGAGGGCAGCCGATTCCGCTCGGCTGGCCGTGTTGTTTGTCGACAATGACGGAAACGGTGTCTGGGCTCCCCGCTCGGACACATCCGCTCAAGCGGATATGCTTCTTGTGACTGGATCCGCGTATTCGGATGAGCCTCTCGATTCGTACGCGAACCTGTCGCTGCCGAACGATGCGCTGTCGGCCGATCTCATGTATGCGGTGTCGTTGGACGTGAGACCGTCTTACGAGCGCACTAACATTCGCGAAGGGCAGACGCTGTCGATAAAAGTCTCCTCCGGAGATGACAAGCCTCATGTCAGCTCGGTAGATTTTTCGGACACTCCCGTTGGACTTCGCGGCTCAGAATCGGTGTCTATACGTAACCTCTATATGTCCTCGAAGAGCCTCTCCGTCGCGACAAGCAATCCGGATGAGTTTCGTGTCTCGACCAAAGCGCTACGACTCGCCAAAGGCGATACCGCTTGCATCGAAATCATCTATGAGCCTCTTGATACAGGATTTGATTCCGCCTCGCTGGTTATAGAGATATCCGATTTCAACATGCCTGCGATCGTGTTGCCCGTTATTGGACGCGCTGTCGCGTGGCCGCTCGATGGGGATTTCGTTCCCAACGGCACACTCGATCTCTACGACGTAACGTCACTCATACGCTATCTATACGGTCTACCGGGCGTTCCGCCAGCCGGTGTTCGAATCGATCTGGATAGTAGCGGAGAGATTGATCTCGCCGACGCAGTTGTGCTCATCAACCGCATATTCCTCGGATTTTAGTATTGGACTTGGTTCGCAACTGATGTGACCTACCCGAACGTCGAGTCGGTGCGCTCCTGCCTTTCCGGAAATGCTCACTTTCAAGAAACAAACCGATTGACCGGAATGCTCTTTGCATTGATATTATCAGAGACAGGTAGTCCATATGATGCGAAGATTATCTATGTTGTTAGTTGCTTTGGGATTAGCTTGTGGCTCATCCGAGGGCAGGATCCCAAACCCAACAGAATCGGCTTGCCATCTGCATACCTATGCATATCAGTTCACACCGATTATGGCTGGCGAGAATCACCCCGCTGTGCGGGAGGGAGGCGCCAAATGGTACACCTATGGAGCTATCGGCGCCGTGCATCTTGCGAGTGCCTATCCCGCGTATGAGCATCTGACATCGGTGTGGGGGCAGCCTGTCGGCAAGTTTCATCTGAAGCATGAGACAGCCGATTATCTTGCTTTCAGCGACGAAGTTTCTCACATGTTTATCAGCTACAAATTGATGCAGGGGATATCATCGGCATATCGCCAGGTCGGGATTTCGGAATCTTCGGCAAGATTGGCTGGAGTTGTCGAGGCGGCTCTGATAATGACGGCTGTTGAGTTTCCGGTGGATGCGTACAATCCCGATCAGGGGTTGGGAATTACCGATCTGGTCGCTGACTACATGGGGGTGGGACT
>JAGVNY010000068.1 GCA_020053015.1 Candidatus Zixiibacteriota bacterium | reverse complement strand
TGCTGGCCGCACTGTCTATGCCTGTTCCACCTACTCGACTGCAAGCACAAGAAGAGTGACCATATCAGCCGGGAGTTTGCTCACAGGCTGGACGAACTACTCGGGAAGTATCTACTATGCGTCATATAGTGATTGGGGCAGTCCTTTTGGGGCAGAAGAAGCAAGTAGGATTCTGACTCAAGCGGATTCGCAATTGGTCAACAAGACTTCGCTCGGCTCGGTCAATGCGCCTGGGACATTCTTTGAGGATTTAACTAACAATAGAGTGTACGCATGGTGTTTCAACAGTGCGAATCCGAGCGGTCAAACGATGGTGATCGGAAAAGCTGGTAGAAAGGCTGCGATATTCTACCTCGGTCAGGACAAGATAACCTTCTTTGGTTTGATCCTCTCACACGGCAACCACGCAATTGTGAATACTGACGCCAAGTGTGATTCGAACGAATTCAAACACTGTACTTTCAGATACTGGGGCGGTGAAGACGGAGAGAATTCGTCGGCGTGGCTTTCCCAGCAAGCGTCTCAGGACAGCTCTCAGTTCAGCGTGTTCTGCCTGTTTCAAGCTTGCAGCCTTTATTGCGGCATGACTGAGAAGGGAAGAACCTACAATCACACCATATGTACTTACTCAACCCATCGCGTCATTATTGACTCTTGCGTCCTGCATAGTTCCGGGCTTGGAGCGAAATTCAAGGATCAGGCCGGAAGCGCACAGCATTATGGACGGAGAGTGAGTTTCTCTACCATTTATAACATGGATCGTCCCGAAGGCGGTGTGAGTTGGGAAGGACACCATGTCAGCGATTCCGTCTTTGGAAACGTCATTTACAACTGCCAAATGGGAATCCACGACATGGGGAGTTATGCATCTGGGGGTTACTTGCAGGGGAGGAGCTTCATCTGTAACAACACCGTATACGACTGCCTTTACTCCGGGATTTCGTTCTGTGACAATGACAGGAATTATCAAGGGTTGGGTACCGGGAATGAAGTGAAGTATAACATCCTATATGGGAACCACTTGATTGATGACGCAGAGGCGATGGGATTCAGGTACACCGATGAATCTTCGGAGGAAGTATTCGGTGTCATCGACTCCAATATGTACTACGATAATACTGTCAATGGGAGCCAGGATGTATGGCATTGTAGATACAGTGGTTCGGAGTTGCGGTCGTGGACCTCTTGGCGTGACATCACCAAGTACGGATTCGATCAACACGGAACCAGCAGCACCAATCCCGGCTTCGCCAACCCATCGGCTCTCGATTTCTCTCGGCCCGGCGCAACTACCCAGATGAACCGCTCCGACTACGGTGACAGGCAATGGACGGTCTGGGGTGCAATTCAGCCGTCCGGCGGTTGTCCCCCGCCTGCGGCTCCCACTCTGGTCAGCCCTGCGAGCGGCGCTACAGGCCTTGTTCAGCCGATTACTCTCGACTGGAGCGATGTCAGCGGTGCCACGCTGTATGAAGTGGTCGTCGACAACAATTCCGATTTCAGCAGCCCAACCATAGATCAACAGCCTGCAGTATCAAGCTACTCGGCATCCGGGTTGACCGCATCGACCACCTATTACTGGCGAGCTCGCGCCTACAATTCCTGCGGATGGGGTAGCTGGAGTTCATCTCGTTCGTTCACTACTTTTACTGATTGCACATTGCCCGGCACTCCCACGCTTGTCAGCCCGGCTTCGGGCGTGTCAGACCTCACACAGCCTATTACTCTTGACTGGAATGACGTCAGCACGGCAACCCTCTACCAGGTACAGGTCGATAATAACTCCGACTTCAGCAGTCCTTCCATAGATCAGCAACCGGCGGCTTCGACATACTCCGCATCAGGATTGGCCGCATCAACCACCTACTACTGGCGAGTGCGCGCATACAACTCGTGCGGATGGGGAAGCTGGAGTTTGCTTCGTACGTTTGCTACCGCGGTTGGCTGTCCGTTGCCAGGAACGCCGTCGCTTGTAATCCCTACCGCAGGTGCCACGGATCTGACGCAGCCTATCACTCTGGATTGGAGCGATGTCTCAGGGGCAACGCTTTACCAGGTTCAGGTAGATAACAACTCAAGCTTCGCAAGCCCTGAGTCTGACAACCAGCCGACGGCCTCGACCTACTCCGTTTCCGGTCTCGCAGCCTCAACGACCTTCTACTGGCGTGCGAGAGCCTACAACGAGTGCGGCTGGGGGAGTTGGAGTGCATCCCGCACATTCACAACTTCATCAGGCTGTCCGCCGCCTGCGACACCCGTGCTTGTCAGTCCCGCCAATGGCGCGGTGGATGTTAGTCTGCCAGTCAGACTCGATTGGAACAACGTGAGCGGAGCCACCCAGTATCAGTTTCAGGTCGATAACGCGGCTGATTTCGCCACGCCGTTGCTGACGACGTCGACAGCCCAATCGTATTATGATCTGTCTGGGAATTTTGGGTCATTGACGACATTCTACTGGAGAGTGAGGGCATACAATACCTGCGGATGGGGCGCATGGGCATCGCCATGGCATTTCACGACCGCTGACGTTGCGCCTCCGGTTATCACAAACGTCCGCTCGCAGGACACGACCTCCACGACAGCTTGGATTCATTGGAACACAAACGAGATTTCCAATTCGCAGGTGATATACTGGGGCGAGATAAGTGCAGAGGACAGCACTCAGTTGAGTCCTCCGTTGGTTACAGATCATCTTACGCAGGTCACAGGTCTGACACCGAATACGCTTTACGAATACTATGTCCTGAGCGCTGACTCTGCGGATAACCTCGGGCAGAGTGCAGTCTATACATTCAGAACGGCGGGTTTGATTGTCGATGCCGACGACGTCGCGGTGCCGCGAGCCCTCGGTGACAAGTCAGTCTACCACACATCGCATCCTACATTGGTAATCTCGAACGCTGAGGCGGCAAGTCCTGACACCTACACGTTCGAGGTGGCCACAGATTCAAACTTCGTCAATGTCGTCGCCACCGAGGAATTGGCTGAAAGCCCCGGCCCCACGACAGCCTGGAAAACCAGCGAGAGATTATCGCCCGGGCAGGAGTATTACTGGCGAGCGTCGGCATCAGCGGGGAAGTACTCCAATGTGTGTGCGTTCACCGTAACGCCAGAGCCTCATTCATACCCGAATCCTTTTGACCGGCGTGAAGTGCCTTTTGTGACTTTCACCGAGTTGCCTCAGGGTTCTGCTTTGTTCTTGACTACTGTGTCCGGCGAGACGGTGAGGGTGTGGAGAGATGTCAGTGATAACGGGGTCAAGTGGGACGGGACAAATGAATCTGGAAGGCTGGTCGCCCCTGGAGTCTACTTGTGGTATGTGGACGGGTCCGACATTCGCGGAAAGCTCACGGTGGTCGAATAGCATAGAACCCGATCAGATATAGACATCTGACACTGCAAGTCCGAACCGGTTAGGTTCGGACTTCGTGTTTGGGGGCTGATCCTCCGGAGTGTTTGAATCGGCGAGGGCGCAAAATCAGTCTCTCCAATCGGCAATGAACACATTCGTCTCGCCCGATTTCTCGTTGTTGCGATTGGAGCAGAATACAAGGCGCTTCCCATCGTAAGAAAACATCGGGAAACCGTCGAAAGTCGAATTGAATGTGATTTGCTCAACGCCGGATCCGTCGTCCTTGATCATAAACAGATCGAAGTTGCGACGAGATTTCGATGTGTCGGCAAGATTCGAGCAGAAGACTATGCGTTTGCCGTCAGGGTGGAAGTAAGGGGCAAAATTCGCGGCCCCGTTGAAGGTTATCTGTTTGTTGTTCGATCCGTCCGCGTTCATAACGAACAGCTCGAGGTTGCCGGGACGAATCAGATTGTCCTTAAGCAGAAGCCGATAGTCCTCAAGCTCCGCTTCGGACGCCGGGCGAGATGCCCTGTAGACTATCCGCTTGCTATCCGGCGAGAAGAACGGTCCTCCATCATATCCTGCGGCGGACGTCAGCATGCGCACATCTGAACCGTCCGGCTTCATGGTATAGATCTCCAGGTCGCCGCTTCGTAAGGACGTGAACGCAATGAGAGAGCCGTCCGGTGAATAGACGCACTCGGCATCATATAGCGGGCTGTCAGTCAGGTTTATGAGATGCGAGCCGTCGGGATCGGCCTTATATATGTCGAATCCAGAATAGAGCGCCCATACGTAACCCCGAGACATGTCCGGACGCGGCGGACAGTCCGGTGAAGCCCCATGAGTCGATGCATAGATCATCTTCTGACCGTCCGGCTGAATGAACGAGCAGGTTGTCCTTCCCTTGCCGGTCGAAAGCAGCTTCACGTCAGAACCGTCGGTCTTCATGACGAATATCTGATCGCAATAGAATGTGTCGCGTGTCGATTGAAAACTCAACATGGAACCATCGCTCGAGAAATAAGCCTCGGCATTCTCCCCTCCGAAAGTGAGTTGGCGTACATTGGTCAGATGTCGCTCCTCACCCGGGAGGAGCAGCCCATTCGTTTTCGCTTCGCTGGAGAATGCTGTCGCTGGAGCGGCATCAGACCCCTCTGCGGTGAGCGCTGTAGCCAGCCAGACTATTGCTATGAGGAGCAAAACAACATGCTTCATCGGTAAGTCTCCTTTCACAGCGGCTAAACAATCCGAATGACCGCCATTGTTCCCGTTCGGCTATCACTAAGTCGCCCCCGGGATCGCAGTTTTCGCTCCTCGGTAGTGGCACGTAAGCTATTGACTGTCATTATATACGCCGAATTCCGACAAAGTTCATCATTTTTGGAACAATATACTTTACTTTTTTGTAAAGGATATTAGATTTGGCCTAACTGGGAGTATGTGGGTCGATGAAGGTTACGGCAATTGAAGAGTACGGATTGAGATGTCTGCTTCTTCTCGCGCGAAATGGGGGTGAGTCAATGACTCTCTCCGAGATTGGCGTCAAGGAGGGACTGTCGGTTCCGTACGTTAGCAAGCTGCTCATGATTCTACGCAAGGCCGGATTGGTCAAGGCCGACCGTGGCCGAAACGGAGGCTATTTGCTTGCGAGCGCCCCTCAGCGAGTGACACTTGGTGAGGTCATGAATTCGCTTGGTGAGCCTCTGCTCAGCAGCGGGCACTGCAAACGCTACAGCGGTGAGCGCGACTCCTGCGTTCACTCAGCTGATTGCAGTATCCGCAGCGTTTGGAGGAGCTTTGATCGGATCTTCAGTAGCCTGCTCGAAAGCATCACGCTTGCTGACTTGGTCTCCGGCGGAGACAGATTAGGTGCTTTCGGCGACTTTCGGCTGAATGGTTCCGCCTCAAATCCTCAGCAGCGAGACGATGTTGCCGAGGTGCCATTGCGAAATGCAAACACTCTTGCTACATGAGGAATATATGCACGATTCTGATCTATTATTTTCTATGCGGGATGTACATGTTGAAGTGGAGGGAAAGGAAGTCGTTAAGGGTGTCTCTCTCGACATCAGGCGAGGGGAGAAACACGCGATCATGGGACCCAACGGCTCAGGCAAGTCGAGTCTGGCGAACGCCTTGGCAGGGCATCCGGCTTACAGCATCACTTCCGGCACCGCTTTGATTGCGGGGCGGGACTTGCTCCAGATGGACGCTACCGAGCGTTCTCTCGCCGGACTATTTCTCGCATTTCAGTATCCGCTTGCGATTCCAGGTGTGACGGTCGCCAACTTCCTGCGAGCCGCAGTTAAGGCAAGAAGCAATGGCGATGAGTCGGTGATCAAGGACTTCAGAAAGACGATAAAGGCCAACTTCAAGTTGCTCGAGATCGACGACTCCTTTGCAACGCGATATCTAAACGAAGGATTCTCCGGTGGTGAAAAGAAGCGGCTCGAGATTCTTCAGATGCTAATGCTCAAGCCACTTGTGGCTATTCTGGACGAAACTGATTCCGGCTTGGACATCGACGCGCTCAAGGTCGTTTCCAAGGGGATTAACTATAGCGCGTCATCCGACAACAGCATTCTTCTGGTCACTCACTATCAGAGAATTCTCGACTATGTCAGACCCAATTACGTCCACGTGATGATGGACGGCCGATTCGTCCGTTCGGGTGGCCCGGAGCTTGCGCTACAGCTCGAGAGCGAGGGCTACGATCGAATCAGGGAAGAAACTGCGGCGAAAGTTGAGGTGTAGCATGTCGGAACCTGCCGTCAAGAATATCGAAGTAGCGACCATCGGTGATGACTACGCTACCAAGTATGGGTTCAAGGACCCGGAGGAGTATTTTCTCAGGGCGAAGAAGGGTATCGACCATGAGGTCGTCGAGATGATCTCCCGGCTGAAGAACGAACCGGAGTGGATGCGCCAGTTCCGTCACGACGCCCTGGATATCTTTCTGTCGAAGCCGATGCCCAAGTGGGGGAACACCCGTCTTCTCAACAGCATCAAGTTTGATGATATCTACTACTACATCAAGCCGCTGGAGAATCAGAAGCGAAACTGGGATGATGTCCCTGCGAACATCAAGAACACGTTTGAGAAGCTCGGCATTCCGGAGGCCGAACAGAAGTTTCTTGCCGGAGTGTCGGCGCAGTACGAGTCTGAGGTGGTCTATCATTCATTCAAGGAAGAGCTCAAGAACCAGGGGATCATCTTTCTTGATATGGACTCCGGGCTGCGCGAGCATTCTGATATCGTGCGGAAGTACTTCGCCACGGTGATACCCGCAGCAGATAACAAGTTCTCCGCACTGAATTCGGCCGTATGGTCCGGCGGGTCGTTCATTTACGTGCCACCGGGAGTCGATGTCAAAATCCCTCTCCAGGCCTACTTCAGAATCAACGCTGAGAACATGGGGCAGTTCGAGAGGACTCTCATCATCGCCGACAAAGGCTCAAGAGTGCATTACATCGAAGGCTGCACGGCGCCGATCTACACAACCGATTCGCTCCATTCGGCGGTCGTCGAGCTGATTGCGCTCGACGGCGCTTACATTCGCTACACGACGATTCAGAACTGGTCGCATAATCTGTTCAACCTCGTGACCAAGCGAGCAGTCGCTCACAAGAACGCAACGGTGGAGTGGGTCGACGGCAACATTGGATCGAAGCTCACCATGAAGTATCCGTGTGTATACCTTGTTGGCGAGGGAGCCAAAGGAGAGATTCTTTCGGTAGCTTTCGCTGGCGATGGCCAGCACCAGGACGCAGGAGCCAAGGTCATCCACGCTGCTCCGAACACGAGCTCGCGTGTGACGTCCAAGTCGATATCCAAGGCAGGCGGGCGAGCCTCGTATCGCGGGCTTGTGAAAGTGCACAAAAATGCCGTGAACTCCAAAGTGTCCGTCGAATGCGATGCGCTTCTTATCGACGGTGCATCGCGCACCGACACATATCCGACGATGGAGATCGACGCTGATCGAGTCAGAATCGAACACGAGGCGCGGGTCAGCAAGGTCGCGGAGGAGCAACTGTTCTATTTGACAAGCAGGGGTCTGACCGAAGACGAAGCGCGTCTGATGATCGTTAACGGATTCATCGAACCGTTTACCAAAGAGCTTCCCATGGAATACGCGGTCGAGCTCAACAGGTTAGTTCAGCTCGAGATGGAAGGCTCGGTTGGATGAGAAGGAATATGACAAGGCAGATATGGTAATGAACACACTGACTTTGACAAATCGGAAACATGGATTCAGGGCAATTCGGCAGGGTGAGCCGGAATGGTCACACGAACAGAGGCGAAGAGCCTGGGAATCATATCATGATGCGCCGAACCCCGACCGGATAACTCATCTCTGGCGCTATACTAAACCTGAGCACTTTCTGATAAGCAATCCCGGCGAGGCGATGCTTCGAGACGTACCGAGTCGAACCGGCAGCACGGGTATAGACACCACGCTGTCCAGCGGATACTCAGCCCACGGAATCAGCAGAGCAGACTTGAGTGTTGGAATCGCTGTCGCTGACGAATACTCACGGGCTGGGCTGTATGTCTCTGACCTTCATTCTGCGGCTGCAGATCATCGGTACCCGGTTCAGGAGCATTTGGGCAAGCTTGTCGGTGAGCCATTCGGCAAGTTCGAATCCGCGAATCTCGCTCTCTGGAATGCAGGGTTCTTTGTATTCGTGCCCGACAACACGGTAGTCCGCGAGCCGATCTACCTTAGCCACCAGCCGTTGGATGAAGTTCTTCTGTCGAGATCTCTCGTCGTTATTGGCAGGAATTCGGAGGTGACGATCATCGATGACTATGGATCGGACGTTGCCCGACCTTGCCCCTTGGCCAACTCGGTGATGGAGATCTTCACGGGGGATTCATCGCGGCTACGCTATATTTCACTATCTCGCTTCAATGAAACGACACCATCGATCTTCACACAGAGGATCAGGGCTGACCGCAATTCACATGTGCTCTCCGTCTTCGGCTCATTTGGCGGATCAGTTACGAAAGTGAACGCGGGCGCTGTGCTTGCTGGTCCGGGAGCGGAGAGTCTCATGTACGGCCTCGCATTCGGCGATGGCCGCCAGCATCTCGATCACCATACGTTGCACCATCATGTCTCAGGCGAAACGCACTCCGACCTGCACGTGAAGGTCGTGCTCAAGGACAACTCCGATTCGGCCTATACCGGTCTAATTCGGATTGAGGAAAAGGCAGACAATTCCCAAGCCTATCAGGAGAATCGCAATCTCCTGCTGAACGAAGGCACAAGGGCGGAGTCTGTCCCCGAGTTGGAGATTCTGACTGACCAGGTGAGTTGTACGCATGGCGCCACGGTTGGTCCGATCGATCCGGAAATGGTCTTTTATCTCAAGAGCCGAGGCTACTCGAATGATGAAGCGACGAGGACGGTCGTTACCGGTTTCGTCGAGCCGACTATTCGACTTCTGCCGGATGACTTGCAGGATATGTTCCGAGGTCTCGTGAGGCGAAAGCTGGAGGGAAAGTGAAATGGTAGCTGAGTTCGTCAGAGTCTGCAAAGAGAGCGATATCTCAGACGGATCGGTCCGAGCATATGAAGTTGACGGCAGGTCTATCCTCCTTTCGCGAGTGGATGGCCGAATCTACGCCATAGACAACGTTTGTTCGCACGATGGCGGCGATTTGGGCGAAGGGGAGCTGGTCGACGGACAGATAGAGTGTCCGCGCCACGGAGCGCGGTTCGACGTTAAGACTGGCGAGGCCACGAGAATGCCGGCGGTCTGCCGCGTCGATTCCTTCGAGGTGAAGATCGACAAAGGCGAAGTGTACGTGAGTGTGGCCGGTTGACCCGCATGAGAGAAGGCGTCGTACAGATGATTACATCACGAAGTACTTACCGACAGGGCTTTGACCCGGTCAGTATCAAAGCTGACTTTCCGATTCTGAACCGGGAGATCAACGGCAGGCGGCTGGTCTATCTCGATAACGCGGCGACGACCCAGAAACCGATCACTGTGATCGAGGCCACGCGCAGGTTCTATACGAGATACAACGCCAACGTCCACCGCGGACTTCATACGCTTGCCGAGGAGGCAACGGCCGCTCTTGAGGCAGCCAGAAGGGAAGTTGCTGCGTTCATCGGTGGCGTGAAGACGGAGGAAGTCATTTTCACGCGCGGAGCCACCGAATCGATTAACCTCGTTGCTTACGCCTGGGGTCAGCACAATGTCAAAGCGGGCGACCGCATAGTGCTGACACAGATGGAGCACCACGCGAACCTCGTGCCGTGGATCGCGTTAGCGAAGCGCACCGGTGCCGAGCTTGCGTATATCCCGATCGATGACAACGGATATCTTGTGCTGGATAGGCTGAGTGAAATCATCTCGTCCAAAACCAAGATCGTCGCTGTGACTCATATGTCAAACGTGCTCGGCACAATCAATCCAATAGAGACAATTATCGAGGCCGCCCATGCGCGGCGTGCGCTCGCCTTGATCGACGCTGCCCAGAGTATGCCGCATATGCCGGTCGACGTCCGCTCGCTCGGGGCAGATTTCGTCGCATTCTCCGCTCACAAGATGCTCGGTCCTACCGGTATCGGTGTGTTGTACGGGAAGGAGTCTATTCTTGCTGATATGGAGCCGTTCAACTACGGCGGCGAAATGATCGGCGAGGTGACTTATGATCACGCTGATTGGGCGTCACTGCCGTGGAAGTTCGAGGCAGGGACTCCAAACATCGCTGGAGCCGCAGCCTTCACGCCAGCCTTGGACTATCTCGAGAAGCTCGGAATGGACAACGTCCGTCGACATGAACATGAACTGACAGAATACGCGATCGAGAGACTCAGCTTGCTGGACTCCATTCGAATCCTCGGCCCGCTCAACGCGGATCACCGTGGCGGTGCAATATCGTTCGTCGACAAGGACGTGCACCCACACGACCTTTCACAGATACTCGATCAACACGGCGTAGCAATTCGCGCCGGTCATCATTGTGCTCAGCCGTTGCACCGGAGGTTGGGTTTGGTATCATCTGCCAGAGCCAGTTTCTACGTTTACAATACGCGCGGAGACGTCGACCAGCTTGTATACGCTCTAAAAGAGGCAAGGGGGTATTTTGGACATGAGTGACGCTATCGATTCTCTGTATCGTGATGTTGTCCTTGATCATTACAGACATCCGAGAGGAAAGAAGAAACTCGACAAAGTCGATTTCAGGAACAGCGGAAAGAATCCGCCTTGTGGAGATGAAATCGAAGTGGAGCTGCAACTCGATCACGATACCGTGAAGGACCTTTCGGTGTCGTGCAGCGGTTGTGCGATCTCCGTGGCATCGGGTTCGATGCTCTACGAGGTGATCAAAGGTAAATCGATCGAAGAGGTCAGGAAGATCGCTCGCGTCGTCAAGGCAATGCTCAAAGGCGAGCCATATATAACCGACGGCATTGACTTTGGAGACCTTGATGTGCTCGAAGGCGTCAAGAAATTCCCGGTGCGGATCAAGTGCGCACTGTTATCTTGGACGACCCTCGTCGATGCGATAGATCGCGCCCAATCGGGAAATAACAGCGGCATGTCGACGACGGAGTAGACATGTTGAGTCCCGGACATTTGCTTTCCTGCACTGTCAGGAATCCCGAGACTGTCACACAAGTTGCGAATTGCATGTTCGTAGTAGGTCGGGTTCCGGATTGCGCGGAGCGCAAGAAGAAACCCGACACCGACTTGTCGGCCTTCTTCGCCACGCCAAACGTGACTCCGGAGGCCGACCTACTCACTTATGGGACAACCTCTCCCCTCCTGGCAGCATCCGGCGCGTCATTAGGGTCGGACAAGGATTCCCGACGCCGCCTGGGATGGGTAATACTATGCTGAACAAAAGCGAACTCCTCAAAGCTCTTGAACCGGTGGTCGATCCGGAAATCGGCCTAAGTGTCGTCGATCTCGGTTTGATATACGATATCGATATCTCCGACGACGGCCGGGTCAACGTCAATATGACTCTGACCACACCAGCGTGCCCCTACGGACCTGTGCTGGTTGATGGAGTGAAGTCAGCGCTTGAAGAGATTGACGGTGTTAAGGATGTCACCGTCGAAGTTGTCTGGGACCCGCCGTGGGACCCAGCCGAGATGGCATCCGACGTTGCCAAGGATGTGCTGGGGATATGGTAGGGATAGCAGTCGTTTGCTTCCTGTCGTCATTCTTGTTCTACTGATCCAAACTGCTCCGAAAATGGACTTGACGGGGGAACTATTGCGGCGTACTATCGTTTGACCCTTGATAACATGGTGGCGATGAGGTCGAGTGGCCTATGTTAGCTTGTCAATCATCCTACGATACCGCTTCGATTGAGTCTGAGCTCTTGCGGCTGCTGAGGCGCAAAGGCCTTACGGCTCAAAGCCGATACCATATTAGAGCTAACATGTCTCTATTTGACCTGTGCGTCGACAAGATGTGAAAGACACAGCAGAGGGAAACGACATGGTGACAACACGAGCTTCGACCAAATACATGACTGAGGAGCAAGCGATGCTTTTCAATGCCTTTGACCCGCTTTCGGGAAAACGGCTTCAAGTTATGGACGAGAAAGGGGATATCGTCGATGCCAAGTGGATGCCGGATCTGCCCGATTCCAAAGTGGTAGAAGCATACAAGGTGATGCTCTACGCGCGCATCGCGGATACGAAATCGGTCTCATATCAGCGACAGGGCAGGCTCTACACTCTACCGTCGAACATGGGTCAGGAAGCCGCTGCAGTCGGCAGCGCGATGGCTCTCGAAAAGATAGACTGGATGGTGCCCGCGTATCGCGAACTTGGCGCGTGGCTTGTCAAGGGAGCGACGATGCTCCATTACTTTCTCTACTTCGGCGGAAGTGAAGAAGGCAGCCGCTATCCCGAGGGCACCCGCCTCCTGCCTGTGTCCGTGCCAATCTCATCGCAGTTGTGTCATGCCGCCGGTATTGCCCATGCCGCCAAGTATCGTGGCGATAGGGAAGTCGTGATTACCTACTTCGGAGACGGTGGCTCGTCTCAAGGCGATTTCCACGAAGCTTCGAACTGGGCTGCCGTATACGAGTTGCCGGTGATCTTCTTCTGCAATAATAACGGCTACGCTATTTCTCTGCGGCGGGATAAGCAGACGAAGTCCAAGACGATAGCCCAGAAAGCGATTGCTTACGGGATGCCCGGAATTCAGGTCGATGGGAACGACTTCTTCGCAGTCTACCGGGCAACCCACGAGGCGGCAAAGAACGCGCGCGATGGCAACGGCCCGTCGCTCATAGAAGCGGTCACATACAGGAGAGGCTCGCACACGACATCGGACGACCCAACCAGGTACAGATCGGCCGACGAAGAGAAGGCGTGGGAGGCTAAAGACCCGATGATTCGGCTGCGAAAGTATCTTGAGAAGAAGAAACTGTGGGATGAAGACCGGGAGAAGAAGCATATCGAAGAAGCGACTTCGGACATAGACCGTCAGTTCAAACAATTCGAAGCCACCGCAGCGCCTACCGTTGAAGACATCTTCAAATACCAGTTTGACGAAATGCCCGACTCGCTGAAGAAGCAGATGGTCGAGCTTCGCAACTTCATCAATCGAAAGGAGGGCTGATCATGGCTGTGATGAACATGGTTCAGGCGATTAATTCCGCCCTCGATGTCAAGCTCGCCGATGATCCGAGCGTAATCGTGTTTGGGGAAGATGCAGGGCTGGAAGGCGGCGTGTTCCGCGTCACCGAGGGCTTGCAGCAGAAGTATGGCGAGAAACGTGTGTTTGATACTCCGCTTGCCGAATCGATCATAGTTGGCTCGGGAGTCGGCATGGCGATAAACGGTCTGAGACCGGTTTGCGAGATTCAGTTCGACGGCTTCATGTACCCGGCGTTCAATCAGATTATCTCGCACGCTGCGCGAATGCGGCTTCGGTCGCGTGGAACATACTCCGTGCCTATGGTGATCCGCGCTCCGTACGGAGGCGGGATTAGGGCATTGGAGCATCATAGCGAGAGCATGGAAGCGCTCTATGCGCATATCCCCGGCCTGAAGGTGGTTATTCCCGCTACGCCGTATGATGCCAAGGGACTCCTGATTAGCGCAATTGAGGACAACGACCCGGTCATCTTCTTCGAGCCGAAGAAGATTTATCGTGCGATCAAGCAGGAAGTGCCGGAGGGCGAATATCGCATCAAGATTGGCAAGGCTGCGATCCTTCAGGAAGGGGACCAGTTGACCGTGGTCGCCTATGGCGCAATGATCCGCACCGTGCAGCAAGCTCTGCAAAAAGCCAAGAAGGACGGTCTGTCGGTCGAGTTGATCGACCTGCGCACGATATATCCAATGGATGCTGACACTATCATCAACTCGGTCAAGAAAACCGGCAGGTTGCTCGTCGCGCACGAAGCGCCGCGAAGCTTCGGCCCCGCTGCAGAGATCATCGCGCTTGTCAACGAGGAGGCGTTCCTGCATCTTGAGGCGCCGCCAGCGCGTGTGACTGGGATGGATACGGTTGTCCCGCTTCCGAAGGGAGAGGACTTGTACTTCCCGGATGCCGACCGGGTTTACGATGCCATCAAACGCACAATAGATTTCTAAGGAGGATCCATGCTCTATATGTTCAAGTTCCCCGATATCGGGGAGGGAATTACCGAGGGCAAGATTCTCGAGTGGTACGTGAAGAAGGGACAGAGCATTAAGGAAGGCGATCCGGTGGTGAAGATGGAGACCGACAAGGTTGTAGCAGACATTCCGAGTCCGCGATCCGGTGTCGTCAAAAACGTGTTTGGGAAAGTCGGTGATATCGTCAACGTCCATGATGCCTTGATCGAGATCGAAGTCGAAGGCACATCTGTTGTCGAAGATGCTGAGTCTCGAAGCGAGGAAGTCGCAGAGTCGAAGATGAAAATGGTGGAAGAGAGAGGTTTCGGCGTAGTAGGTCAGATCGAGGACGCCAAGACCGACGCGTTTCTTCCGGCGACCGGCGAAGGCATGGAAGAAGCAGTTACAGCTAAGAGGACACTAGTCGATCGGAAAGCGCTTGCGACGCCCGTTGCACGAAAGCTCGCGAAAGACCTCGCTATCGACATAAATGCAATCGCTGGCACAGGCCCCGGTGGTCGTGTGATGAAGGCCGACATTCAGAGGGCGTTCGACGAGAAGCAACGGGGACCGAAAGCTGGCGCGAAGACTGTCTCCCGAATTCCTGACGAACTTCCGGGCCGTACCGAGATCGAGGAGCTGTCCCAGCTCCGAAAGACCATCGCCGCCCGCATGGTGGAATCTTGGTACACAGCTCCCCACACAACTGCATTCGAGGAAGTCGAAATCTCGAGACTGATCGCAATTCGTGAGGATCAGAAGGACAAGCTCGCCGATCAGGGCGTCAAGCTAACATACATGGCATTCGTAATCAGAGCAGTTGTGCTCTCGCTCAAGAAGCACAGAAAGCTCAACTGCAAACTCGACATGCAGCACAATCGCGTCATATATAACAATTTCTACAACATTGGTTTTGCGCTTGATACGCCCGACGGGTTGATCGTGCCGGTTATCAAAGACGCCGACAAGAAGAGCATCATCGAGATTGCTCGCGAGTTGGCGGACAAGACTGAGCGAGGACGCCAGCGCAAGCTGACGCTCGATGAACTCCGCGACAGCACGTTTTCCGTAACGAATTATGGCTCTATAGCAGGCATTCATGGTGTGCCGATCATGAATTACCCTGATGTTGCTATACTTGGTGTTGGCAGAATAGTGCAGAAGCCGGTTGTTAAGGACGGTCAAATCGTACCGGGAAATGTCCTGCCGCTGTCACTGTCAGTCGACCATAGAATTGTGGATGGCGCGGATGCAGGCAGATTTTTGCGCGACTTGATGGCGTTGCTCGGCGATCCGCTGGCGATGCTGGTGATGTAGGAGGATGCTATGAAAGAGTACGATCTAATCATAATCGGATCGGGACCTGCAGGCTATGTTGCCGCTTTGCGCGCCGGACAACTCGGACTCAAGACCGCGGTCGTCGAGAAGGCGAAAATCGGGGGCATGTGCCTTAACTGGGGGTGCATTCCTTCAAAAACTCTGATAGAGAGTGCAAAGCTCTTCGATCGAACGCTGAAGGCTTCGACGTTTGGAATCGATGGCATCGACCCGAAGGCAGTGACGTTCAACTGGAAGAAAGCTGTAGATCGCAAGAATCGCATTGTCACGAGACTTGTGAAAGGTGTCGAGTTCCTGCTCAAGCGAAATGGCGTGGAAACGATTTCGGGGGAAGCGTTGCTTGTCGGGCGGAATAACGTCGCAGTTGGAGCCGACGAGTACTCAGCGAAGAACGTCATTATTGCAACCGGCTCGCGCCCTGAAATCGGCAAGTGTGGCCCGATCGATCAGTCGAAAGTTGTCGAGATCGACCAGTTGTTCGATATGTCCGAGATTCCTGAGAAGTTCGCGATCTACGGAAGCGGCGGTACGGCGTGCGAGACGGCCGTCATGCTGCGCCTTCTGGGCAAGAAGGTCACGATTGTGTCGCCTCAGCAAAGCCTGCTCTGGTTCCTTGATTCGTCACTATCGAAGTTCATCAGCGACAAGTTCTCGAAAAGCGGAATCAAAGTCTATGCGCAACGTGAGATTACTAAAGACGGCGAAGGCGGTGTCTTCTCGGACGAGGACTTCATCGAATGCGACAAATTGATAAACTGCGCTGATCGGAAGGCGGTGTTGCCTGAAAGATCGGGAGTCGACATTGAGCTTGTCGACGGCTTCTTTAAGGTCGACGAATTCATGCGCACCAGCGCGCCGTCAGTCTATGCGATCGGCGATGTGACGGGCCAGATGACCGCACACGCTGGCTCTGCACAGGGCGCTTGCGCCGTGAATCACATAGCCGGGGCGAAGACGTCGTTCGATCCCCTGAAGATACCGATCAATATCTATCTCGATCCGGAAATAGCTGCTGTCGGTCTCACTGAAGAGCAGATCAAAGCGAAGGGGATAGAATTCAAGAAGGGAGAGTTTCCGCTGTCGGTCAATAGCAAGGCGATCACTGAGGGCGCTACCGAAGGATTTGTCAAAGTCCTCGCGGAAAGCAAGTATGGCGAAGTGCTCGGTGTGCATATAGTGGCTCCAAACGCCACTGATATGATTGCCGAGGCGGTCGCGATCATGCAGCTCGAAGGAACGCTTGAGGATGTGGGTGCGGTCGTGCATGCTCACCCTACGGTCAGCGAGACCGTACTCGAAGCGAGTTTCAAGGCTCTCGACAAACCGCTGCATATTTGAAATACTCAATGTCCGGATGAATCGTTCGGTGTAGCGGCACAGCATGCTGTGCCGACCACGACTAACGCAGAACACCTGCTGAATGAGATATGAGGAATGCTGAATATCACTGAATACAATCTCCCAGACAGAAGCCTTCTTTCGCCCAATGGCAAGCTGCTCGCGCATCTCGTCTGGCAGCCGACGGAGACTGTTGTTGTCATCGGCAATGGTTCGGCTCCAGAAGTCGAACTGCATACCCCCAACATCGTGGCTGACGGTGTGCCGGTCCTGCGGCGCGACAGCGGAGGTTGCTCTGTGACTCTCACGCCCGACATGCTCTGCGTTTCCATTGCTGCATACGGCAAGAGCGACAGCAACACGATTGGATTCTTCAGGCGTTTCAACTCGATAATCATCACTGCTATCGGGAGACTCGGAATAGAAGGTGTCCGCCATGCCGGAATGTCGGACATTGCCGTGGGGGACAGGAAGATCGCAGGAACTGCTATCTACCGTAATCGGGATGTTGTGTTCTATCACGCGGTAGTCAATGTCGCCGCCGATGCCTATATCTTTGATCGATATCTCTTGATGCCTCCTCGCATGCCCGAGTATCGGAAGGGCAGAAGCCACCAAGACTTCGTGACATCGCTGAGGGATTTGGGGTTACATCTATCAATCCATGAGCTCAAGAACAGTGTCGAAGCTGAACTCAGAAGATCAATCGAATCGCATGCACTCAGCCTACCCCAATTCAAGACACAACCGGCCTAACGACTAAATGGGCTCTGGGCTTTGATTCTTCACTCGAGATAATACTTGACACAATGAGTCGATGTAATTACGATTTGCTTGTTGCATTCCCGGTCTTCAAGTTCTGATTGGGCAGCTGCGTTTCCGGGGTTGAGCTGATGGTGATTCTCTCCAGACGGGATCATCGGAGTTGTTCTGTGAGAGTTGCATATGCCCGATAGAACTGATCCCGCATCCCCTTGCCGAGTAGATCCGTCGGATGTAATTGACATGCACGTCCATGTCGGGCTGTGCGGTGATACGGAACCGATGCGGTTCGGGCACTTCTCAGCCGAGTATCGTAAGACTGCTGCATTCAAAGTGTTTCTCAAGTACGCTGGAATCAAAGCTGGCGAACTCAGTGATGAGACAATTCGACGTAAGACCATCGAGGTGATCGACCAAAGCAGAATCGGCAAAGTAGTCTGCCTCGCGCTCGATCACTATTTCGATTCGAAGACTGGAGATGCCGAGCCGTGCCGCTCTCACATGTGGGTGAGCAACGAGTACATCGCCGATCGTCTGCGCTCGGATCCACTTGTGCGGGACAAGATACTGCTGGGTGCATCGGTGAGTCCAAATGACCGCGGGAACTTCCAACGGCGTGTCGACGAATGTGTTCGCGAAGGAGCAGTTCTTATGAAATGGCTCCCATCAGCGCAGGGAATCAATCTCGCGGATGACCATGTGCGAAACGCGATGGTCTATCTCGCGACCGCGAAGCCGGGCGCCAGGCCACTACCGCTTCTCCTTCACACAGGTTCCGAATACGCTATTCCTACTCCAACGGACCAAGAGTGGATGGTCGTCCTCAACTATCTCAGTTGGTCTGACAGCGATGCCCGTATTCACAAGCGGGTTCTGGACAGAGAGAATCTGTGCGTTCCCGACGTTGCCAGGGCAAACTCGAACATCGAAGCCGCTCTGAACGCCGGCGCGGTGATTATCTTCGCGCACTGCGGTACGCCTTACTTCACGACCAACCCCAATCTGGAGCACTCCGATTTCGAGATCGTCAAGACGTATCTCGCGCGGAGTGCGAACGGTGAATTCCGGGGGAAATGCTACGCGGACATCTCGGCTTTTGCGATCCCATTCCGCAGGCCGTTCTTCGACGATTTGAAGAAGCTCCCTTCGCATACTCTTGTCTATGGCAGCGACTTTCCCGTGCCGGTGTTCGAACTCTCAGCCGGGCCGGCTGAATGGTTTGATGATCTTTGGAATATCATCAAGAGTGGCAAACTGGACAGGATAGTGATTCCCGAGGGGAACCTGCTTGATGTGAGCCTATCGGAGATGTGCCGGGTCTTCAAAGGAAGACCTGAGGTCTTCACCGAATTCAACGGTCTGATATCATAGGGGGGCAAGGTGCTTTTCATCTTAAGCGATCTCCACTTCGTCGACGGATCGGCAGGCGATCATAATCTGCCGGCTGCAGCCTACAAGAAGGCGTTAACCACCGTCGGCGTCGACATCGATGACATCAGTGGAACCAAGGAGCGCTTCGCAAGATGCAAAATCTCTGAGCTGCAAGTGCTCTTTCTTGGGGACATATTTGACGCCTTCAGATCGTGCAATTGGCTCGACACGGTGGCGGGCGTTCCCGATCATGTGCGACCCTGGGGTTCAGATGTGAGCGGCATCGATCACAAGCACGTTGATACGTTATGCAAGACCAGAGAGATTCTCCGCCAGATACTCCCGTCCGAAGCTGGTGGCGCTGACGATTCCGCCCTCCTTGCCGTCACAGACCGTCAGTCGAGAGCGAAAGTCGCGGACGTATGCCGGCTCTTTCGAAATCTCAAGACCGGTTTGATGAGCGGTGACAAGGCGTTGTCCGTGAAGTATTCATATATTCCCGGCAATCACGACCGGTTCATGCGCGTTGATCCTGAATCACGGAAACTCGCGAGGGCAGCTCTTGCCCTTGATGATGACCCGGTCGCAGGATTCGACACTTGCTTTCAGAGCCGCGACTACAACGTGGTTGCGGTTCACGGGAATGAATTCGACATGTTCAACTTCGGGAGAGGGATCTGGGAAGAGCGGGCATTCGACCGAGACGCTTGGGGAGAACCGTCCTTCGGCGAAGCTATGACGATCCTTGCGTGCAAGATCGTCGATACACTTGCCCGGGAGTTGGGCGGTCGGAGCAGTGCGAAGTGGCGTGAGCTGAAGACAAGCGTAGAGAATATCGATAATATCCGCCCGGTCTTAGCGGTATTTCCATACCTGAGACAGGTCATACACCGCAAGGAATTCTCATCACTGCTGGATGAAGTGGTCAGGAAGCTATTCGATGAGCTGACGGATGGTAGCTCGAGATTCGTCAGAAGCTGGAGCGATCGAATCGCCGGCAGGCATATCAGTGCGATGATGCGAGTGGGGATGTTCTTCTTGCTCGGCTTTAAGACTGCGACTCTCGCCAACGTATTGAGGAAGATCGACAAATTCTCGGAAAAAGGGTTTTCGGGCGAGCTGCTCAAAAATGTGCTGGGTTCCACAAAGACATCGGAGGAAAGAGTCGATTCCGTGCTGAAATCCGAGTTCTATGAGAAGAAGCTCGGCGGCCTTCTACAACAAATGGCCTCTCAGGGTGGTACAGCGAACCTTGTCTACGGACACACTCATGCTCCGGAGATCGTGCCCATATGGGGCCACAGTCCGAAGACGCTTCTCTTCAACACCGGAACGTTTCGACCGCGAATTTCAGCCTGCGGCCATCCCGAGAGTGACCGCGAATACATAACGCACAAGACGATTTCGTTCGCCGTTTTCTATCGCAAAGGCGAACGGTCGAGTGATGGAAGAGAGAAGAAGCACGAATTCTGGCACGCGGTTCTGTCGGAGATCTCGTAGGTCGGAAGCCCTGTGCTTGTCCTGAGCCTGCGAAGGGTGCTTCCGACTATGTGATCGAAGATCGCATGAATAGTCCGAACCACGGGGGTTCGGACCTACTTTCTATCGGAGTCCGATTAGCATTACGTAAATCAGGCACAAAAAACCTGTGCGGCACTCGGCCGCACAGGTCTAACCCTTCTTTTGCCTTTATACACAGCGACCTCTCCCGATCGGCGCTGCCGGATCGGTTTCGGACGCCTTCTTATTCAGCTACAACTGGGACAAGACCGCCCTTTCCTTCTCCGAAAAGACCTTCGAGAGATCGAGGAAGATTAGCAAGCGATCCTCAAGCTTTGCCACTCCCTGTATATACTCTGAGTCAATCGACATTGCTATTTCCGGAGGTGGCTCTATTGTGTCCTTCGGGAGGCGCAGGACTTCTGACACCGCATCCACAACCATGCCCATTACCTGGTTCTCGATGTTGACGACTACTATGCGTGTGTCCTTATCCGCCTGCTTGAGCTCCATCTGAAAGCGCTTTCTCAGATCGATAATCGGAATTACCTTTCCACGGAGGTTGATCACTCCCTCTACGAACTCCGGAGATCTGGGGACTTTCGTGATTTCCACGATTCTGTTGATTTCCTGCACCTTCAGTATGTCGACTCCGAACTCTTCTTCTCCGATATTGAATGACACCAACTGAAGCAGTTCTCCACCGGTGTTTTTTGTGGAAGCATCTGCGACCGAGCTTCCTGTAGCTTTGGCATTTGCCATCTAATCCTCCATTCTATTTGGTTCGGGTCAACACGTCCGATACGGAGCTACTTCGCCAAAGTCTCCTTCAATTCGAAACGTCCGACCATCTGTCTCAATCCTTCCGCCTGTCTATTCAGCTCTTCTGCTGCGGAGGCTCATTGTTCAGCTCCGGCAGCTGTTTCCGTGGTCATCGAAGCGATCTGATCGACATACTTGGATGTTTCTCCAGCGGTCACAGACTGCGCTTCTGCTGCAATTGCTATCTGCTGAATCATATCGACAACTCGTTGCGACAAGTCCACGATCTCGGTCGAGCTTCCACCTGGTTTGTTTGCGAGTTCGCGTCCTTTGTCAACCTTCAGAATACCCGACTCCATAGCCTGAACCGCCTCATCGGTCTGCGACTGGCTTCCCTTAATCATATCGGTAATTTCGCCTGCCGCTTTGCCTGTTCTTTCTGCCAGTTTCCTAACCTCATCTGCCACAACGGAAAGCCGCGTCCCTGTTCGCCTGCTCGAGCAGCTTTAATCGCAGCATTTAGGACGCCGAAACCTGTGCTGTCTGGTCCGACTGGTCATTGGAGCCGCAGGACATCTGTTCTGATGTGGAAACGAATTCAGCGGATGCGATTGCGTGCTGGTTGGCACTATCCGTCATCTCCCGGATCACGATACAGAGGATGTGGAGCATTGACATAGATGAGTTGCCGAGAGCATCATTCGAACACTTCGACTCGACTTGAACAGTCATCGGCGTTTTGGCTTAGAACACAAATCGATGTCTTAGGAATGAAAAGAAGACGGAGGCGCAATGCGTCTCCGTCGTGGGAAGTCTATTGCACTGGCTACTCGTAATCCGCCTGTAGATACCCTTTACTTGCGAGTTGCCTCTGGATCTTTTCTGACAGTCTCCGGGAGAATTCGGTCGCTGTGTTCTCTCCGTAAGTCTTCTGCATGTGGTTCATCGCTATGACTTCAGAGATGACCGTGATGTTCTTCCCCGGTGAAATCGGGATTGTGACGACCGGCAGTTCGACTCCGAGGATGGAAGTGTATTTTTCCTCCATTCCGAGGCGCTCGTAACTGTCCATTGTCTCGTCCCAGAGCACTAACCTGACCTCGACCTCTATTCTCTTCTGCATCCTGATTGCTCTGATGCCAAACAGCCTCTCAATGTCGATGATGCCGATTCCCCTGACCTCCATGTGATGCCCAAGCAGTTCCGATCCGGAGCCAACAATGAGATTCGGAGCTTTCTTCACGATCTTCACCATGTCGTCGGCTACGAGTCTATGGCCGCGTTCGACGAGATCAAGCGCGCATTCGGATTTACCGATGCCAGCCTTGCCGGTGTAGAGGAGCCCCACTCCATATACGTCAACCAGAGTTCCGTGCATCGAAACACGCGGCGCGAAAATATCATCGAGATAGCCCGAAAGCTGGTTGATGAATTCAGAGGTCGTGAATCGAGTCTGTAGAACCGCAGTCTGGGATTCATCCGCGATCTCTATCAGTTCCGGGGGGGGGTCTACTCCCTTCGTGATTACGATGATCGGTACGTCGAAAGAAAGGAAGTCCCGGATCAGCCGAGATCGCTCTTCCGGCTCAAGACTAACCAGGAATGCGATCTCGGTTTCGCCCACGATCATCGTGCGATTGTGGGGAAATCGCTGCGTGAATCCGGCAAGCGCAAGGCCTGGCCGATGAAGCGCCGCGGTGGTGATCTTCTTCTTGAGGCCGGATTGACCGGTAAGGAGGTACATCTCGAATGCCTCCTTACGATCATTGAACAGTTTCTCAACCGTAATCTCGGGCATAGCGATCAGTAGTCGAGTGTGATGTCTTCGTCGGATGTCAAGTCAGGCGGCGTGCTCTTCTTCTCCGATACCTTCTTCTGCTTCTTGTCTTTGAGCTTGCTCTTGTATTTCTTGATTTGCCCCTTGAGTTTGCTTATCGATTCCTCCACGGATGCATACATATCCGTAGACTCGCCTGTCCCCGTCAGCATCGCTCCGGAGACCTTGAGCTTGATCTCCGAACGCTGTCGGTAGCCCTCAACCTCAAGCACGACCGCACTGGACACGATACCATCGAAGTACCGCTCGATCTTGTCAAGCTCGTCCTCGACGAATGTCTTCAGCTCGGTGGAGAGGTCAAAGTGCCTGGCGGTGATCGTTACTTTCATGTCAGACTCCTTTCAGGACTTTCGGGTGTAGTCCACGTGTCTGCTCGAATACGAACCCATCTTGTATCGATCGGTTCTGCGGGTCTCGGTCAAGCCCGAGAAATCTCGAACTACGGCAGAGATTCGAAGCTGCCTCCCGGAAGACGTCGAAAATCGACCGGGCTCAAAATCCCTGTCAGGTAATTGTACGTTCATGGAAGAATAGCGGTATACACGATTATGTAAGATTGACGTCGAACAACCAAACGTCTCAGTGAAGACCCAACTTTGATTCGCCAAGTGAGAGTGCCCTTCCAATGGCGACCTGAGAAGGCATCATATCAATACTGCCTTCATCGTGTTTACTGACAGGCTACGAACAAAGAGCAGCCAAGTCAACAACTATCTCTGCCAACCCGCCGCCTGAATCTGGCTGGCTGGATCTTTAGCTCTTCTCTGTATTTCGTTACCGTACGGCGTGCTATGCTGATCCCTTCATCCCTGAGTTTCTTATGGATCTCCTGATCTGATAGCGGGTTGGCGGTATCTTCGGCACGTACGATCTCCTCAAGCTTCTGCTTGACGCTCCGTTTGACCACTTGCTCTCCGCCGTCTCTCGGTAACCCTGTGTTGAAGAAATACTTGATCTCATAGACACCCTGCGGTGTCTGGACGTACTTGTCGCTAGAAACCCGAGAAATAGTAGCCACATTCATGCTGACTTTCTCAGCGATGTTCTCCATTATCAGCGGCCGGAGGAAGTCGGGACCTTTTTCGAAGAACTCCTTCTGCTCTTCCACAATCGCCGTCATCACACGCACCATAGTTGTGCGGCGCTGATTGATGGCGTTTATCAGCCACCTTGCCTGCTCGAGTTTCTCTCTCACGTATTTCTTCGTCTCACTCTCAGTAGTGCTGCCCCGCTTGAGAAGTGATCGATAAGCCGCATTTACTCTCAATTGCGGGATGTTCTTGTCGTTGTGGTACACTACGTAGTCGTCGCCGATCTTGTCGACCACGAGGTCGGGAACAATTGGCATGGCTGCGGAGTCGAATCTGCCGCTCGTCGGCTTGGGTGATAGAGTCCTGAGCAGATCCATCGCCTCCTGAACCCGCTCTGCGGTTGTTCCGAGCGCTTTGGCTATCTGGAGGTGACTCTTTTTATCGAGAGTGTCGAAACAATCAGAGACTATGCGGTACGCCAATGATCCGGTCAGGCTTCGCTCCTCAAGCTGCATAAGGAGAGACTCTCTCAAGTCGGCAGCCCCCACTCCAGGCGGATCAAACTTGCGGATCTTAGCGAGAACGTCTTCGACCGCTTTCCTTTCAATCTTGAGCAGCTCGGCCATCTCGTCAACAGGGCAGGTCAGATAACCGCTGTCGTCTATGTTGCCAATAATGAACTCGCCTATGGAATACTCCTCAGGAGTGAGCTTCAGAAACCCGAGTTGTTCGAGCAGATGTTCGTACAGAGTCTTGTCGGTATCGGCGGACTCGTTATGTCTTTCGTCGGTTTCCTCACGCTCCCGAACACGCGAAAACGTATAGTCATCCGCCTCGTCACCGAGGTAATAATCCCAGTCGATTTTAGTCATCTGCGGATCCAGCTTTGGATCTTCGTCAGAGACCGACGGACTGGCGACTTCCTCGGTTTGATCCTCTATCGGCTCGATCTCCTCAAGAAGTGGGTTTATCGCAAGTTCATGGCGGAGAAGCTGTTCGAGCTTGAGCGCAGGCATCTGAAGCATCTTCAGAGACTGGATGAGCTGCGGCGCGAGAGTCTGCCTCAGTCTGAGTTGGATCTTCAGTTCCATTGCATCACGTTGTACAGCAAAGAGTTGTGACCACTTCTGGATTGGTTGTGCATCTGTATTGATTATCGGCCAGTTCCATGGGTCAGTTTAACCTGAACTTCTCGCCAAGGTATATTTTCCGAGCTTCGGGGTCGTCTGCGAGAAACTGGGCGGTTCCAGCCTTCAGAATTCTGCCTTCGCACATTATGTACGCGCGATCAGTAATCGACAATGTCTCTCTGACATTGTGATCGGTGATTAGAATTCCGAGATTTTCTCGCCTGAGTGTCGCGATTATCCCCTGGATATCTTCAACAGCGATTGGATCGATTCCGGCAAAGGGTTCGTCAAGCAGCAGGAAACTCGGAGATGTGACGAGAGCTCTGGCGATCTCGACTCTTCTTCTCTCGCCGCCTGAGAGTGTGTAGGCGTAGTTCTTTCTGAGTCGGGCGATATCCAGCTGTTCAAGCAGAGAATCGAGCTTCTGCTGTCGTTCGAGGCGGCTCATCGGTTGAAGTTGCAGAATCGCCTTTAAGTTGTTCTCTACAGTAAGCTTACGAAAGATCGATGATTCCTGGGCGAGATAACCAATTCCGCGTCTCGATCGCTGATACATCGGCAGTCGAGTCAGGTCTAACTCATCGATTTTGATGCTCCCCTCGTCCGGAGTCACGAATCCGATAATCATGTAGAATGTGGTGGTTTTGCCGGCGCCGTTCGGTCCGAGTAAACCGACGACTTCACCACGATTGACTTCGATGGAGACGCCATCTACGACTCTGCGCCGCTTGAAGACCTTGACGAGTTCCTGTGAGTGAAGCTGACTCATCTGCGGATTGTCGCCATAACTAATTGAATCTCTGCGTGTTTAGAGTGGGCTTTGGTTGTAGAAAGCCACCCAACCGCCCCGGAACCGGTCTTTTCCTACTTCTCCGAATATCGCATCAAAACCTATTTGAGTCAAGGCATATTTTTTGCTTTACTTCCGCTTAGGCTTCTCCGCGTCTTCAATTCGTGCCCTCACATCCCGTTTTATTCGGAAGTTAGTCAGTCGAGCGTCTGATTCAAGACCGAAACCTGTCTGTTCATTGCCCTGATATGTGATCTTTACGAAAGACTCGGTAATCACCTGATTTCGCTTCTGATCCCACTGCAAACTATCGGCTTCAAGGGTGACCCCGTTTTGGGAGACGACCTTGACATTGCTCCACACTTCCATCTGCTGCGTGTTCTCCCTCACTATTCCCGAATCGGCTGTCAGTGCCGACGCAACCGCGCCGAGGGAGTCATAGAATAGGGCGTCGATCTTCACCATCAATGTGCTGTCGCGTGAGAGGTATTTCTCTAGATAGACGGAATGAATCACGACTTCCTTACTCCCGCGTTTGGTAACAACGATGTCTGAATGATGGAGAATCTGATCCGGTAAATTGGTGGCGATCCGGGTTTCGTCATCGGACTCGCCTTGTGGCGCCTTGCGTGAGCATCCGAGTGCCGCCAGAAGCGCGATGAGTGTCCAAACGAACAAGTATATGAACGAGCGCCTCACTCTGATTGCCATTTCTACCTCCCAGCAATTATACCATCGGCATGAACCGCGCGCAATATACTTGAGAGAATCCGAGACTCGGCGGCAAGATTCGCTCTCAGTGACTGACAGAATCTGACACCGGACAGACATACATTAATTGTGATCACAGCTAAGTTGGGCGAGAAATGTCTTGACAGATTCCTTAGCTTTGTGTTAGAATGGCATTAGTTACGATCCCATCGCCCCTCAGATGTGCGCTTACTATCTGTAACGGGAAGTGCCTTCACCGCCAGTGTTCCCGACTGCATCTACTTGTCGCTCGGGAAGAAGGACTGCTCGGATGCCGGAAATCGCCGCATTGGATCAGCGGAGAGCTGCACTCCTTGCTTTGTCGAAACGATGGGATTGCACGAGGGACGAACGCGTGCCGGATTCCTGCGTGGTTCGACAGCAATGCAACTCGCGGAAACTCACTTCGCACGCTATCCTAATAGATTTTATCTACTCCGGTCTCTCTGCTCTGCTGGTACTTTCGGCTCACACGTATAGCGATCTGTGGTTTCTATCCCTGTTCGCCTTAGTTCCGTTCATTCACAGGCTCCGCAAATGCGGCGGCGCAGACTCTGCGCGGCTCGGAGCGTTGCTGGGGCTATCGGTATTTGCCGTGGCGTTCGCCGATATTCTGCGCATTGATCCTGTCGGCGCTGTTTGGAGAATCTCGCTTGGGACTGCAGCTTTTGCATTTGTTGCCTGGCTCTGTCGGTTTCTTGGATCGAAGTGCGGCGTCGGATCAGCATTCCTTGCATTCGCATGGATCGGTATCGAGGCGGCGTCAGAATGGCTCGGACTCCGCGGTGGGTTGATCTCGTCGACAAGTCCGCCTGGCGGGTTCTATCACGGCGTGGCTGTCCTTCTCGGCTGTCTGACCGTCTCGGCAGGGATCGTATTTCTAAACTGCATAATTGCGACTGTAATTGAGCAACTGATTGAATTGGCGAAGGCCCGGGAGGAAGTCTCCAGTAATGGGGAAGGTCGATGGGATCTAAGCTTCGATCTCGGGCCTTTCGCGCAAAGATATTTCCTCGTGCCGGAGGGGCGAGGGCCGCCTGCCCTGTGCATTGACCTGTGAAATCAGTGGAGGTCGATGCACTGTGTGGCTTGTCGTTTCGATGAACGCCGCTGACAATGAGTGTACTTATTGCTCGACGGGCTTCAAGAATGGCCTCGCAGGGTCGACTGGTGATTCGACTAACATTTGCATGGAGCATGGAAGATGAAGAAGCTGATATATTCTCTCGCGCTAACATTGCTGTTATCCGCCTCGGCCTTCGCAGTGACAGCAATCGACTACGGCCAATCAACTTGGACGGCCGCGAAGGTGACTTTGAAGCTGACAGGGGTGCCCGCGTCAGCTACTCTTGACTGCTGTGTTTACGAGGCTGACGCAAGCTGCGTACTCTGGGCTTCACATGAGGAAGTGAGTGGGGGAGGCACCGTGACAGTGCTCATCCCGAAGGAGCTCCTCAGCTTTGTGGCTAACAATAAGGTTCAGGTTTCGGATGGCACCACCATTCTGTATGCAAAGCTGGTAGCCTCGGGCTTACTTCAAGCCACCACGGCCGTTTACTGCGACAATTGCCCGGGACAAGTCCCCTCTCTCACCGAATACGGTTTGATCGGTCTTGCGGCGATATTGGTCCTATCTGGGGTTTGGATATTTTGGAGGAGGAGAGCGCTGGCGTAGCCGAGCGCATGTGGGTCATTGGGGATGACTCGTCGAGGGCGGAGCAATCCGCCCTCTCACTATATGCGGCCAACCGCACTCTCCTCCTTTTCAACTATCGGTTCGAATGGATCAGGTGTTGATTCTCGCCGTTCCGCGCGGTGTCATGTCGTGCGCAACATCCGGGATAGTCTACATGTTCCGGGGCAGACGTTCAGCATCGGTGTCGGGTTTCTCCTTCCGCTTCGCGTCAGTCGGAACCCGACCTACTATCTGGAGACCTCCGACCTTGTGCAGGTGTCGGGTTTCTCCTTCCGCTCTGCGTCGGTCGGAACTGGTCTTCCCCCGAAGAAGTGGACACAGGGAGAAGGTCGGTATATTTTGACCTGTGGAGGTGTCCGGATGTCGAGAGAACGTCGTCAGTATA
>JAGVNY010000015.1 GCA_020053015.1 Candidatus Zixiibacteriota bacterium | reverse complement strand
TCTGACAGTTGGAGACCTGGTTTACATTACCCGTATTCTGACAGGCGATGCTCTTCCGTTCCCGAAACTTTCGCCGTATTCCAATTCGGTTGAGGTTTCATACGGAGACGTGGTGACGACCAAGTCGACGACCGACATGGGCGCTGCTATGTTTGTATTCAATGGCGAAGGCACGCCGGTTCTTCTTGCCGATGGCATGAAGATGAAGACCGACGTTGTCAACGGACAGACCCGCGTTCTGGTCTATTCGGAGAACACCAATCGCATAGTAGCTGGTGAGAGCCAGATACTTGGCGTCTCCGGTCTGACCCTAATTGAGGCATCATTTGCCGATTACAATGGCAACATGATGAACGTCAACCTGAACAAGGTCGTCCCGACCGCCTTCTCGCTGAAGCAGAACTATCCGAACCCGTTCAACCCGAGCACCAATATCAGCATCTATCTGCCTGATCAGGCCGATTGGAAGCTTGATGTTTACAACGTCGCTGGTCAGCTCGTAAAGAGCTTCTCCGGCAACGATCGTGGCGAAGTCACGATTCTGTGGGATGCGAAGGATGTCGCGTCGGGTATCTACTTCTACAAGGCCACTGCTGGTCAGTACACTGACACAAAGAAAATGGTCCTGATGAAGTAACTGCCTTGGCTCATTTTGAAGAAGGGGAGTGATCCTCCCCTTCTTCGAAGATTCTGAGATGGTCAATAGCAGAAAGGAGATAACAAGAGAGAGACGTTCTACCGAAGAAAGTCGCGAACAGAAGCGAAGGTTTGCATTAGATGATCGAGCAATCAGCAGAAGTCGGGCGAATTCGGTTGCTATCGATCATTTTTTTGTTTTATTGTGTACGTCGCTGCAGGTTTTTGGTCGGTCTGCAGACGCTTGCAGATAACCTGAAGCCACATTACTACGCTAAAGTACCTGTCGGGTTCAGCACTCACGGACGAGTCGTAAGAGCCTCCGGGGCGAGGACGGTAGAAGGCTGGTTCGCATAAGCTAATTTGTTACAGCAACTGAAGTTGCACAAAGGCAGACGTGTTCAGATTCTGAGCAGTCGCTTTGTCTGCTTGCTCGTATGGCGGCACATTGGTTGCTCCCCTCGGGCTGGGATTCCATAGTGTCCTTTGGGACTCCACTCTATGAAGACCAGAGCAGGCAGGGCAAGTCTGATGAGAATTGTATCAAAGGTAATCATGTATATCTTGCTTCCGATATTGGCGCCCACGCTTGAAGCCGACAATCGTCCGCCGATCTTCAATCCCGTCTCTGATCAGGCTGTCATTGAGGGTAAGACTTTGTTGCTAAGTCTCAGCGCTGACGATCCGGAAGGGCACGAGGTCGAATACTCCGCTCTGCGACTTCCGCCGGGCGCGACCCTCAACACGGAAAGCGGTCAGTTCCGCTGGACACCACCCTTTAGTGGGCCATACTCATCGGCGTCGAGTCCTTTATCGTTTGTCTTCATCGCGAGTGATGGCGATGCGTCAAGCGAGCTCAGCATAGTTGTTGAAGTGCTCAATTTCAACCGGCCGCCCGTCGTGGACATTCCGGCATCCTTCACTGTTAATGCTGCTGATTCGGTGTCTGTCGACATCAGCGCCTATGACCCAGACTACGATGAACTCGAAGTTGAGTTGGAAGGTCTGCCCGATGATGCAGTGTTAGTGCAAGGGGCGTCAACGCGGATTCTTTGGCGAACGACGCTGGCGGACTCCGGTGATTACCAGGTGCAAGTCAGGGCTTTCGATCCTTACGGTCTGTCTGATGAAGGAAGCATGTCGTTATCTGTGCTCTACTCATCGGTCTGTGAACTTGATATCAGCGACATCCAGGTTCTCGGGGGTCGCACCGGCGTTGTGGACGTCAACCTCGCGAATCGAGTGGCCATCGAAAGCATGCGACTTCTGATCAAGTATGACCAATCCGCGCTCACTTTGCTGTCCGTATCGCAGCAGGGCACTCGCGTCGACGGATGGCAGCGATACATGACCACTGTCATAGCAGACGACGGCCGTGTCTGGCTGGACGCCGGAGCGGGTGGCGAATTTCTGGAGCCCGGTGAAGGGATCGTAATGAAAATGAACTTTCTGCTCACTTCGGATCAGAACTTCGCGGGTCAGCTCGTACCCATCAGATTCGAGTTTCTCGACGACCTCTCCGAGCTCGACAATGTCTTTATCGACTCCGACAGCAATCGGATCGGGCAGGACTTGGTCGAGTACTTCGGTGGATCAGTCTTTATAAGACGCTATTTGTCCCCAGTAGGCGACATAAACCTCAATGCAGTACCGTTTGAAATCGGCGATATCGTTTACTTTACGAATTATTTCATAGATCCGGGACACTATCCGTTAAGCGGCGAACGCTGGGAGAGCAGCGATGTGAATCAGGATGGCCGACCCGGAACTATAGGCGATTTGATCAGGCTTGTGAGCATTGTTACGGGAGGGGACAATTGATGACGCACCTCTATTCGTTCATGCGCAACGTTGCGTCTGCGAGACGCGTCGGTTTCGAATTCGGAAAACGCGGCAGTATTGTTATAGATGAGAGGATAGCTATATGATGAGATCATGGAAATGGGCCGTCTTCGCGGCGGTCATCTTGCTGGTGGCCTCTCCGGCGTACTCGCAAGACGTGTCTGAGACTGATACAATCCGGGTGGTTGACGCGTACGGCGACCCGGGCGATTCCGTCGCCATTCAGCTCTATCTGCGGAATACCATCGATGTCGGCGGTCTCAACTTCTTGCTCCATTTCGACTCGACATATCTGAGTCCGGCTTACAACTGGGCTGAAATCATCAATTACGGCGATACGTCGGGGCCCGTCTGGTACGAGATGATCAACCGTGGCTGGGACACGGATGAGGACTTGCCTAATTTCCGGTATAACCAGAATGTGAACTCGCTAGATACGACGTCAACGCTCGGTCACATCGTAAGCGGCATATTCGTTGGAAATCCGCTCGAGAGTGATGATATACCAGTGGGCAGTGGTACGTTTGTTCAGTTCTGGGTTCACATCAAGCCTTACGCTCCGGAAGGCGAAGAGATCGACATCATACTATATGATGAACAGATCTCCGGCGGTCGCCAGAACGAATTTTACGATCCGGAGGGAATGACGGGCGTGAAACCTACGTTGAGATCGGGTACCGTCTTCGTCGGCACAGCTCCACCTCCCGGCACGAATCACACACCCTACTTCTCACAGCCGTCCCAGACTGTGTACAACGTGAATACGAATGATCTCGTCCAATTCACGGTCGCTGCTTCAGACCAGGATGCAGGTCAGGCGCTCATATTAAGAATGCTAAGCGGTCCCTCCGGCTCGACTTTCGCTCAGACTACGGGATCCGGGAGCATTTCGAACGTCTTTAGTTGGACTCCGAACTATTCGCAGGTGGGAGCATTCACTGCTCGATTCCAGGTGACGGACGATTCATCCGCATCCGCGGAGAGGACTGTTACAATCAATGTCACTGCTCCTCAGATCGATGAGGATCAGATATATACGACTTCAAAGGAAGGACCCGGCAATTTCATTCAGGGCGGAATTCCGGGAGCCAGCGATGTCGCCGTTCCGGTGAATCTCCAGGACAGGAACACACTATATGGAGTGCAATTCGACTTCACATACAACTCATCTATGATGAGGCTCGACTCAGTTGTGGCGACCGACCGACTGGCAGGTTTCGAAGTTTACTCGGATGCCGTTGGAGCCGGTGTTGTCCGAATGATCGCGTTTGGGCTCAACAACGAATTCGTGGCGCCTGCTGTTACATCGGATGCGATCTTCTACTGCTGGTTTACCATCTATGCCTCGGCGACTCCCGGCAGATACGAGTTTGAACTGGCTAACGGCAGGGCATCTATCAGCCCCGATCCTGGTCAGGGCTCGATCGACGTGGTCGTAGACCCGATTGGGTTTGTCTCGGTCGATGCGCTCGGCGATGTCAATCTCGATTCCCGTGTCGACGTCGACGACCTGGTTAAGGTTGTCTCCTACATAATCGGTGAATTCCCGCTATCGACCAGACAGTTCCGAGCAGGAGATATCAACACCGATACGTACGTAAACGTCGTGGATCTTGTCGGTATCATAAATCTCATCTTTACCGGCCCGTTTGGTTCGCCGGTTCCGAAAGGCCTGTTCGCCGGAGGAACCGCAGAGCTTGGGATCGGCCTGTCAGATGGAATCAGCGATGGTTTTGGGACACTTGCCATAACAGCTGATCTGCCGACCGACGTAGCCGGGGCTCAATTCGAATTGGTATATGATCCCGATGAAATCGAGCTCGGCAATCCCGAGCTAACGGAGCGGTCTGATGGATTCAAGCTCCAGTATCGCGACTATGGCGGACGACTGAGAATACTGATGTTCTTTGATCCGTCAAACAGAGATCGGGTGATTCCGTCGGGGCTCGGCGACATAATCAGAATCCCCGCTACCGCGATTGGTGGATCGGCGTTCGATGCCGGACAGATTCTGTTGGACAACCCCGTGTTGTCTGATCCTTCCGGACAGGAGATTGAGATCGAGACGAAGCAGGTTCAACTGCCGTTGTCATTCAGTTTGCAGCAGAATTACCCGAACCCGTTCAACCCGTCAACCAACATCAGATTCTCTATCGACGGGACGCAGATTCTGAGTGTTCAGGTAGTTATACACAATATACTCGGCCAGAGAGTGGCAACGTTGCTCGAAACCGAGCTTGGTCCGGGTGACTACGAAATAACATGGGATGGAACCGGCTCATCGGGCGAGAAGCAAGCGTCGGGAGTCTACTTCTACAGTCTCTCTGTGGGTGAAAGACGCGAGACTAAGAAGATGGTTCTTTCCAAGTAGATAGTCCGTGCACGGAGGCGCCCCAACCCAACTTGTGGGGCGCCCTGGCTGCGGTAATCGAGAAGAGAACAGACGATTTGGAAGTACAGGGTGGAGGTTTCCCGCAACTACATGCACATTCACCTCGCAATTGGGGATCTCCTTGGCCCCACGTCAGAAGGTGTGGGCGAAAGGGAATAGATTATGTGGATTGATTCCATGCTCTTGGGTCAGACCTCGAAGAAGGCCGGCAGTATAGCCGCAATTCTGGCCACACTTGTAACGCTCGCGTTTTGTCCGGCAGAAGCGCAGGGCAGAAGGCAGATCACACCGAGATCCTCATTCTCGAACACGCAACAAGCAACCGGTTCCACGACATTGATCAACTCGGACGTTTCAATCACGGGGACCGATCTCGCTTCAGGCTCAAGCTATCTACTCATGTATTCTGCAGCGTACGGCTCAAGCGATGCTTCCAATGTCCCTGAAGTCGTGGTCTCCTACGGAAGCACGACTATCGGCGCGGGTGCAGATGAGGGTTCAGCGTCTGGAACACCAGAGGCAATGAGAATTGGCTCGCTATGCGGTTACTACGTGCTGACAGGGGATGGTGTCTCGGCTCTGAGAATTAGGTACCGTACTGCTTCGGGCGGAACTGCATATATCAAAGGCAAATCACTGGTGGCTGTACCTCTTGATAGCCTGACTCTCAACTCCGACTACTGGTATTTGCAACAAAACGGCGACGCGGCGGTAGTAACCACAACCAGCGCCTTCGTAGATCTGATCACCACATCGATTAACATTCCTGAGGCAGGGCAATATGTGGTGCTTATGAGCGCCGAGGGCTGGACTCCGACTGGGTCGGCCAGCCAGGGAGAAGCATTCCGCTCAGTGGTCAATTCGGTCACTCAGAAGTCCACGATGGCGAAGGAATGGGAAGACAATCGTGGCAGAAGGTCCTTCTCATACGCTGATCTACTAACTCTGTCCGCCGGAACAAATACGTTCGACATTGAGGTCGGAACCGCCCAGGGCACCGCATCCAAATCCTTCCGAAGGGGGAGGATTGTCGTAATCCGAGCCAGCGCTTTCGATCAAGTTGTCGCATCTGGCTCCGACGTGACATATTCCACAACAACGGCATATCCCAACTGGAGCAACTATCTTACTCGCACCTATACTCCTGTGGAATCCGAGCGTGTGGTCGTGATTGCCAACACCCTTGGCTGGCAAACTGTGGACGCCAGAAGCGTGCTTATGCGGTTGCGCGGGTCAGCCCCCTCCGATACTTCCTACTTCTCTGACTTCGTATCCGACGATGCCAAGGATATCACTGTAGACAGATCTATGCTGTCGGTGTTTGGGACCGAATTGGTCTCTTCGAGCAGAACATATTCGCTGCAAGTGTCCGGAGAGTCCACCGGTCCGAACAACTCCTTTCAGTACGGGGACCTCATTGTGTGGAGCATGACTCTTGCTAATGCAACGCCGGTTCTTGCAGCTATCGGTCCGAGGAGTGTGAACGAGGGCTCCAACCTGAGCTTCGGCGTGTCGGCCAGCGACCCTGACGGCACGACACCGGCTC
>JAGVNY010000223.1 GCA_020053015.1 Candidatus Zixiibacteriota bacterium | reverse complement strand
CGGGCAGGTCTTGACCGCGACGAAGTCGTGGTTGTGACCTGCCCGCAACCACTTGCGAGAGCGCCGGGTCACACTCCCCGCTTCGGCGGGGAGCAAGACCCGTCGCAACTTTTCGGGCGGTTCTGGGTCTTTCAACAGTCCCTTCCGCCGGAATGACAGAGCTCAGTAGGTCGGGTTCCGAGCGAGACGAAGTCGAGGGAGAAACCCGACACGCAGACAATGGAACCGTGGGTCAGGAGCCCAGCGCTTGTCCTGAGTTTGCGAAGGACGCTCCTGATGACCCGCTGCAGAATCGAATGAAAGACAATTTCGATGGAGTGATACAATGGCACTGCCTGAAGACATCCGCATTAGGATAGAGAAACGTCTGCGCGAATACTGCGAGAAGAAAGTGCCGCCCAAGTACCGGGACGAGCTTCGGCTTGGCTTCAAAGTACGCGGTAATTCCGTGACCCTGTTCGAGGAGCGGCCGTCATTCACTAACCCGTCTGAATGGGTTGACATTGTGGTTGCCCAATTCCGATACAATCTCCAGACGAAGGAATGGACGCTCTACTGCGCGGACCGAAACTCCCGTTGGCACGAATACCTTGACTCGATTCCGAGCAAGCGCTTTAGTGAGATTCTGCAAGATGTCGAAGAGGACGTGACGGGTATATTCTGGGGGTAGTCGTTTCGGAATCCGAATCCGTAGGTCAGGAGCCCCGCGCTTGTCCTGAGCCTGCGAAGGGCTCTCCTGACTATGTCTCATGCACCATCAGACAAGTAGGCCGGGTTCCGAACGAGACGAAGTCGAGAGAGAAACCCGACACGAACTTGTCGGCCTTCTGCGTCTCGAGATGCGTGACTCCGGAACCCGATCTACTCCGATCAAGCATTTCCCAACTTGTGGTACAACCTCAGGATTCTTGACGGCGCGAGTTGTTGAGCCTCAGGATCAGGCTGGGTTTTCGTTCTATGCAGAAGAGACTGGCGGGTCGTCAACAAGCGATATATGATACACTCTCAGGATACACCGCAGCCAACCAGACGAAGGAGCCAATGCGAAGACTGACCTTGCCAAATCTTGTTTTGATGATTGTTGTCTCGTTTCTGCTCTTGTTCTTCGGACATAGTCTTGTCCTCCACAGGACGCAGATCATAGGGGACACTAATGCTTACATATCGATGATTGAAGGCGACTTTGCAGGTGCCCCATCACCATTCAAATTTCGTATCCTCGTTCCATTTCTTGCCGGATTGCTGCCACTTTCACCAACAGACTCTCTGAGAGTAATCTCCTATGCGAGTCTGTTCCTCTGCTACCTGTTCATCCTTCTCACGTGCAGGAGACTCGGTCTGAGCACAAAACATGCCGTAGTGGGATTGCTGGCAGTATGGGGCTCGACCTGGCATCTCTACAACTACTTTAATCCATACCTCACAGACTCCGTTGGTCTGCTGATGATCTGTGCAATGGTGTATGCCGTGCTGAGCGGGCGTTTCTTTCTCTTTTGTGCCGCAGCGCTCATGGGTGTGCTTGCGAGGGAAACAACGATCTTCCTCGCTCCCATCTGGATAGTCAGGCGAGACTGGCTACGCGGCGTTTCTGTCCTGCTGGCTTCCATGCTCGTCCTTCTGATTCCACGATACTATCTTGCCGCTGAATCTGACCCAACGCTCATTGCCGCGTTTCAGAGCATTGGCATCTTGAACCAGCCACTTGAGTTTGCGAAGGACACGTTCCTTAGTTGGGGATTTGTGTGGTTCCTGTCTCTGATTGGAGTCTGGTATCTGCCGAATGTCAGGTTTGCGCTGGCAGCAGCCTCCTACTTCGGCCTTCTTGTAGGAGCTGTGTTAACCTCATTCGTCGCGACTGACACAGGAAGGATGTTCTCGATACTCACTCCGATCCTTGCTCTGTCGTGCGCGCAGCTGTATAGCGAGCTTACCAGTAGAGGACGTCTCTTGACACTTGCTCTCATAAGTCTGATTGTCATTCAGGCGCTTACATCGATTCCGAATATAGTCTTCGGTGCAGGAAGCTGGGCATACGGAACGCCCCGGATCGCTCTGCTAAGTGTTGGGATAATCTACACCGCCATTGTATTGATCGCTCTGCGCGCATCTTTGCCGAAGGCAGTCAGAGAGAAGACAGCATACCTCACCGAGACGATGCGAAGACCACGGACAAATGCCGGATGATCCGACCGAGAAGCTCGTTGATCACAGTCTCGTTGGATTGCTTTTCGGCGTAGAGAATACCCTCCCGACGGATCCGAAGCACCTGCTCTTCCGTCAGGAAAGGAGAGGTTGTCTCACAAGTAGCGAAATGCTTGATGGGAGTAGGTCGGGTTCCGGATTGCGCAACGCGCAATAAGAAACCCGACACGGAGTTGTCGGCCTTCTGCGTCACGCGGGGCGTGACTCCGAAGACCGACCTACTCACTTGTGAGACAACCTCAGGATTCCTGACGGCGCAGAAGGAATCACATATCCGAATAGTTCGGGCCGCCTCCGCCTTCGGGGACTACCCATGTGATAATACCGTACGGATCGGCGATGTCGCACGTCTTGCAGTGGACACAGTTTGACGGATTCAGCTTGAGCTTCCTCTTCCCCTTCTCGTCCTCTTCCATCTCATATACATGCGCCGGACAGAAATGCTGGCACGGGTTGCCGTATTCTTTCCCGCAGCGGTCGTTGCAGATATTCAAGTCGGTAATCACAAGATGCGACGGTTGATCTTCTTCGTGCTTGGTGCCTGAGTAGTAGACGTTGTCGAGCTTGTTCCATGTCAGCGCACCGTCGTGCTTGATCTGATCGCGTTTCGGATCGACTGTATCAGTGCCGAAGTAGTCGCCGATCTTCTTCATGCGCTTGTGGTCTTCATCGATCTCGTATTTCTCCTTCAGACCCCGCCCGCCGGTAATAATCTGGAGCCCTGTGTGGAGAAATCCTGAGAAAAGACCATCTTCATATGCCTGATGGAAATTGCGAACGCCGTGCAACTCCTCCTTCGCCCACGACTTCTCGAACCGCGAGTTGAATGCAGCCAGCTTCGCATCGGAGAAATCCTCAACCACGAGCGAATCGTAGATGGTCTCCGCAGCCATGATGCCCGACTTGATTGCGAGATGAATACCCTTCAATCTTCGCGAATTAAGAAAGCCTGCCGAGTCGCCAATTATCAGGAATCCATCGCCGTACATTTTTGGCATTGAGAAGAACCCACCCTCAGGAATCGCCTTCGCGCCATACCGAAGCATCTTGCCGCAGTCAAGAAGCGATTTGACAAACGGATGTGTCTTGAATTTCGAGAACAGATTATGCGGGTCGGTGAGCGGGTTTCTGTAATTCAATCCTACGACGAACCCGAGCGCAAGAAGATTGTCGTTCATCGTGTAGATGAAGCCACCTCCGAATGTCCTTGTATCGAGCGGATATCCGAGCGTATGATACACCGTCCCGCGCGACAGCCGCCCCTCCGGAACCTCCCAGACCTCTTTGACCCCCGTTACGTACGACTGAGGATTGCGCCCGTAGTCGAGCTGAAGCTTTTTCACGTGCGCTTTGGTGAGCGATCCGCGTACGCCCTCAGCGAATACGGTGACTTTTGCATGGATGTCGGTTCCCGCCTCGAAGTTGTGCCTTGGAGCACCAGCTTTGTCGCGACCCTTGTCATCGGTACGCACACCCAATGTCTTGCCATTCGCATATAGCACTTCCGCGCCGCCTGCGCCTGCGAGGATGTCCACGCCCTTCTCCTCGACTCTGCTGCCGAGCCATGACGTGAATCGATTCAGCGAGATGATATTGAATCCGTGATTGTGCATGCTTTTTGGAAGCCACGGCACAGCAAACTTGCCGGACTTGGTGAGAATGTAGAGCGTGTCGTCTTCGACCTTCTTTTCCAGCGGTGCACCCTGTTCGACGTAATCTGGAATCAACTCCGCGATTCCTTTCGGATCCATCACAGCGCCAGAGAGAGAATGCGCTCCGACGTGTGCGCCCTTCTCTATCACCGCAATCATGGCTCCTGACAGATCTTTGCTGCAGACCGGGTCGCCTGTTGCGTGTTTTTCCTCGTGCTTATCGAGAAGCTCTTTCAGACGATATGCGCACGAAAGTCCGGCTGGGCCTGCGCCAACTATGAGTACATCAACTTCGAGCACTTCACGTTCAATGTCCATCTTCTCACCTCGCCGAAAACCAAACGGTGTCAGATACGAGAGGGATCAGCCGCCCTGAGCTCGGGCAACAAGTGATCTCCTTCACAAATGAGGACGCAACTCATTCGATGATATTGGGCTGGTCATTGGTTGTCAAATGAAATCGGGATACGAGCGAGTAACACAGGTTCCTGTTTCGCAGCCGACAGGTCAATGTCGGGCTTCTCCATGCGCTCTGCGCGTTTCGAAACCCGACCACTCAGACTATCTGCGCACGGCTACCGCAATACCGTCTCTGATCGGAAGAATGGTCGTTATGAAAGCTGGATCGGAATACAAGTCGCGGGTGAAACGCTGAATCGCCTTTGTATCATCGTCAGGCGTCGATGAAACCACGTCTCCTCCCCAAAGAAGATTGTCGGTCACGAAGACACCGCCAAGTCTTAGTCTCTCCCT
>JAGVNY010000246.1 GCA_020053015.1 Candidatus Zixiibacteriota bacterium | reverse complement strand
CAGGTCTTGAGCGCGACGAGGTCGCGGTTGTGACCTGCCCGCAACAGGTTATGTGAGCGACGGGTCACACGCTCCCGACTTCGTCGGGATCGCAAGACCAATCGCAACTCTCGAAGAGTACTTCCGGTCGAGGTTTTTCGACAGTCCCTTTCGCCGGAATGACAGGTTTGACTCGCAAGCCGTTGTCATCCCAGGAAAGCCGGGATCCAGAGTCTTGCCAATGCTCACACGAATAGACCTCATATGCCGTATGAGACTTATGAGACAGCCTCTCCGTTCCTCACAGCTCCTTGCGTGCTGGAGCATCGTGAAGGAATTCGCGGCGCCGCAATGAGGAAGGCACTAATTGTCCGGTGTGCTTGGTGGTGCTGTACTCGTGTCGAGCGAAGGCGACTCAATCGAATTGATCTCCCATAACTTGAGTTTCTGTCTTCCTGATGGGATGACGTATTTCAGAGCTCCACCTTGATCCCTCAGCTTCTTCAGTTCTTCGAATTGCTCAACGCTAACCCGGGCACTGAAACACCCGTACCCAGGTTCTACCTTGATTGGATCCAGCTTAATTCCCTTGGCCTCAAGCCCAGCGTCTGAGCCGTCCGTGATGATTTCAACGGTCAGGCTCTCGGCTTCCGGTGGACCATAACGGAAAGGCTGGTAGGGCACTCGAAACCGCCCTTTGGACTCAGTGTAGTGCTCCGTCTCCGCAACGACGTAGAACTCGCAGGTGTCTTTGTACGCCGGCACGTGGTTGTTTGTAACTTCTGCAGTGACTGCGTACGTCCCCAACGAGAGGTCTCCGGAGGAGTAGAATCCACTCTGTCCGATGCTGCCAGACCCTGACAAAACAGTCCAGCTTGATACCCCTGCACCTGGATAGGATCCCGGATCAGCTTCAAACTGGTACTGCGCCACATTGCAGTGATTGGCATCGATCGTGTCCGGGCAATTGGTGATATGGGGCATGAGGGTATCGGCATCCGAGATGGTCGATTTACTCGTGTCAATCAGCGGGGCGGTGATTGTATTAGGCTTACTGTCCTGCCCTCTCTGTTTAGCGGTCACCCGAATTACAGACTTCGCCTTCCGCAATTCAAGATACTGGTGTACACTGACTTGTGCCAGGTAGTAATTGCCTCGGATGCTACGCAGAACTTGTCTATACGTTACCCCTAATGCATCCAAATCGTGTGTCGTGCCGTTAGTGACGATGATCACAGTAAGACTCTCCGCACCTTCAGGACCGAACAAGTAGTCCCTATCCGGATCAAAAAAGACTTCTTCCTTCGGAAGCACTGAATGCTCCGTCTCCGCAACGACGTAGAACTCGCAGGTGTCTTTGAAAGACCGGTTATTGGTGACTTCTGTCTTGACATAGTATGTATCACAAGGAAGCTCACTGGTCTGAAAAAACCCGTTGGCGCCTATTGACCACTGTCCCGCTATGACGGACCATCCGGTAATCATCGCACCCGGATACGACCCCGGGTCAGCCTCGAATTGATACTGAGCTATGTTGCAGTGGTTAGCATCGATTGTGTCTGGGCAATTGGTAATTTCGGGCTTGGCGGTGTCAGACGGAGCGACGGTCATGTCGGCAGCCTGTATTCTGCTACAAATGCAGGTCAATATGGCGAATAACAGCATACGAGATGGCATTCCGCCTCCCTGATCCAGTACCGCTCTCGCGGCGTTACGAGACTCACACCTTCCTCGCGATGAAGATCAGCTCTCCCGGGTACTTCGAGCCGTACGCGCTGCGATCAAAACCGGCGTACAGATGCTCCACGACGAGGCCGCCACGAAGAAGCAGGTGCTCGGCCTCGAATCGAAACATGTAACGCATCGTAAAGCTGTGCACGAGCCGCTCGGTACGACCATCGGGATGCGTGACATAGTAGATTATCTCACAGTAGGCGTTCTGTTCGGCGTAGTCAATGCGCTCGTACTTGTAGGCACGTTGCATCCTGCGCCCGTCTGGCATCGAGAACTCCGGTTCATTCCGGATTTCGGTCGTGAAGTCTGTCGTAGCCAGCATAGGAATGCTCGGATTGAAGAGGTCGAGAATGAACCGCCCATCATCATCAAGATGTCTGGCAACCGAACTCAAGCACGATAATTGCTCGTCGAGCCTTGGCAAATGCTGAAACGCGCGAAAGGGAACCGTGATCAGCTTGAATTTGCGCTTCAGGTCAAAGCTGCGCATATCGCCCATCAGAATGGCAACCCGTTTCTGCACATCTTCCGGTTCGCGTGCAAGCTTGGATTTGAGCACCGCGAGCATCGACTTGGAGAGATCGATGCCCACGATCTCAATCCCTGCCTGTGCGATAGGCATCAATATTCGTCCGGTGCCGCAGCCGAGTTCAAGAACCGGGCCACCCGATTTCCGCGCTTCTTCGAGATAGAATTGCTCATCGCCACGATTCACATAGCCCGGTATGTAATCGTAGGAGTCAGATGTGATTGGATAATCTTCATATCCGCCAGATCGGTCCATAACGTATCCTCTCTCTGCTTAGACGAATAGTCGGGAGCATGGGGTTCCTGACCTACGATCTCTGATCCATGACTTCTCCCTTATCCGTCTATATCTAAAGGTACCCGTTCTCACCTTTCCATCATGACGCCAATGCCAATAGCGACGATTTCGAATCGGGGGTCGCGCGGAATACCGAACCGGAGTTCGCCGGTAGCGACCAACGTCGATGACAGTTTCACATCCAGACCTGCCACGATATGCAGCCGACCACCCAATGCCGCTCGATCTCCTTCAACCTTTATGTCGTTTGACAGCGGGATGGGCGAGAGTGAGTCGTAGGAACGAGCATAAGATACTTGGTGTTCGGTGCCGTCATAGAGAAACAAATGTAAGCCAAAGCCAATGCCGACGTACGGCACTACATCGCGTTCCCTCGACGGCTCAATCATGAAGAGCAGGTAAGCCGAATTCAGCGCGTACAGACAGTCCCATCCGGCGCTCCAGTCCATGCAAATAGACGATGAGATTCGAACCTCTGGAGTCAGGGACGATGGAGCTGGCAAGATGCCTCGCCAGTACACGCCCATCGCACCGATATCGCCCGCCACCCATCGCTCTGACGAGAATGTGAAGATGTGCCGAACCGGTTCCGCCTGCAACACTTGTGGGACGGAACTCACGAGCACGAGCGCACCCGCCAACCCGACAATGCCACATACGACCTTCAGTGGTACCCTTCTTTCACTCTCCTTGCAGCAGACATGTCTTATCCGCCGTTACCATCTACTCTCTTCAGACGGACAGGTCAACCAAACGTCGAATCATCCCGCAGAGTAAACCATGATCGGTATGCCGGATGGGTCACGGCAAAGAGCGTACTCGAATCCCGAATCAGACTTCTGAGGCTGGGTCACTTCTGCACCGCTTCGGCCAAGTCTTTCCAGCGTGTCCAGCAGGTCATCAACCGCGAGAGCGAGCGCAAAGCGCGCACCGATATCTGCGGAAACGAGAGTAATGCGCTGCGATGTGTCGGGGTCCTCGAGGATGATCCCATCAGCGTTTCGTTCAACCTCGACCATCCCCATAACCTCGGTCCAGAATTTTGCCGCAGCCTCGAGCGATTCGACTCGAAGCATTGTGTCGGTGAACAGACACCGAGTCCCTTCGATCATCTGCCACTCTCCTGTTCTATGTCAAATTGCTTCTTTTCCCATCCCTTTCGAGACACCCCATCTGAAAGGTGGGCCACCAAATTGAGAAATCTACTCTGAAAGATGGACCACCGGAGTGGAGTATCTGTATGTCATAGCTCGTCACAGCTTCTCCCGCACGATTGTCGCAAGCGGTGTCGCGAGAATATCGCAAGTTGTGTCGCAAAAGTGTCGTAAACATTGTCGCAAACCTGTCGCATACGTCAATCCCTTTCAGCGAGCCTGTAAAGCAGATGGTGTGTCTCGCCCTCTGTCACGACCAAACCACTGTCCACCATGGCCTTAAGGTTTCGCTGTAAAGTACGACGGTTGACATCCGGGCACAAACCCTCGAAATCCTGGATGGTTAGGCTGCCGTGTTCCAGAATATATCCGACTGCGATAGCCTGACGATCGGAGAGCTGGTGTTCTTTGACCAACACATCCCGTCGAATCGCCTGTTCCCCTCGCTTCCTGACCTCTGCAAGCTGCGTTGCCAATCCCTCGACATAGTATTCCAGCCAGCCGGTCATGTTCATAGCACTCTTGCGGACGCTCTGGATAGCGCTGTAGAAAGCAGGTCTATCCCGGTCGTAATACTCACTGATTGTGAACAATCGCTTGAAGTCATAACCGGCACGGTACAAACACAGAGTCGAAAGAAGCCGCGATGTTCTGCCGTTCCCGTCGAGGAATGGATGGATATGCACAAACTGAAACTGAGCGATACCGCTTGCTAACACCGGATGGACATCCTGCTGCTGGTTCAGCCAGTCTACAAGTTCTGCTATCATAATCGGGACATCGTGTGCAGGCGGTGGCGTGTATACTATCTCGCCCGTGAGAGAGTTAACTACGTAGTTTTGTACCTTGCGATACTCGCCCGGAGCTGCTGATCCTCCCCGAACGCCTTCCACCAGCCGCTTGTGGACTTCTCGAATCACACTTTCGGTGATTGGGCCGCCGTTCTCAAGATACTCGGAAACGAATTCGAACGCGCGCCGGTAATTCAAAAGCTCCAGCACATCATCAGGGTCGGCATCGGGAACAGGTTTGCCCTTCAGCAATCGTTCCGATTGCTCCAACGTCAGATGTGTACCTTCAATGTGAGTGGTGTGATGCGCCTCTAAAATAAGGGCGCGATGCCCCATCTCACGTACCCAAGCCTCTGACAATTCCGCTGCCTCCAGAAACCCGCGTGCCCGCTCGATGTGAGTTAACCCGGCGGTGATCCGATAGGTAATCGTGAAAACAGGATGGAAACCTTCTTTCATACATCGTCTCTGCAGCAATCGTCACTCACCGCGGGTCGCCTGCTCGCGCCTTTCGATACCATACTCTTTTATCTTCAGCCGCAGAGTGTTGCGGTGAATCCCGAGCAGATCCGCCGTTCGCGCCAGATTCCACTCTGTATATTCTATAACTCGTTTGATGTGTGTCTTCTCCACGTCCCTCATCTGCGGAACATCGGCGTCAGTAATGAATTTGCCGTCGACCGCGCTGGTCTGGCCAGGGGACGCCAGAGCCGTGAATTCGTCCACGTCGAGAACACTCCCCCTGCAGAGCACGATTGCTCTCTCGAGAACGTTGGTGAGCTCGCGAACGTTGCCGGGCCATCGATAAGACAAAAGCATATCTTTGGCTTCCGGAGTCAATCCCTCGATTCGCTTGCCCAGTCGCGTGCCGTGGCGCTCGATGAGATGCCCAACCAGCTGCATGATGTCTTCACGTCGATCGCGAAGAGCTGGCATGTGGATATTGATCACATTGAGCCGGTAGTACAAATCCTCCCTGAATTCGCCGGACTCAAGGCGTGATTTCAGATCGCGGTTCGTCGCGGCGACCACACGCACGTCGACTTTGATCGGCTCCGAAGACCCTACCCGCTCGAACTGCATCGTCTCGATTACTCGAAGCAGCTTGACCTGAATCTCCGTAGATATGTCACCTATCTCGTCAAGAAACAGCGTGCCGCCGTCGGCCATCTCGAATCTGCCGATCTTGTTTGAATTCGCGCCAGTGAATGCTCCTCGAACATGCCCGAAGAGCTCTGATTCAAGGAGTGTCTCAGGAAGCGCAGCACACGACACGGCAACGAAGCGATTCGGCTGTCGTGGCGACAGGTTGTGCAGCGCCCGAGCAGCCAGCTCCTTGCCAGTGCCGGACTCGCCCGTAATCAACACAGTGGTTGTCGAGGGGGCAACGCGGCTGATCGTAGAGATCACCTGCATTATCGCAGGACTGCTTCCGACTATTGCCTCATCTCGGTTAATTCTCTCAAGCTCAGATTTCAGATAGAGATTCTCGCGTAGAAGATGATGTCTTTCGCCTGCTTTCTGAATGAGAGCAAGAAGTTCATCGAGATCGATAGGTTTGGAAATGTAATGATACGCTCCCGATTGCATGGCTTCGACCGCAGTCTCAACAGTACCGTACGCAGTCATCATTATTGGCTGCAGCTGAGGATCGAGGCTCTTGAGTTTCTTGAGAAGCGACAACCCGTCCTCACCTTGCATCTTCATATCGAGCAGCGCAATCTCGTACGCTCCCTTTGCGTACTGCTTCAGCGCCTCTTCTGCAGAAGCAGCCATAGAACAACTGTAGCCTTTCTTGATGAGGAAGCCAGACAGCATACTGCGCTGTTTCTCCTCATCGTCCACGATAAGAAGTCTTAGTTTCTGCATCAGAGCACGATACTTGGGTCGCGACACCAAATCAAGCAAAAACAGGCTCGGTCTCAGACGTCCTTCAGATCGCGCATCTTTCGCATACGTCTGAACAGCCTGACATAGTCGTTGAGCATTTCCTCTTCTGCCTGCGACAGTCCTTCCATTACCGGCAGCCCTACTCGGATGAGAGATCGCACGATATCGGCCATCGTGCGATCATACCGCGTTGCCAATTCGGTGATTCTCTGCTTGATCTCAAATGACACGAAGATGTTCAAGCAGTGCTCTCCACGAAGTTTCTTGAGTTCTTCAGTCATGCTACCTCCCCAGGTTCATGTGATACTTCATATGACCAATCAGAATCTGCGGAGTCGTCAATCTGAGATTGTACTCCCTGCTCAGTACAGCCATGGTGTTTCGGAACGTATCCTCCGGTGGCTTCTCAATCAGCAGGCTATCGATCTCGGGCTTGCGTGGATGATCACAAATCACGCACTTGTCGGACGCGGATTTCACACCGAATCTCGTCGCGACATATTCGGACAGCCTTGCTCGAAGCTTGCGCATCACTGATCGATTGAGCGCGTCGAGCCTGGAAGGTTCTCTACCGAGCAACTGCCCTATTTCGACGAGAGGCTTGCCCTCGAACCAGTACAGCTGCACGAACTCGCGCTCCTCGCCGGACAAAGTACCCACCGCACCACGCACTTTCTCAATGATTTCGTTCTGCAGCGGAGATTCATCCCGCTGAGAAAAAAGATTGTCGCGGTTCGACCCGTAAATCCAATCAAGATAGAGTAGCTTTGATGACATTGTCGCCTCCATTCTCTGGAGGACAGCATACGAGAATCGGGTCGGCAACGAAATCGCATGAGAATCACATGAGCACAAGTCGAATCCGCGCCCCGCTTCGGTACCCAGTCACTTCAGTTAACGTAGGAGAGACTGGATCTCAGTAGGACCGTACGTTCACTCCTGTGCGAACACTGACGCGAGCAGCAATGTCATCAAGAAGGGTTTTCGCAAGGGGAAAGATTCCGAGCGTCGCAGGCGAGCGTTGAATGGTATATATCTGGACTTCCGAAGGTTCGATCTGTGCAATCAAGCCCGCCCAGTCATCTATCTCATCATCGGTCGAGTTGTCCGGCTCACCGGAGAAGAGTATAGTCTGTATGGTTAGATTAGGATGCTTAAGCTCGCTGAGGCCTCTCACTACGGCTTCGAAAGACACTGACGGATGGGAGCGGTTGACTTGCACAAAAAGCCTCTCATTGCCGGCATCGAGCTTCATGATGGGGCGGTCGAGACACTCAAGCGACTTGAGTATTCTTGGATCCGCAGCTCCTGCCGAGTTGGAAAGCACAGCCACCGACGCCTGCGGCGCCAGCTCGTCACGCACTGCTGTCACCCGACTGACTATGTCGGAAAATCGGGGATGATGCGTCGGCTCTCCGTTTCCGGAGAATGTTATGTAATCAACGCCTGGATACAACCGTAGCGCAGATCTCAGAGCCCGTTCGATTTCGCTCGGAGCAGGGAGTTTCACCGGATCGATTGGGGATGAGAGGAAGCCCGGCACCGTTGTGGGACCGTACTGGCAATATACGCAGTTGAAAGCACAAAGCTTCAGTTCACGAGGCAAGAGGTTGATCCCGAGAGATCGACCGAGCCTGCGTGAATTCACCGGCCCGTAGACGATTCCCCCTTGCAGAGGCAGGTATCGCGAAACCTCTCCCACAACGCAACTCCGATCATTAATGCTCGTTGACTAAGTAAGCGAAAACGGTCGCCCGGATCAAGGTATGTTGTTGAGACCTGTGACTCGATCTGCTATCGTTGGATTGGAGGTAGACAATGAGCGAGAAGAATAGCGAAAACGACCGCCACGGCATGATAATCGGCGGGCTTATCACGTTGGGAATCGGCTTGATCTTCCTGCTGAGCAATCTGGATGTTATCCCGGATATCGGAGAGATGTGGCCTCTGATACCGATGGCAGTCGGAGTGGCTCTT
>JAGVNY010000168.1 GCA_020053015.1 Candidatus Zixiibacteriota bacterium | reverse complement strand
CGCGATCGAGAAGCCACTGAATGTAGCGATTGTTGACGAAATTCACTACCTGATTGATATTCTCTGTGCAGCGTCCGACAGCTATGTTGATTCCGTAACCGAATGCGAACAGCATTCCTGTGAGCCGCTTCCTCACGATCCGGCCATCTTTCAGCTCGGCATACTCTTCCTTGATTCTTGACTTGCCCGGGTCGGGAGTCTTAAGTGCATACTTGAGAGGCAACTCCGGCGGCGCGGCATCGATAGCAGCTATTGACACATCAGGCTGCTCGAATGACGAAAGGTACGATCTGTAATAGACCGTCAGTCCCTCCACGACTCCTCGTGAATTTGACTTCAGACGAATTGTACACGATCCAAACCTGAGGTCGATTGCATGCACCGGCTGGTGACGAGTGTTCAATTCGTCGAAGATAATCCTGATGCTGAGCGCCGAGTCGATCATCTGTCCAGTTCTCTGAGAACGTAATCGACGTAGAGTGAAGCGGCATCCATGCCGTGAGCCTGGTGCAACCCCCTGAATCCGCCGAAGGCAGAAACCTCAAAGACTACTGGCCCGTCCGAAGTTTCGGCAATGTCGACGCACGTGAAATCGAGTTTGAATTCGTCCTGGGCTCTCCTCGCAAGGTCGATGACTTCTGCCGTTGGAGCGTGAGGTTCGTATCGACCACCGGACCTGATAGTCGTGTTCCATGAGTTTCCGTTGCTGACCCGAGCGTATGTCTCAACATACTCACCACCCAGGAATACCAGCCCAAGATCGTAGCCGGGAAGTTCCAGCATCTTCTGAATGTAGATCAGCGGGTTGTTCGCGCTTTGGAACGCTTCGATCGTCGCACGTGCGTCGCTATTCGATTCGACAACCGCCATGCCACGAGCCTTGGAAGTGTATAGGGGTTTCAAGATCGCCTTGCCGAACTCTCTTGCGGCGGTAACAGCCTGATCCACGTCCTCTGTAATCACCGTGGGAGGCATCGGAATTCCGGCACGACGCAATTCAAGCGTACAGCTGAGTCTGTCCATGGCCGCAATCATGCTGTCCGGATTGGAGAAGATCCTGGTACCCTGGTCATGCAGGAATTTTAGCATCTTCATTCGTTCCGTCAGCAATGGTGAGTAAGATGCGCCGATCTTCTTTGCTATGAGAGCATCGAAAGACGACAGCCGCAAGTCCTCATGATAAGCCTCACCCGAGTGTACATCGAGGCGGACATGGTCCATCTGAATCAGATGACGGCGACCTGTTTTCTCAGACACCGCGTCAGCGAGTCTGTTGGATGACCAGCCATCGGCCACGCCGATTACACCCAAGCGTTTACTGCTATGTGAAATCATCAGCCCTCTTGCGGAGTTTGGATAGTATCCGTCAATGAACCAGAGCTTGTCGAGGAAGCCGGAATTCCTCCCATGGCCTTCCATCGTGTTCGATGACCTTCTCGAGCAGGAATATCGCGCGAAGATACATCGACTTTGCGAACTTCTCTTCGAGCTCGAACCGAGTGGATGTGGCCAATGATCGAATCAGCCCAAGCGTCAACCGAGCCTCGAACGTCCTGTCATCGTTCGTTGCGGCAAACTCCGATGCTATCTTACACGATTGCTCGATCACCTTGTTAATCCGACCGACAACGGCAGCATCCTCCACCTGCAATCGGAAGTTCGAAACAATGAATACTGACACGTCTTGCGCGTAATCTGTCTCTCTTGATCTATGAAGATCTACGAAATGGACCGACTGGTCTTCGTCATTGTAAATCACATTGTCAATGTTAAGATCACCGTGAATCAGTACCGTGAAGGGGGCGTTCAGTCCTACTTCGAGAGGAATAGCCCGCTTGAGCATTTCTTCAAACGAGGGAGAAGCGACGGAGCCGATCCGATTGGGCGAAAGCCTGTACTCCGGGTGCACTCTGTGGACATCATCGATTCGGTCAAGAAGCTGCGAAAAATGGCCTGCATTGACGCTGGTCGGTTTCTGTGTCTTGGTCCACACTTTCTTGAGCACCCTTGCAAGCTGGTGCAGAGCCTGCATGATCGTGTCATCATCAGAATGAAGCACGAGTTCCTTAAGTGTTCTGCCTGGAACGCATTCAAGAAGCAGCGATCCGTTATCACCGTGCTGTTCAAATGCGAAGAGCTTCGGAGTCAGTCCAGGCATAAGACCCTGCCATCGCTCGATACTTTCCTTCTCGGCCAGCAGTTTCTTCAGTCTGCCTTCCTTGAAGATCGCCGAAGAGGAGGCGCCGCCGTGATTCTTGTTTACCACTCGGGCAATTCTGCAACCGGACCGAGTCTCCCAGATCGATTCGAAGTCATAGTCGGATATGTCCTTGTCGAGACGCGATTTCTCCAGAGTTTCCTCGAGCGCTTGGAATTGATGTATCTTCAACTTCTCGCCGATAGCCGAGGAGATCACTGCTTCACCTATGTTCAGAAGGCAGTCCCCGATCCTCTCCAAATACCTGAACACGAAGATGGAGGTAAGAAGATCCTCTGTGTTTTCGCCGCTGTGAAGCTCGTCGCGTATCTTCAGGAAGACGGCTTCATACAGATCGTCGAGCACGAACTCGCTGCGACAGACCTGCAGCCCGAGCGGAATGTCCCGGTTGAACACGGCCTCGTGCACGAAGCCCATGGGGCGGAGGATCTCGGCAAAGAATGAAGCGTAGTCGTACCTTCTGATGAAGGACTTATCGTGATAGAACCTGATTTGCCTGACTATGTTAACTGCGTAGTCGGCCATCCGTTCGAGATTGGTCGCGACGACAACCACCGCCTTGACGAGGTCAACGGTTGACTTATCCACCTCTCCGCTCACGCCGAGTTGGGAGAAACACTTGCTTTCTATGACAGCTTTGAGATTGTCGATGTAATCGTCTCGGGAATCGATCTTCTCGAATGAAACGGTGCTCCCTTCATCGAGCGCCTTTCTTGCTTCCTGAACCTGCGACACGACTTCCAGAATCAGGAACTTGAAGCTCTGATCTATGTTCTTTTGGAAGGTCAAGACTTACCTCAGCGACCCTTGCTTCCGTAATCGACGCGCATTTATGGAATGTATCCTTCAAAGCCACATGCCCGGTCGTTAACCGGCCGAGCGCATTGTGTAACTTTCAGCTATGCTTGCGTTTTCGACGTGATCTCCAACGGCTTGCTGTCGATCTCCCGCACTTCCTCGTCACCTTTCCAAAAAATCTTGAGAGAGAGCTTCATCCGCTTTTCTTTTCTCTTCGCAAAGAGGTCGAGCTTCAGAAAACCGGACGGATCGAGGACAATCCGCTTGTCGCCGTCGGCAAAATGAGCTGGCTGGCTCGAAAACCTTCGCTCAGTGCATCAATATACTTCACGATCGACTCGCAATCCTGCATCGACCCGTGCGTGAATTCCCGATGTTCAGCAGAAGACACTCAAATCACTCCGGCTTAGTGTTTGCGTTGCTCAGGACAATCTCGCCTTGTATTCCTCGATCATTCTGTGGCGATCCGCATCCGCGAGCGCAAGGCTCTTGCGGACTTCCGGATCTTCCCAGGCCGGCTGCACGCCGACCTCCCGTTTTCCTTTTTCCGGGTCTTGTAGCGCCGGGTTTTTTATCTTCTCGCTCATGTGACAGTCGTCCCCCATGAAAATCAGAAGGCGTCGCTTGCCGAGCTTCCGCCCCAGGTTCTTCATGTTGACAACATTGATCAGAAAATTCGTATATTCTCTCGACTGAGGATTCCAAACCTCGTATCCATCAACGTCGTATTCCGCAAGAAGTATCGGCCAGAACTGCTCCGGGTGCGGGACGACTATTCCTCCGCCCAGAGATCGTACTTCCTCTATCACCTGCCTGGTTTCGTAGAAGTGAGTCATCGAGAAATTCGCTTTGACGACTCTCTTGACCGCCTGAAGCAGAATCTGGGACTTGTTGATATATCTGTCGTCATAGTATCCGCGAAATGTGTCCAGGAAGTTGCTCAGCAGCTTGTTCCTGAGCATCACCGGAGGCGTGGTAGCGAAATTGGCGTCGATCAACCGCTTAAGCTTGGCAGTGCATCCGCGGAGAAATCGAACGAGCTCCTCATCCGCACCGGTGGACGCTGCCGCGTCAAGAAGCTTGTCTTCCAGCGCTTGCTCAAGTATTGTGTCCATGAGTTCGTACAATTGAGTGGAACGATACCGGAAGGTATGCTCTAACATGCTTCTCAAAACCGTGGCGTCGGTCACACGAGCTTCCTCGAAATGGACAAGAAGCTGAACCTTCCTATTGAATTCCTTCGAGTAGCAGTCGATTTCGGCACCCGCGTATCCGTCCAGGGAATTCAGCTCGTTGTGCTGAGTAGGGACTATGAGTGCACACTCGGAATTGGGAAAAGTCGCCTTGATTCTCTCGGTAATCAGATCCATCGGCACATACTCAGGATGCCAATGGACGGCCATCACGCTGTCCTGACGGTAGCGAACTTCCGACGGTGCAAGAATCCGAGCCTTCTGTTCATCCGTCAGATCGATTCTGACAAGCTCCGAATAGACTTGGCAGTCTACTTCTGAGATGGTGTCAGAGAGCCTGTCGACGTCGCGAGATGGATTGACCATACGGTCAGAGATGTTTTTTGACTTCATACTCAGAGCTCAAGCATTGGCAATGCTTAAAGATAATAAGCTCCCGCGAGAGGGTTGTCAACATACACACACCTGTTTGACACTTTGCTAACAGATTCCTAACGATGTTGTTCACAAGTTTTCCACAGGAGAATAGTGTCAAGAGGCGACAGTCCGCGTCATGTTTCTCAAGGTCAGAGCCGTCACGTTCGAGCAAGACACATCTCCAGATTCTGAGGCGGACTGCCGTGCTTAGTACTGGGAGTGCTTCTTGGCACTGACTTCGTTGATCTCTCGCAGACAATTGTCCAGCTTTTCATCTCTCCGGATCCGACGAATCTGGATCACAATTTCTGAGACCACGATTACCGCGATGAAGACAACGTAAGCGATGCGTTCACTCGAGGGTGATTGCAGCGCCCTGCCCATCAGTGCAAGAAAGAGACCGGAAAGACCGGCAAGCAATATCACAAGGAATCGTGTGTTCTGCCATCTTCCCAGGAAGTACTCCTCTATGACGTCAAGTGCCTCTGCATATAAGTGGGCAAGGGCAGCCCCGTCGTGTCCCTGCAAGTCTTCGGAGAGAGCGACGCGGCTGTCAGTCAGTGCTCGCCGAATCTGCTTGCTTAGGTACAAATTCGACAATGGGACGACAACACTGTACGCGCTAAATACTGCCCCAAAGGCAATCGGATCACGGGCGGCGAAAAGCATGGCGACTAAGATAACAGCGATGGCAACTATCATCAGCATCGGAGTATCTGTCGATGGAGGCTGATATTTGCCATTCAGCCAAAGAAAAAAGATGTGCATCTCTTTGTGGGTCATGTACTGCCAGAGAAACACAAGAGATCCAATCACAGCGAACAGAAAAAGATACAGATATGCCGGCGGATCCCAGAGGTTCTCCCGAAGCCGGTAGATTTCCTCGCCAAGTAACCCCAGTGTTATGACGGACGAAGTGATGCGTTCGCCCACGCGCCGTGCTCGAACAAGCTGCTCGGCTCGTTTCTCGATCTCACCGGGTTTGTACATAATGAAGACTCCTTCTTTTCGTCAGAGCCATCAGGATTCCCATCCTGAATCAGCCGGAATCGAGCGGTTGCTGGCTTTGAATTAGCTGGCTTGCTTAATTGAGTCAAGCACTTTCTCGATTATGTTGTCCCGCCTCGGGTGTTGTTGCGGTGAACAGATTTCTGGGAATCCCGATCACGATCGGCAAGTCCATGTGTATTAGACGGATTACTCTTAATGATCTTGGCGGATTCAGAGCGTTTGCGAACTACCTTGCAGAGGATTTCCTGCTCGGCAAGACTGTCAGAGATGCTGGTCTCAAAGTCGTTATCTCTCCGCGAACCATCGACAGCGTGTGTCGCTCATGGAGCCTCAGTCATTTCGCGAACAGACACCTTCGGTGGATGACCATGCGCAAGCACATCAATCTACTGCACTACCTGCTCGAGATCATCGCAAATCCTGTGTTGTTAGCGTTATTGCATCTCGCAATCACGCGCGATCCGGCGTCGCTCGTACTCTTTGCTGGCGTATGTGCGGCCAAGGTCCTCGTCGACGCCGCTGCGCTGCGTATAATGCGGGCTCCGCTCAGAGCAGCCCATATTGCTCTCATACCCTTGAAAGACCTGGCGATGGGTTTGATATGGGTTGCACCATTCTTCATTCATCGAATCAACTGGCGTGGTAATCGCATGATAGTAGGCAGGAACACGGCGCTGCTGGCGTGTGGTGTCAGACCAGCTCACAAACTGACCATCGGCGCCCGTCGCGCGTTGGGCCTCCCACAGCGTGTAGGGAGCGCACTGATCTCATCAATCAGAGCAGCAAATCTTGGCTGAACCGGATATCCTGCTTCTCGTCTGTAAATGATCGGAGTTCGCCGCCGCCAGATCGAATTCAACCAGTACTTCCTTCCGCTGGAATACCGTTCTTCAGACTACATCTTTCGAGTTCGCTATCTCAAGTGGACTGTTTTCTTCTTGAAATCGCGGGCGGCAGTGATATATTCACAGGGCAATCCCTATAGTGGGGAATGCGATCTTGTTATCGGAGAGGTGTCCGAGTTGGTCTAAGGAGCGCGCCTGGAAAGTGCGTAGACCCCAAAAAGGTCTCCAGGGTTCGAATCCCTGCCTCTCCGTGTAATTCTCTTCTAACAACTTAACTCCGTGATATTTAGAAAGTTATTGACATAAGTTTCTCCGCTGTTTAGATTTTCCAACAGAATTCAAACGGAGTGACTTATGGCAAGTATACAGTACAAGCGTTCAGAGTCTTGCACTAAGACCTACTACATCGTAGTATCTACCTGCATAAGTCAGCATCATGTGGTTTGAGGGTTTTGGGGAAGACCTGCTGTTTTTTCCACTCGAATGGCGCTGCCTGCTGGTTGTAGGCCTCCACGAAACGGTCGATTGCTTCCCGAAGCTGCCTGGGGGAGGTGAAACTGGCGTTCCTGAGCGCCTGTCTGGTGAGAATGCCAAACCATATCTCAATCTGGTTGAGCCAGCTGGCATGGGTAGGGGTGTAGTGAAAGAAGATGTTCTTGTGGTGAGATAACCAGCCATCCCTTTTAGGCTTGTGAGTAGACAAGTTGTCGAGGATCACATGAATCTCTCTGTCGGGATAGTCAGCAACCAGATCATTCATGAATGCCAGAAACTCCTTCCGCCGTCTCCTCTGGAAATGCCCCGTCTTCACCAGGCCGGTCGCCGTCTCCAGAGCCGCGAACAACGTAGTCGTTCCATGCCGAGTGTATTCATGGTTATATCCGGTCAGAGCCTTCCCGTTTGGAAGCCGCAACCACCCCTGTGCACGCTCCAATGCCTGTATTGAAGGCTTCTCGTCAACGCTCAACACCAGAATGTTCTCAGGCGGATCAAGGTAGAGACCTACTATATCTGCCGCTTTAGAGCCAAACTCAGGGTCAGTGCTTATGCACCAGCTCCTCCGTCTCTGAAGGCTGATCCCGTGCCTCCGCAACACCCGCCAAACATGAGCCTCACTGACGTCTCCCAAATGACGCGATATCAGACTCCCCGTCCAGCCTGAATACCCACTCGGCGGAACCTTGTCGAGAACCCTCAGTATCCGTTTCTCAGTCGCGTCGTCATATCGCGCAGGGTTACCGCTTCGAGGCATGTCGCTCAGCCCGGACAGGCCCCACCTGACAAACCTCACTCGCCACTTGCTCACGCGTGCAGGCCATATCCCCTCTTCAGACGCGATGTCCTTCGTGTTCTTCCCATCGGCCGCTGAAAGTATGATCCGTGCCCTCTCCACAAGACGCCTTTCCGTCTTGGCGCCTCGCACCCACCGAACAAGCGTCTCTCGCTCGCTCTCGCTCAATACGATCTGTCTCGCCTTTCCCATATCCTCCCTTCCAGGCTACCTCCCGTCCTCTCAGAAAGCAAAGATACAACATAATCAGTACTTATGCAAGTAAACACTACTGTCCCATGTTTAGCTTGCAGTAATATTGTGGCGGTGGTATCGTCCTCTTGTAATGAAAGGAGATACGCCATTTCTCGTGGTCGCCCGATCGCACCGATTTTCAGTTTTCGCTGCACACATCCTCCTTGCTTCGCTGACAATAACCGAACATCCCCACGAAGTCAAAGGGAAGTTGGCCCCCTCACCCCTGATCCCTCTTCTGACGGAGAGGGGGAGCAAAGTCACCGTAGCGGCATGGCATGCCGTGCCGGTTGCCCTCACCCCTGTCCCCTCTCCCTAAGAAGGAGAGGGGTGGTAGGGCGGAACCCAAGCGGTCCCGCTCTTGCGGGATTGCGCCGTGGTTCTGCCGAGATGGATTTGGACAGCACAGGTTGGCAGAACCGCTTCGTCGCCGCCTCCGGCGTAGACTCGGGTTCTTCCCTACGATACTACATAGTCATGCGCGCCCTTCGCAGGCTCAGGACAAGTGCGGGGCGCATGACCTACGAGATTCTTCGCGCCGTCAGGAATCCGTTCCTGACGGCAATATCTTGTAGGTCCGAACCCCCGCGGTTCGGACTATTGATGTTGCGTCGGGTCTTGGATCGCCGCAGGCGAGCGTGACCTGACGGGAGTGAGCATTTCGAGCTTGACTTGTGGAAAGGTGACGCTATGATTGAGACATAGGTCGATTGAGCTATCGACGGTGGAGGAACAAGCATGCCTAGGGGGAACTGAAGCAAAGAGTAAGTGCGACCTGCTGAGCGAAGATGGGAGATAGCATGTATCGTTTGATGGAAGAAAGCTCTGGGTATCTCTTTTCCACCTATGAGCTCCGCGAAGTGGTTGAGCAGCGTCGCAGTTCATTGCGCCAAGAGATTGAGCAGATCGAAGCAAACCGATTCCTCAATACATCTCCGGCGGATCTCACTCGCTACTTCATCGACAAGTACACTTTCAATTCACCCGTCTTGAGGCGCGATATGTGGACCGTCTCAGAGCACGAGACCCAAATCGATGTATCCAACGATAGCGAAAGGCTCATCTTTGACAGAAGTCGTCCATTCTTGATACCGGGGCAGCATATTGAGATTGACGTTCCTTTTGATGGTGACGCCCAGCTTCTATATGCACGGGCCAGTACTTCTTCGTCCATGCCCCCTCGGGCTGTTGTTCAGGGCCAGTCGATAGTTCTTACATTCGATATCCGTAGCGATGCGCCGCCTCGGAATGTCAAGGCAGAGGCGGAAGCAATGCTCGACGATATTGAGAGACATCTTAGCTGGACTCGAAGCGATCTTTCCGGCTTCAACCAACCGCTCACTGCTGAAGTACAGGCAGCAATCACCAAACGTCGCGAGCGAATCCTCGCCAACCAAGGCCGCGTGGCGTCTCTTGGCATACCTGTGAAAGGCCGCCCGGACATACCTTGCACGTACGCACTACCCGAGGTTCGGCGAAAGATCGTACCAGTGCTTCCCCCATCCACAAGTGCTGCATACGTACCTGAGCCGGCTTTGGACATGGAGATATATGAGCACATTCTCAATGTGATGCAGAACATGGCACAAGTCATGGAACGCAGCCCGTCTGCGTTCAAATCCATGAAGGAGGAGGATCTCCGACAGCACTTCTTGGTTCAACTCAACGGGCAGTTCGAGGGTGCGGCAACGGGCGAGACATTCAACGTCGCAGGCAAGACGGACATCCTGCTGCGGTACCAGGGGAGAAACGTGTTTATTGCTGAGTGCAAGTTCTGGAAAGGTCCGAAGGAGTACGGGAAGGCAATAACACAACTACTTGAGTACAAGGCTTGGCGTGATACTAAGACGGCCATACTGATTTTCAACAGGGAAACAGCCATGTCGACCGTGCTCTCTGGAGTCAACTCTGAGTCGGAAGAACACGCGAATTTCAAATTGAGAGTCGACTGGAAACACGAATCGGGATTCCGCTACGTGTTTCATCACACCGGAGATTCAAATCGCGAGTTCCTGCTAACAGTGATTGTGTTTGACGTCCCATCGTCTGCAGATCACGAGGACTGACGGCTGCTGGCTTGAGCATCTGTCTGGGTTTCCATAGGGAGCAGTGCATTCCGAAGCCCGGATGATCGTCCGGGGCACATCATTCCATGAGCAGCTGAACCCATGCCCCACCGGCAAGAAATCCCCATCAAATCCTTCTCTGTGACGGCATACATCTGCCGTGTCGACAACGGGGTCGGCAGGTTTCTGCTGATCAGGAGATGCACACCGTATCTGCACGGCACCTGGCAGATGGTCTCGGGCAAAATCGAAAAAGGGGAGAAAGCCTGGGAAGCAGCGCTCAGAGAAATCCGCGAGGAGACCGGTTTGATCCCGGACCGCCTGTACTCCACAAACGAACTCGAAATGTTCTACGAAGTCGGTCAGAACTGCATCAATATCGTGCCCATATTCCTCGGATTCATCGATTCCGAGCAGAAGGTGACTCTCTCGCCGGAGCATGACAACTTCCGGTGGGTGACGTCGGACGATGCGTGCGAACTGCTGAGCTTCGATCACCAGAAGCAGACGGTGAAAAGGCTGGAGGCGATGTTTGTCAATGCGGAGCCGCAGGAGTTCCTGCTAATCGATATTTCGTAGGCCCGAATCCCTGCGGATCGGACTCTGCCTAAGCATATGCGGTTTGAAACCCGGACGAGACGTCCGGGCCACGCTCCCCCAGCTACACTGCGGCTACGCGCCGTCAGCTGCTGCAGTAGGTCCGAACCCCTGCGGTGCGGACTCCGGGGTCGAAACCGCGAGGGTTTTCGACTGACTTAAAACAAGAGACCCCTCGAACCGAGGGGTCTCATGCAATGTAATATCTACGCGACGAATCTGATTACTTGAAACGCTTCGGCGCCTTGTTCTCCCATTCGACTACGATCGGCGATGCGACAAACACCGACGAGTACGTGCCTACGATGATTCCGATCAAGAGAGCCAGACAGAAATCGCGGAGGCTCTCTCCTCCCAGAATGAACAGCGCTGCCACAGCCGTGAAGGTTGTCAGGGAGGTCATCAGGGTCCTGCTGAGAACCTCATTAATCGACATGTTGATAGTCGCAATGAAATCACCCTTGCGGCGGAACGATTTGAGATTCTCTCTGATTCGGTCGAACACCACCACCGTGTCGGTCAGCGAATAGCCGGCAAGCGTCAGGATCGCCACAACCACCAGCAGCGAAATCTCCCTGTTGATCACGAGAAAGATTCCGAGCACAGCGAGAATGTCGTGGAATGTCGCCACCGTGGCCGCAACTCCGAATCGGAAATCAAACCTGATACCGATGTAGAGGAGGATGCCAAGCATCGACAGCAGCACCATCCAGACTGCCTTGCCCTGAAGCTCCCGTCCAACCGAGGAGCCCACCTCGTGCACCGAATCAAGAGTGAATTTGTTGCCCGGGAACTTCACCTTGATCGCGTTAGTAATCCGTTCGGCCATGGTCTGCCCGCCTTCGGAACCAACCTTGACGCGGATCAGGAAAGTGTGCGGATTTGTACGGCCCTCAAGCTTGGTAATGTATTCTCCTTCGAAACCAGCATCGCCCAGAGCCGATCTGACGTCGGCGATATTTGCCTCGGATTCGAAATACCCCTGCAGCATCGTGCCACCGGCGAAGTCAATCCCCAAATTGGCCTTGCCCACCAGAACCAGCACGATGCTCACCAAGCCGAGCAGTACCAGGATACCCGAGACGATGTAGGCGATCTTCCTGCGGCCAATGAAATCAATCTTAGTATCTTTGACGATTCTGAACATCGCTTATGCTCCTCACTCCTATATACTCAACTTGGCGTAGCTCTTGCGGAACTCGAAGATCGACCGCGTCACTATCAGAGATGAAAACAGCGAAACCATAATACCGAGTGACAGCGTCACCGCAAAACCTTTGACCGGCCCCGTGCCGAGGGCATAGAGCACGCCTGCCACGATCAACGTCGAGATATTCGAGTCGATGATCGACACAGCCGCTCTGGCGAAACCCGCGTCGATTGCCGCTCTCACCGTCTTGCCGGTGGTAAGCTCGTCTCGTATACGCTCGAATATCAGCACTGCGGCGTCAACCGACATACCGACCAGCAGGATTATGCCTGCAATGCCCGGCACCGTCAGTGTCGCCTTCAACATTGACATTATCGAAAGAAGGACGAACAAGTTGAAGATCAGTGCGATATCCGAGACAAGGCCGGAGAGCCGGTAGTAAACAGCCATGATTAGGGCGACCAACACCAAGCCGAGAATCGCCGATGCAAAGCCACGGTTGATGGAATCCTGTCCGAGGGACGGTCCAACCACTGAGTTCTCGACGATCTTTACCGGTGCGGGCAAAGCGCCTGCCTGGAGAACGATCGACATGTCATTGGCGTTCTCAAACGTCGCGCCGCCACCCATCGTGATTACCCCTCGATCTCCTATCCTGTCGTTGATTCGAGGCGACGACTCAACCTGGCCGTCGAGTATGATTGCAAGCGGTTTGCCGACATTTGGACCGGTAATCCGCGAGAACTTCACGCCGCAGTCCTTGGTCAATTGGAAACTGACCTGCGGAGCATGGTATTGATCATAGCCGGGCGTCGCACTGACAAGGCAATCGCCCTTCAGTTCGACCTTCTTCTTCGCGAGATACAATCTCCGAATCATGCGGCCCTGCGAGGGTTCGTCGCGCGTTCCCCACATCCACTCCACGTCGTGCGGCACAAGGCTCTGTGCCTTGGGAATATCGAGCAGCCTCTTGACCGTGGGAACATCGTTAGCGAGCACGATGAAGGACTCCTGATCGCTCTGATCGAGGTAACCCGAAAAGACGCTGTAGGACTCTTCCGTGGAGAGCGTGT
>JAGVNY010000158.1 GCA_020053015.1 Candidatus Zixiibacteriota bacterium | reverse complement strand
CTAGTGCTTCGCATCGACATCATGGAGAAAGAGAACCGAAATATCGCGGGTTGGGAGACGGTGTCAAGCTTGAACTGCCAGTTGTGTTCTGCCGAAGGCGACGAGTTGCCATCTCCAAACGCGCCTTCGGCTCGTGTCAGGAGCGCCCTTCGCAGGCTCAGGACAAGCGCAGGGCTCCCAACCTACGAGTTTCCCGCCGCGGTCCTTCCTGCGTCAGGACAGGGCTGCGGGCACCGATGTGCGAACAACCTCAATCGAATTCAAACTTCGGATCGGCGGGAGTTTGATCTGCGCCGACACGGCCGATAACGATATCCGCGCGTGTGTAGCTTTCGCCTTTCATCGGTGAGCCGTACAGCCGTCGCAGCATTGCAAGCTGCCCGGTATGGGTCAGCGCGTCGGCAATCGGCCCCTGGAACATGCGGCTCAGGTCAAACGGGATCGGTTTCTCCGATGCGAGCGCGTCGTCGAACTTCTTCAGAGCAGCAAAGAACCGGGCGCACTCGTTCTTCCAGTCCTGAGGAACCGCGGTGTTCCATTTCGGTTCACCGCTTACCATCGTCATACACCAGTCGAACAGGTCACCCATGTGAGCCACAATCTGGAGCGGGGTCTTCGACGTCGGCCCCGGGCGGAAAGCTGCGAACGATTCGGGAGCGCCCCGCATTGTCTTGGCTGCTCGATATGCGATTGTGGCGATAATGTGTCTGACGAATTCACGATCAGTCATAGGCATTGTCTCAACTCCTCGGCGTGTGCGTATTTCTATGAGCATAATCTATACGGTTCACTGAAGCATGACAAGTGCGGCGTGGGTCGGAAGCCCAGCCCCTGTGAGCTGTCAGGAAAGGATTCCTGACAGCGCGATAGCGGAGACGAACAAGGAATCGATGCTCTATATCGTCGCTGATGTCTCGGAGATGATGCCCTTCTTTATATAAACCGGCCGAGCCAGCCGTCTAAGTTCGGGCAACTGTGACGCAAATACCGCAGCGCCCGCAATACACACGATGCCCGACAGGCACACGGTCCATCCAGCCCCGATCTGCCCTGCCAATGAACCTGCAATCAGGCTGCCGATGGGTGTCATGCCCATGAATGCCATCGAGTAGAGGCTCATTATCCGTCCCCGTTTGTCGTCGTCAACGATGGTTTGCAAAATGGTATTGCAACCTGCCAATTGAATCATCTGACCGATTCCTGTAATCAGCATCAGCGCGAGCGAAAGATGATAGCTGTGTGAGAATGAAAACGCCACCAGTCCGATCCCGAAGATGACCGAAGCGATGGGTATGACATTTCCGAGGCCAATTACAGACTTTCTCTGGGCAAGGTAAAGGGCGCCCGTGACCGCACCGATACCGATTGCGCCCATCAGGAATCCGAGAGTATCCGGACCTCCGTGGAGAATGTCTCTCGCAAACACCGGAAGGAGCACTGTGTATGGCATGCCCACAATGCTGACCAGCGCAAGCAAGAGCAGGATTGCGCGAATGGGCTTGAATCCTGACGCATAAGAGAATCCCTCTTTGAGCCCCTTCCATATTTCGGTCTCTTGTCCTTGAGGTGTTTTCGGCGTTATCCTCATCATAAGTAGCGACGCAATCACAGCCAGATAACTGACCGCATTGACGAGAAAACACATGTGCTCTCCTGTCGCCACAATGAGTATCCCTGCGATAGACGGTCCAATCAGCCTGGCTCCATTGACCATGGTCGAATTCAGAGCAATCGCGTTACCGAGATCGTCCTTCTCGTCGATCATCTCTATCACGAATGACTGTCTGATTGGCATATCAAACGAATTGACTATACCCAGAGCCGAGCTGAGGGCGACTATTTCCCATATCCTGATTGTATTCGTGACAACGAGAATGAAGAATATCAGGGCAAGAAGCATGGCGAATGTCTGGGTGATTACCAGAAGACGGTGTCGATTCATCCGGTCAGCGATCACACCGGCGATCGGCCCTAAGAAGAGCATCGGTATTTGGCCTGAGAATCCGACCAGCCCCAACAGAAATGCAGAGTTTGTCAACCGATAGACCAGCCAGCCCCGTGCAACGAACTGCATCCATGTGCCAATGAGCGATATGCTCTGCCCAACGAAGAATAGGCGGAAGTTTCGGTGATGCAGAGCCCGAAAGACAAGCTGAATCTTGTCCCGCTGGGTCTGCCTGAAAGTATCTATGATGCCCGTCAAAGCCTCCGAGCAGATAACCGTGAAGCAAGTCCGCGATCGTCTTCGATAGACCTACTTCTGCTTCAGAAAGGTCCCCTTCTTGAGTTCATCAAATGCCTGCTTAAGCTGTTCCTGCGTGTTCATCACAATCGGGCCGTACCACGCAACCGGTTCCTGGAGCGGCTTACCTGAGACAAGGAGGAAGCGTATTCCCTCATCTCCAGCCTGCACGGTGACCTCATCCCCGCGATCAAAAATGACAAGAGTGCGGTTATCTGCCTCAGTTGGGGGCGTGGTGTCCAGCCAGCCTACGCTCTCGGTCGGGACAGAAAGTGGTCCGGATGCGTTGCAGAATTTGCCGGATCCTGCAAAGATGTAGGCGAAGGCGTGGCTCGTGGTCTCGACCGGAAGAGTCTTCCTCTTCCCCTGTGGCACTGAAACATCAATGTAAACCGGATCGGCGGCAATGCCTTCAACTGGACCTCTTGCACCCCAGAACCTGCCGCAGACAATTCGAGCCTTTGTGCCGTCGTCCTCAGTCACCTCGGGAATATCCTGCGATTTAACTTCCTGATATCTTGGCTCGGTCATCTTCAGCGCTGACGGCAAATTTGCCCACAGCTGGAAGCCGTGCATCCTCCCCTGTTGGTCGCCTTTGGGCATCTCCTGATGAATGATCCCGCGCCCGGCAGTCATCCACTGGATGTCGCCCGATGAAATCGTCCCGCTGTTTCCGAGACTGTCTCCGTGATCGACGGTTCCTGCGAGGACGTAAGTAATCGTTTCGATCCCGCGATGTGGATGCCAGGGGAAACCGGCAAGGTAGTCTTCGGGGTGGTCGCCTCGGAAGTCATCAAGCAGCAGGAAGGGGTCGAATTCGGACGGATCGCCGAATCCGAATGCACGCCTGAGGTGCACACCGGCTCCCTCAATGGTCGGTTTGGCTCTGGCAATTCGTTTGACTGGTCTTATAGACATTGCTCTAACCTCTTCAAGAACATCATTGAGATGTGCAGCCGTTCGAGTTACCGGACTGATGGTTCTACCAGCTGGACCGACTTACGCCAGCGTCATGCTCTCGAGTCTCCTAACTCGCTCCTCCATTGGAGGGTGCGTTGAGAAGAGGCTCGCAAGTCCGCGTGCCGAGAGCGGATTCACGATGAACATGTGCGCTGTAGCCGGATTGGCCTGCATTGGCGCGACGGTCGCTGCGCGATGCAGCTTCTTCAGCGCGGAAGCCAAATCGCGAGGCATGCCGTGGATCTTCGCGCCGGTAGCATCGGCCGCATATTCACGCGAGCGGGAGATTGCCATCTGGATCAGCATCGCCGCGATAGGAGCTACAATCATCATAGCAATGCCTGCGAGCGGGCTTCCCCCGTCGTCGTCATCGCTTCTTCCGCCGCCGAAGATCATTGCCCATTGCGCCATGTGAGCGATCATAGAAATTGCTCCCGCAAACGTCGCCGCGATAGTCCCAATGAGAATGTCCCTGTTTTTCACGTGCGCCAGCTCGTGTCCGAGTACGCCGGACAATTCAGCCGGTGTCAGGATTCTCATTATCCCCTCTGTAACCGCAACCGCTGCGTGGCTTGGATTGCGTCCTGTCGCGAACGCGTTTGCAGTCTGAGTAGGAATGATATACACCTTGGGCATAGGCATCCGGGCCTTCATAGCCAAGTCGCGGACCGTACGATAGAGCTGTGGCGCCTCAGCCTCCGTAACCGGCTTGGCGTGATACATTGCCAGCACGATCTTGTCGCTGAACCAATATGTTCCGAGATTCATAAGAAGCGCGAATCCAAATGCCAGTATCATACCGCTCTGCCCGCCGAGCAAGTTGCCTATGAAAACGAGCAACACCGTAAGCAGAGCCATCAGGAATGTAGTCTTAAGGTAATTCATCTCCAATCCTCCTGGAGCGGTGGCTCCTTCTTCAGCCTCTGACTTATAACGAGACAGCTATGAGTCGGTTCCGAAAATCGGAGTTCAACGACTTCAGGGCATGTAACCCACTGGAATAACATAGAGTACGTCTTCCTTTTCCGGCAATCCGAGAAGAGAGCGCATCTCCTGATCGTCAAACGCTCCTATGACGCCGGAAGCAAGCTCGAGTGCGGTCGCCTGCAGAAGTATGTTCTGCGCTACATGCCCGACCTCGATGTGGACATAGCGAGCTGCGCGATCACCGTATTTTACGGCAGTTCTGCTATACACGGCCGAGATGACAATTATCGCCGAGGCTTCGACTACCCAGCCCTGCAATCCCTCCGACAGTCGGCTCAAGATATCGCCCGGCTGCACCAGAATCAAGTCGTGCGTCAGGGGTCGGTATCTGTACAGACCGGCTTGCAGGCTGTCGATTCTGGCTGCCACAAGGTATATCTCAAGCGGGTAGAGGGCGCCGGCAGATGGCGCTGTGCGCAGCCCTCTGCTTACATCCGTGATACCCTGTGCGGCCCAGAGAAGCTGGGATGATTGCGAGAGGCTGATTTGTCGGTTTGCGTACCTTCTGACTGATCTTCTCTGCGACATCACTTTTTCCAATGGCATCTTTCCATCGGTTGATGCCGCAGGGAGTCTAATTGTCAAGTCACTCTGAGCTTGAGCCGCTGCGACGCAGCAGATAAGAGTGGTGACCAACATGCACGAGAGTATGTCTTTCACGATTAGGACACCTCCACGAATTGGTTGCTTCAAGTGAAGCCAGAGTAGCACACGGGTCTGCAGGTGCAACTGCTGCTGGATTGTAGTTGCTCATCTAATCGCAATCAAGAGGAATTTCAGCGGTTGGGGACTGCTGTTCTCAAAAGTGCAAAAGGAGACAGCGTGCCGTCAGCAGTGCTATCTCCCCCTGAAGCTTGCACAGACTATGTGACTCTTACTGCTTCACCCACTCTATTGAAATCTCAATCTGGACTTCGTTACTGACGACTAGCCCGCCGCCTTCCATCACTGCGCTTGCCGAAATTCCGAAATCCCGTCGATCGATAGTGAGATGTGATTCCGTTCCGATCCTCGGATTGCCCCTGTGATCCTTGATCTTTCCGGTTATCGTGAACGGCAACGAAATCTCCTTGGTAACCCCGTGCATTGTGAAATCGCCAACTGCAACATGCCCTGTGTTTGCCGCGACTATCTTCTTGCTCTTGAATGTGATATCTGGGTACTTCTCAGCTTCGAAGTAGCTAGCGCTGCGCAGGTCGCCATCCCTGCGTTCGTTACGCGTATTTATGCTTGCGGTCTTGATAGTCACTTCCACGGACGACTTGGTGACGTCTTGTTCATCGTACGTAAGAGTGGCCGTGACGTCATCAAACGTTCCTCTCACCGTCGAGATCACAAGATGCTTCACCCCAAATCCGACGATTGAGTGTGCCGGATCGAGAACGTATGTCTCAGCTGCCTGCGCTGAGCCGATAGTCACTGCGATCGCCATCGCCATCGCCATCGCCATCGCCAATGCTCGTCTAACCATCATTTCATTTCCTTTCGCCTACCATTGTTCAGAGTTAGCGTGCAGTTGCTCACCAACTCACCTCTGTGATTTCTGCTACAGTCTCTTATGCGTGCCGTCGCAGTAAGGCTGGTTTGATGTGTGTTTACACTGGCATAGCGACACACGCTTCTTCTCTGCAATTTCGAATCTGACCGGTGTGAACGAAGTCGTCTTGTGTGCTCCGCTGCAAAATGGTTGCTTGGTCGATAAGCCACACCTGCACCAGTGGTACGTTCCCGGTTCCAGCTCCAACGTCGCCGGCCCTTTGTGCGCAATTGTCGGTTCATCCGTCATGTCGATCCTCCTTAACTGCCATGCGTTTGAGGCATCTGCCTCGGCAAAACTATAACGCCCACACCGCCGACCTGTTCCCAGACGCGTGCATTCCGGTTGTTAGCTAATGTCGTGCGGAAGGACATTCCCGGGAATCAAATGATCAGATGTGATCCACATGAAAGCAATGTATCTTTGCACTCAAGAGTACACAGGCTTATCGAAGAGATGGTGCGGACTGCTTAAGCGCGAGCGAGCGAAAGTGATCCGACCCGTTTTGCCTGTGACGGATCGAGCTCCCGGACTTTCGCCTTCATCTCGAGCTCCCAGCTTTCACCGGGCGTCAGGTACAGCTTCCATGACGGAACGATGCAAACGCCCTGCTGAACTTTCTCGAATCCTTCCTCAGACAGCGAGACCGAGTAGATCGGCATGCGCCAGAGAACGGCCCTCTTCTGTAGTAGCAGGTCGAGCCTGAAGTTGTCGTCGCCGTCAACGAGCCCAAAACCGGAGACGCCTTCCTGTGTCGATACCTTCTGTACTCGCTTGAAGCGTGCGGGGACTTCGCCATTGATTGTGTAGCTGACGTTGTGAGATGTCAGGTTCGGGAAGCCGAAGTTGAACTCGACTCCAAAGTGTAGATTGACGGGCACCGCGTCGGAATTGGTCAGCACATAGCGGACCTCGAATTCGGGCTTAGTGGCCAGAATCACAAATCGTTTCTGCACGGTCAGTCGCATCTGTTTGCCGCCGCACCAGACACCCCCGTCGCGTCTGAACCTGACTGCAACGTCTCCTGCGACGGTCTCGTGTTCGAACTTGTAGGGCTGATTGACAAAGTCGCCCTCCTCCGGAAATGAAGCGGTCACAAAGCGATCAGGGTCGACTCCATCTCCGAAGAAATGGTCAATGAAGCAGCCTCTCCGGTACCAGTCGTACGACAGGAGCCGGTCGAGTCCTTCCTCCTTGGAAGTGAAGATATCGTGGATAGATACCGTGTCGTTCTCGGTCTTGGGAGTGTCGGCAGACTTGATCTTGTGGTGATAACCTTCTTGTTTTCGGGTTACACAGTCCGCTATGTTCAGGTTTGCAGGCCGATAGTCGAGCTCGAATACGGAGGCGCCCGTTGCGGGGCTGAAATAGAAATTCAGAAAGGACGATTCGACTATAAACTCATCTCTGCCATCCCGGTCAAAATCGCACACGGACACGTCGGCGAAGTGTTGTCGCTTGCGCGAAACGGCATCTATCTTCTTCTCCGACATGATCAGGTTCTGATAAATGGCGGATCGTATGTGAGGAAGGTACATCCCTCCGAAAACGCCATGCCAGTAAGGGCAATTGCACTGGCCCCGCCACAGATAATCCTCAGCCTCGCGCAGTTCCCTTTCGAGTCCTGGCTCTTCCGCCATTAGCCGTGCAATCCTGTCGGAAACGCGAAGCATCTTCTTATGCATGTTGTTGGTCTCTGGGTACTTGGCAAGGAAGTTTCGCCAGAATCCGCCCCGTACGAATACGCCATATTCAGAATCAAGTCCTTGGGCCTTGAGCTTCTCGTTGAACTCTTCATACTTCATAATCGCCGCCGCAGGCAGTGCCCACTCGTTCATCTCAGTGTAGCTCGCCGTGGGCAAATAAACCCGACCCAGCGGTGGAACCGCATCAAGCGCCTCTCTGAAATGAAGCATCCTGATCCAGTCTGAATTTGACGTGAGGGCGCTAAAGAATCTCTCCAGCCACTTCTCAGCGAAACAGCTCTTGTATGTTCCGGGCCAGACCCCGAACTTCTCGCCGTCGTCGGCATATACTGCGAGATTCGATCCGGTCTCCGATGTGAGCTTGCCAAGATGTTCGAGAGTTTCTTCAATCGGCCTAAACGGTATGGTGTACCTGAGACGCCGCGAGATTGGAAACAGAGCTACCGACTCGCCCTCTTCCTCGGTAAGGTAGTAACCGCTCAGTTGCTCGTCCTCCAGACCGGAGTACTTGAAGTGCGCGTCATCGAGAACCGTGTATTTCACGCCTGCTCGCTTGAGTACCTTGGGCAGATGTGGTTCCCAGACTCGCTCCGCGAGCCACATGCCTCTGGGGAAGTCCCCGATCGTCTTCTCGATGTAGTGAGTGAGCTTTCTTATCTGGCCGATCTTGTCCCTATCAGGTATGACCGGCAGAATGGGCTCGTAAAAGCCACCCGTCATGATCTCGATTTGATTCGAAAGAGCCAATTTCCGCAGTAGGTCTATTCCCTCAGGCCGATGGTCTTCGATCCACTTCAGCAAGATTCCCGAGTAGTGAATCGATATGCGGACTTTCGGAAATGCCTCAAGGAGCTGAAGGAACGGATAGTATGACTTGTCGAAAGCCTCTTCGAACACCGACTGGAAGTTCCCCACCGGCTGGTGGTTATGAATTCCGAAAATGAATGTTACTCTATTCATCAGAAGAGCTTGAACTCCACGCTAAGGTACTTCTTTGGATTGGTCTTGATATCCACAACCAGATTATCGACTTCTCTGACCGCTTTCTTCACATCGTCGTACAATGACCTATCGGAAGCAAGCAGGCCGAGGGAGCCTTCTTCGGAGTTGAGCTTGTCCGCGAATTCGCGGAGACTGAGCGCCAATGTATCCAGACCTCCTGTCAGACGGTTGAGCTTGTCGGATGCGTCGGCGAAATCTGCGACGGCGCTGTCGGCACGTTCACGATTGTTCTTAACGAGCTGGTCGAGACTGGTTGATGCACGCTCAACTGCCGCCAGCGACCGCTTAAGGCCATCTCTCGAATCGTCCACAACCTCGTTCAGCTTTACGCTCAGATCATGAAGTTGGGATATCGTAGCCTGAAATTCACCGAGCGAACCCTCGGATGCCACAGTGTTTCCGATCAAGTTGACCATCTGGCGCACTTCGCTGACCATGTCTCCCATCATGCCCATGACCTCCGGGATCCCTGTGTCGAAACGTCCGTCATGCACTTTGGTTAAATCAAGAGCGACGGAGGATGTTCCCGCGTCAACGGCGACAAAGCGCTCCCCCATAAGACCAATATTCTTCACTGAGAAGCGCGCATCCTGACCAAGAAATATGGTCTGATCGATCGAGCAGGTCACCACTACCTTGCCCGACACCAGTTCGATCGTCTTAACCTTGCCCACGGCGACTCCGGACACAGCAAGCTGGTCTCCCGAGCGAAGCGCCCCGACATCGGGAAAGCTTATCATCACCGACTTGAATTTCTGTCCGAATCGATACCCCTTGACCCAAATCACCCCGGTGAAGAGGAGAGCTATGGCAAGGAAGACTACAATTCCAACCCTGAGTTCCGACCTGCGTTTGTCCATAATAGGGGATCTACCTCGTTATCAATTTAATCACTGATACCGATGTCGAGAGGCCTTCAGTACTCTCATCGGTACTTGCCGATCCGGTATTAGTCATTGAATAGCATTATTCGAGCCTTCAGTCAAACGATTTCCCATCTGATTGTGGATTCGAAAACGTGCACTGTCGATCGCGCGAATCCGAAAGAGACTTCGTCAGATATGATCTCCGTGTGTTAAAGGCTCAATCTCAATCCCACCTGATTGATAGGCTTGGGGACAAAAGTCCCATGGATTCGCTGGTAGTTCACGCTCAATTTGCCGGTCAGCTGCTTCACAAGCCCAATCTCGATGTAGTAGTCGAAGTCCTCCCCCTCAGACATATTCCAATTGAGGTCGCCAGTGAACTCGAGATTGAACCAAGTCAAGGCCTTAATGGAATTGATGGAGATGAGTTGCAGAGTCTCTCCTAAGTCATCCAGGGAGTCGTCGGCATTCTTGTACAACGAGATCTCATTAGTTAGCGGGGAGAGGTCGAAATCCCTGGCAACGCACGGAGCGGCAAACAGCGCGATTAACGCAAGCACAGTGGTGATCTTCATGTTCGTCCTTTCGTCGAGACGTTCGGCTTCAGTCCATGAGCGCTCTTCAACACCGTCAATCTATGTCGTTCGTCCGGCAAACACAATCCTGGAACCGTGCTTGCTACCGAGCGTATCTGGTAGTGCGTCTCCGACAATCAGCTTGACAGACGCGGTGTCGGAGCTTTCTTGTCGGGGGCATATCAAACCGACGGAATAGCAATGCAGGAATTTTCGCTTTCATTCGGTCGAATCTGGGTTCTGGTGGCGATATTCATCGTCGTCGGTATGATCCTGTCTGTATACTTCTACTACCGACGGACAAATCCTCCCGTGACGACCGTCTTCCGGACTCTGCTCGGGATTCTCAGGGCCACTGCCATTTCACTGCTTGTATTCTGTGTTGCGGAGCCGGTCCTCTCGTTCGTTATAGCGCGCGACGTGAAGCCCCATGTCGCTGTGTTGCTCGACGGCAGTTCCAGCATGACATCGGTGGAAGACTTTGACCTGAAAGAGCCTGTGCTCCGCGCGATGTTGCATGGCAGTCTTCCGGGTGAGAGTAGCGCCAAGTTCGTTCGCGATGATTACGCGTTTTCTGACTCGCTATTGCCACTTGGAGATACAATACGCTTCGACGGACAACGCACGGCGCTCGGCGATGCTCTCAATGCAATAGGCGAGCGCTACAAAGCGGGCAATCTGCAAGGCGTAGTTGTGATTTCAGACGGCATTTTCAACAGCGGAGTTGATCCCGTAGCCTCGGCGCTCAAGCTCTCTGTCCCCGTGTATACGGTCGATGTTGGGCCACAGCGCTCTTCGATGGACATTCGCGTTGTGAACGTTGTGCACGATGACATAGCGTACGAGGGCCGTCCAACCAAGATCGAAGTGGAGGTGGAATCGCGAGGCTTCGACGGCATAACAGCGCCAATTAAGATCAGATCAGGGGAGAAGACTCTGGCGGTGGTCGATGCGGTTCTCGGCGGGAGTGGCGCAAGGAGAATCGTGCCGATCGAATTCACACCTGCTGAGACCGGGTTCCACACCTACTCTGTATCTCTCGCGGTACAACCTGAGGAAGATCTCAAAGAGAACAATAGCCAGATGTTCGCTGTCAGAGTTCTCAAGTCCAAACAGCGGATTCTCCTCGCTGCCGGCTATCTGAGCTGGGAGCTTACCTTTCTGAAGCGCGCCTTGGAGAAAAGCGGTGACTTCGAATGTGAGCTATCGGTGATTGACCGGCAGGCGAAAGTGCGTTCTCTCCAATTGCCGCGTACGGTTGACAAGCTCTCTCAGTTCGATCTTCTCATCTTCATCGACTACCAGCCCTCGTCGCTTGCTGCGAGCGCGGACGCCCTGTCGGAGTACGTCGGTGAGCTTGGCAGGCCGGTGATGTTCATGCTCGGTGTCGAATCTGTCAAGTCTGTCTCGTCTCCCAAAGTCGCAGAACTGTTGCCGTTTGACACCTCGCGAAAGCCGGTCGTCAGATCCACTTCAGGGTATCACCTGCAACTAACCGAGCAAGGGAAGTATCATCCGATTATGCAGATCGGTGAAGAGGCTTCGGAACTGAAGGACGTCTGGTCTGCTTTGCCCCCATTCGAATCTTACGTCGAATTTGAAGGCGAGAAAGCGGGCGCCGCCGTGCTTGCGGTCACTGACGATGCCGGGTCCGGTGCAAAAGTCCCGCTCATTGCGATTTCTCACCACGGGAAGGGGAAGGTGCTTGCGTCCGCCTGCGCACCGTTCTGGAAGCTGGGCTTTGTTTCTGCCGGCAGAGGGGGGTCGAATCGGGAGTACGAGTCGTTTATCGATAACTGCGTAAGATGGCTTGCTGCCTCTGATGAAGTGGATAGGGTAAGAGTTGCGCCAGACAGGCACATCTTCAAGTCTGGCGAGCATGTGACTTTCTCGGCAAGTATCCTCGACGAGAGCTACAGAGCTATGGACGATGGATCAGTCGTGCTGACCGTATTCAGGGACTCGTCGACTGCGACCGACTCACTGAGCTCAACCATGGTGAGATCAGGCTCCGGAAGGTTCAGAACCGACCTCAACATACTTGGACACGGGGAATACAGTTTTCGCGGAGATGTCTACCGCGGCGACAAGATCATAGATGCGAAGTCCGGGAAGTTCGCGGTCGAAGCCTTCTCTCTGGAAGAGGAGACTATCTTTCAATTGGGTGAGGTGCTCCGTGAGATATCGGACCGAACCGGGGGATCGCATCTCCGACTTTCCGAAATAGATAGCTTAGCAGGGCTTATGAGGGTAGAGAATACCGTGAAACGTGACCGACACGAGTATGCGCTATCGCATCATTGGCTGATTCTCGCTGCCGTGTTACTGCTGCTGTCGGCTGAATGGTGGATAAGAAAGCGACTTCAGCTACTGTGAATTGCCCTTGAGAAGACGCACTCTGACTTTCTCGATACGTTGGCCTTCCATCTTTTCCACGGTTAATTCGAAATGCGTGCTCACGACGGTCTGTCCCTCGCGGGGAAGGCTCCCGACGAGGTCGTAGATCAGTCCGCCTACGGTCTGGAATGAGTCGGACTCGATCTCTACTCCGGCATGCTCGGCAAGCATTTCGACCGAAGTGTTCGCATCTACCCGATATGTCGCATCCTCGAGCGACACGATCTGCGCTTCCTCGACGTCATGCTCATCCTGAATGTCGCCGACAATCAATTCGATCACATCTTCCATCGTAATGAGTCCGGCCGTGCCTCCGTACTCATCCGCAACCATCGCGATGTGATTGCGCGTTCTTTTCAACTGGTTGAGCAGGTCGGACGTTCGAGTGGTTTCGGGAACGAAGAAGGGCTTGCGAATGTGCTGCAAGACATCGAAACCCACCTCAGGCAGAGGACACTTTGCGAACAGGTCTTTCACATATATAATGCCCTTGATGTCGTCGAGATTCTCTCCCGGAACCGGAAATCTCGAATGGCCGCTTGCCAGCACGATTCGCTTCACGTCCTCGAACGAGGAATTCATGGGGATCGAGACTATTTCTGTCCTCGGAACCATGATCTCCTTAACCGAAGTTTGATCGAGTTCGAAGATGTTCCCGATCATCTCCTTCTCTTCTTCCTCGACCAGAGGTTCGTCGAGACCTGCCGATGACGCGAACGACTCTATTGCTCGTTCGACCATGTCTTCTTTCTGCCCATCCGACATCTGCTCGCGCTCATACCTGTCCGCGAGCTTCCCGATTGCGGAAACGGCAGGCCCAAGCGCCGTCTTCAGAAAAGACACGAGATCGATTCTGTTGATGAGGGTCGTGTCTACCCATTTGTTCGAGACCTTCTTCGAAAGTTTCTGCGCAAGTATATGGTTGAGAACCACCGTGACAGCGAGCGCCGCGACGGATTCGATCGCGCGAGTTGCCACCGATGCGCTCGACACCGAGAAAACCAGCCACAGCGCAATCGTAGCGAGCGCCATGTCTGATAGCGAATTGAAGAGGCCAACAAAATCGTTGAATGTTGGAAGGTCGGAAAAGAACCCGCCCAACCTGTGCCGCTTCGACTCAGACATCTTATCAAATGCTTCCGCACCTGCATCGTCGTGGAGATACAGCCCCACCTGAAAGACATTCACGGTGAAGGAGAGATACAGAATTATAAAATAGACAGCTATGAGGATTGCGACTTGCATCGCTTACCGTACAGCCTGTTGAGATATTCTATTTGCACGCGAATCATTCTCTGGAGCTTTCTCTCCGTTTCATGCGTCCACCCAAGAAGATGCAAAACGCCATGCGACGTCAACAAGAGAATCTCGTCATCGAGCCCGTGACCTACCATATCAGCCTGCTTTGCGGCTTGCTGAACCGAGATGTAGACTTCCCCGGAGATAGGCGTAAGCGAGTCTCGACCGCCTTCATCGAGTCTGAATGACAACACGTCGGTAGGGGCGTTATTTCCTCGAAATTCAGCATTGAGAGATCGAATGGTCTTGTTGTCGGTCAGTATCACGTTCACTACTGCCGGACGTCGCTGATCTGCGAGGATCATCCGAGCAAGGCGGGCTACTCTCAGTGATGGAAGAGGTCGAATGCCTGTCGCGTTTATGACTGTGACAATGTGGCTTCTCATGATTCGTCGCCGCTTCGCGGGTAGTCGATCCTGGCATGAAATACGCCGATCAGCATATTCACGAAACTGTTCTCGATCTGCTTGAGATCATGCATGGTCAGCGCAGAATCTGACAGCTCGCCCGCTGCGAACTTGTCATTGATGATTCTCTGGATCACATTGCGGATTCTATTCGGTTTGGGTTCATCAAGCGTCCTGCTTGCCGCTTCGGCAGAATCCGCGAGCATTACAATTGCAGTCTCGCGCGAATTAGGCTTCGGCCCGGGATAACGGAAATCTTCATCGTGCAGCTCGCCATTTTCGCCCGACTCCTTTGCCTTGTTGTAGAAATAGGTCATCAACGTCGTTCCGTGATGCTCCTCTATGAAGTCGGTGACTTTCTCCGGTAGGTCAAATTTCTCGGCCAGCTCAACGCCTTTCTTCACGTGAGAGCCGATTATCAGCGCGCTCATGTTCGGCGTGAGCTTCTCATGTTTGTTCTTTATGCCACTCTGATTCTCCACGAAATACTCGGCGATTTCCATCTTGCCTATGTCATGATAGTAAGCGCCGACGCGCGCCAACAACGGATTGGCGCCGATCGCCTCTGCGGCATTCTCCGACAAGTTGCCGACTACCATGGAGTGGTGGTAGGTTCCGGGAGCTTCCATAGCAAGCCTTCGCATAAGCGGATGGTTCATGTCCGAAAGCTCAAGAAGCGTTATGTCGGTTGTGAGATTGAACAGTGACTCGAATATCGGCAGGAAGCCCATTGCCAGCAGCGGTGAAACGACGGCGTTGATAACCCCGAATCCGAACTCTGTCACCATTTTTCGGGGCTCGGTGAATTGCAGAAATTCCAGGGAGTAGGCGAGCGCCACATACCCGATTGACAAATAGATCACAGGCCTATAGAAGTCCGTTCTGCGCCGAACCTCCTTTACGGAGAAGCAGGCTATAGATCCGGACGCGACGTTTATGAATACACTTGTGAAATCGAAATTCGTCAGTACTCCCTGGAGCATAGCCAGCGAAAACGTCGCCATCAGGCCGATCTCCAGATCAAACAAGATGGCAAACATCATGGAGCCGATCGCATAAGGAATCAGGTAGTCTGATATATCAAGTCTGAAACCAACCGCATAATTCATCAGAGCCTGGAACAGAATCAGCAGGAGAACCGCGACGAATCTGACGTTAGCCCACGACTCCCGCCGTTTGAAGAAGTAGAGATATGTGGCGAAGAGAGCGAGGATGAATCCGGTGAGCAAAGATCTGCCCACCACCGGCTGAGCGTACTGCCAGAATTGCGATTTCTCGCTCAGTCTCGCCCTTTGCTCCGCGAGTGCATTGAGCCACTTCAGGTGCATCGGCTCGACTTTCTGATTCCGCCTGATGATGACTTCTCCGGCATGAAATGATATCTCCTCGCGCGGAATGCTGGCGATTGCAAGCGTCCGCTCTCTCTCCGTCTGCGGATAGTTTACAGTGAGAGTGGGCCGTGCGAAGCCGGTCAAAACCGCGGCCAACAGCCGGTTGATCTCCGGTTCCTCGAATCCAAACGCTCGGGCCGCGTGAGAGCTGACCTGGCCCAAGGAGACGACCTGATCGCGCTTGAGAGGCAACCTGCCGGTGGACTTGACGATAGCGACGTTGCTCCCTTCGCCTTCTCGGGCGGAGTCTACGTCCGAAATCACCCCGGCGAAGTAGACGTCATCAAGCGCGGAGAGTGCCGCCTCCGCATACTTGTCGAGCGAATCGAGGATCAGAATGCGTCCGATGACGCTTTCGTCAAACTGTGGGAAATAGAGGCGAAGTCGACGAACCTGCGTGCGGTGGTTACTGCTCGTCTGCTTCAGATTCTTCGCAGCGTTGAAGAATGAATCCACCTGGGCTTTGATGCTGTCGTACAGAAATCCGTTGAAGTCGAGAACCACGGGTGCTTCGCTGACCGCTTTCTGTATGTCATCCTTGAGTTCTTCCGGACTCTTTTCGACCGGGAAATCTATCGGAGCGATAATGTCATTGGCGGCAATGTCTCCCATCTGAGGGACTGATATCGGGAGAAAGGTCAGGCGGATCGGGTAAAGCGCCGTGATCAGCGCCGTCAGAAGGACAAGCAGAGATATCTTGAAGAGCCAGCGGGGTGGCTGCACCATGCCGTCCGACTCTGCACGAGTCAATTTGAGCCGGGCGCGCACTCGCCTCTTTAGACGCTGAAGTAATCTAAACATGGATTATTGGACCGCAGCTATTTCTTGACTTTCTCGTGCTTCTCGTATGCCCTGATGATTTCCATGACCAGATGGTGTCTTACAACATCCGTCGCGTCGAGGTGCACGAATTTGATGCCGGGGATGCCCTTAAGGATTCTTTCAGCGGTTATTAGTCCCGATGCCTTGCTTCGGTCGAGGTCGATCTGGGTGACATCTCCGGTTATGATTGAGCGTGAGCTCTCTCCAAGTCTCGTAAGGAACATCTTCATCTGCGCGGTAGTCGTGTTCTGGGCTTCGTCGAGAATAACAAACGAATTGTTGAGCGTTCGACCCCGCATGAACGCAAGTGGAACGATTTCTATCACGCCGAGTTCCATTAACTTCTTGATCTTGTCAGGTTCCACCAGATCATGCAGAGCATCGTAGACCGGTCGGAGATATGGATCGACTTTAGCACGTATGTCGCCCGGCAAAAACCCGAGTGATTCGCCTGCTTCCACCGCAGGTCGGGTCAGGATTATGCGTTGGACCGTCTTCCTCTTCAGCTCCGCGACCGCCATTGCTACCGCAAGGTAGGTCTTTCCCGTTCCGGCAGGACCGATGCAGAACACGATATCATATTCAGAAACGGCTGTCGTATATCGCTTCTGTCCGAGTGTCTTAGGTACAATTGGCTCTTTCGATAGCGTAGATATGACCGTGTCGGCATCAAGTACCTCGGCTGGCCCCTTCCCGTTCTCTTTTATCATCGCGATGGCGTACCAAAGATATCTTTCAGGAAGGTCAAGATTCTTCCTGAGATACGTGGTCAAATCGTGGAAAAGACTTACTACGCGGGTGACCTCGTCCTCATCCCCTTTGATGCTGATCTCATTGCCTCGAGCTACTATGCGAGTCCCGAACTGGTCTTCGATGATCTTGAGATTGACATCGTTGCGCCCGAACAGGAGTCTGAGATCGACTCCCTCAAGCGACATGCTTTTTTGGATAGCTTCAGTCAATTCGACCGGGTATCCTCCTTACATCTCCAATTCATATTACGGTATGATCGACGAAAACTCAAGCCACCTTTGACCTCAATTCGAATCAATCTCGTCATAATTAGCTGTCCAGGAGTAGCTTCAGCTTAAGCTCTTTGAGCTGTTTTGGATCGATTTCGGACGGTGCCTGATCCATAAGCGATTGTGCGGCAGTCGTTTTGGGGAATGCAATTACATCGCGAATTGATGTCGAGCCTACCATAAGCGTCACTATGCGGTCAAGTCCCGGAGCTATACCTCCATGAGGTGGGGCTCCAAACGTAAGAGCCCTGAGGAGGAAGCCAAACCGCTCCTCCGCTTCGGCGTCACTCATCCCAAGCACATTCAGAATCTTTTGCTGAAGATCCCGCTTGTGATTGCGGATGCCCCCTGAAGCTATCTCGGTGCCATTCAATACCAAATCGTATTGGTTCGCCCGAATCTTACCCCAGGGGTGATTCTCCCGGAGGTTCTCGACCGGGACAGCAAATCCTTCCTCAAGGAAGCGAATATCGTGTTCATGAGGGGAGGTCACGATATTGTGCATCGCGTCGAACCGGTT
>JAGVNY010000203.1 GCA_020053015.1 Candidatus Zixiibacteriota bacterium | reverse complement strand
TGACCTGACGCAACGGGAGAACGTCCGATTGTTCAATCGATACGAATAAGCGTGGCCCCGCTCACAGCGTGTTGCACGGCGGCGGTGGCCCACTCGCGAAGACGTAAGTGATTAGATACACCGCGTCGTCGATGTCGACATTGATGGCCCCTGAACAAAGAATGTCATCGGCATCGCCAGCCCTGAGAACCGGGACAGGAGATGGTCCGCTGGCGAAGATGTACGTGATCACGTATACGATGTCATCTATGTCGATGTCACCGCTGTTGTTCGCATCGCCGTGCTGGAGCAACACTTCCGCTGAAGCCATAGCAGCTTCATGCACGCTCGGGTTGCCTGTCGAAGTCGCGGTGAACTCGATGTTGTCGACTACTCCCGGCATCGTGCCCGCAGGACAGGTGAGCGTCAATCCGACGACGGCACTTTCGCCCACATCGAGGAACTTCTGAGCCGGATTGAGTTCATAAGCCCACGAGAGATCGTCGACGATGGAGAAATTGAACACGTCCGCAATTGCACCTGTGTTCTCAACCGTGAAGCTCATCTCAGTTTCTGTGTTTGAATAGAGCTGAACGTTGCCGTTCGAAGTGACACCGACGGCATACGTCGACTCAATGAACCGCGCGCCGTAGGTATAGGTCAGACTCGAGCCGGAGGTCTGATTGACGATCGGGTTGAGAATGAAGTAGTCGTAGGTCTGGCAGTCGGGAATCGTATCAGACCCGACCTTCTGAGAATTCAGTTGAATCGTCTCGACGTCATAGATGTTGCCGCCCTTGTGCTTCTTGATTACTTGTACTGTCCAAACGTAGCCATCCTGACCGTCGAAATCTATAATGAAATCACCTGTGTCGGCTGGAGCATACATCCAGATGTAGTTGCAGCCCATCTGGGACGGACGCTGTGCGGTAACCGGAGTCTGGCCGCTGATCGGATACGATGCGGCGCTGTGAGTCCGCATGATCTGAATGTAGTCATACTCGGATGCATCCTCGTAGTGACTACCGTCATTGCGTCCGCCGGTGATGAAGTTCCATTCGCAGAAGTGTGGAAATGCAGTGGGTAGCGATGATCCCCTGGAAGTGAATACGTAACTCAGTGCAACATACGGATTGCTATTGCCGGTGGATCTAATCCTCTCCCAGACTTGACGGACAGCCAGCGTGTCAAAGTACTGGTCAATGAACCGATTCCAGACGAAAGCGCCGTACTGATGGTAATTCGTCGTAGAATTCAGTGAGTAATACGGCACGGGGAAGAAATACGAGAAGTACCAATGATTGTCGTTCACAAGCCTGAAACATATCTCTTCCATCCAGGTCGAGGAGACCTCCATGAACCACATCTCGGTATAGGAGTATATCCCGAACTGAACGGCGTGAAAGTACTCGTGCGTCATCGTGACCTTCATTGCGCCCTTCTGGTCACCCTCAGGATCATCGTTCGCGGGAAATCCGGAGAAGTTGTTTTCGATCGACACGTAGCTGGGTACCGAGCTGCCCGAACCCTCCGCCTGGGTGTAACCGTAGTAGCCCATATCCTCGGTGTAGACATCGTACTTGTTGTCGCCACCTTGCCCCGCATCCGTCGGCGGTACGGTGTAGCCCAGGTACGTATGCTGACATCTCCACGATGAGTCCGCATAGCTCGCAAGCCACTCAACGTAGTTCGGAATACCGTCGCCGTCGCTGTCTGTCAGTGGAACGGCATTCGTTCCGGTTCTGTCATAATGGATCTTGAAGTGACCCTCTGGCGAATCGAAGCTGTACGCGTTTCCGGGTCTTGCAAGGTACTTGGAGGCGAGGCTACGCTCGTCAGGCGCCATCTCGCCGAGGTATGCGCGTGCCTCGAAGAATATGTCTGTCGCGTCTTTGCCGAGTACCGGCTCTATCGTCTGATACTTCGCAGGAAGGTTGTCTCTGTCCCGCACGGTCATAAGCCGATAGACGATCCTCTCTCCTTTCGAGATTTCACCCAACTGATACGCCTCTTCGATGAGATCAATGGAGGACTTCTCTCGCGCATTGACTGATCCGCAGAGCAGAACAGCCGCAACGAGACTTGTCAGGGCACAAGCTCCGATCCGATTCATGTCTAACTCCGATCTATGCAGAATGATATATTACTCACGCCTGACCTTCGCCACACGGAGCAGGCCCGCCGGCGAATACATACATGATGAGATAAACAACATCGTCGATATCCACCCATCCCGAGCAGTTGGCATCCATCGCCTCAACAGGATTGGAGGCTGGTCCGCCCCCGAATATGAAGTTGATCGTGAATATGATGTCGTCTATGTCGATGTTCAGCGAAGCATCTGCATCTCCGATGGGTCGCCACAGGAGGCTGTACCAATATCCAAATGGCCCCCCATAGCCGCTTCCCTTAAGATACGGGATGAAGACGACCGACTGATAATGCTGTATCAGTCCCACGAAGACCGTGCTCCGACCGTTAGGCGGAACGTACACGGATTCGGTCTCGTAAACCCCCATCGTATCTACCGTGACGTACGAGAGCGCCCATGCGGCTGTGAAGCAGGTGTCGACGCGAAATGTCAGGATACCGACGTAAGCCGAATCGTTATCCATCCTGATGTAGTTAGATCCCAAGTTGTACGGGGCGCCAGTCGTCCCTTGATTCAGCGCTGGAATCGCCGTGTGATTCCTCATAACACTAATCTCGGGGTAGTCTGCGCCATCTTCGTAGTGATTGCCGTCATCGCGGTCGCCTGTCCTGTAGTTCCAAAAGAGAAACTCCGTGAATTGTTCAGTAAGGCTCGTTCCCAACGCCGTCAATTCGCTCTGCAGTGCTGACATGGCTGAAGCATTGTAACATGTTCGTTCCAGAACGCTCAGCATCAGGTCCTTCCCGCGATTCTGAGCGAGGAACTTTGGCCAAACAAAGGAGCCATACATATGCAATGGGATTCCTTCTTCCAGAAGCGAGTATTGCGGCACTGGCCAGAAGTCGTCGAAGTAGTTGTAATTGTCGTGGATTCCCGGATACACCTCGTCTTCCATCCAGACTGCAGTCTGCTCAGCCCACCATGGATCAAGATACGCATCGTATGCAAACTGAACCGCATGGTACAACTCGTGGGCAATTGCCACCTTCATCGAGCCTTTTATGGAGCCCTCGGGATCCTGATTGGGTGGAAAGGATACGAAAGTGTGATGCAATCGAATGTGAGAAGAAAAACTTTGATCGCATATATCGGGTGTCTGATTGTCGGCAAACGTAATTCCGTAAAACTGAAAGTGCGAGAAGTATATGTCGTAAAGGCTGTCTCCTCCAAGTGACCCGTCTGACGGCGGCGTGTGATAGCCCATCGTCTCCGTGATGTGTTGCCAGGCCGAATCAGCATATGACGCCATGTCCTCAATGAAATCCGGTACTGAATCGAGATCGATATCCTCGATCGGGACAGGTGCGGTTGGCGAGCCATAGGCCGTGTCGAAATGAAGCCTGAACATCCCTCCGGGAGAGGCGAATTCGAACTCCGTCTGAGGTCGAACCTCGTAACTCGCAAGCATGCTCCTGAATTCGGATGAGAGGGTCGGCGCCTGCTCCCTGATCTCCGCGAGAATGTGTGTACCACACCTCATCGGTTCCACTGCTTCGGCGGTCAAGCCGCTGCTCAATCGGTCTGGCGCGTAAACCACGTAGAGAAGAGCGCGGTAGTATTGCTCTCTGTCGAGCTCGCCCCGGGCGTATGACTCATTGACTACGGTGTAAAGATCACGGCCACCAGACAATGACGGCCGGAGCAGCGCCAATACAATGAAGACTGATACGGCTGCCGAAATCAGCCGCTTTTCGCTGAGTAATTGTTTCATTCAGTCACCAAGCGCAAAATACCGGCAGGAACACGCTTCAACTCAATATAAGGCGATCCCGTCAAATGTCAAGCACAGCCAGGTCAGCTGCCGTTGCGATGCTGCCCGGCTGCCCACGAAACGGCCACTCCCAGGCACGGAACACCTGCGACAGCACACTCAGTCTTTCGGCAACTAACCAAAAGGCGTTGACGGCTCGCCTCACGATTCCAGTCGAAAAACCGCCGTTATCAAGAGATAGTTCCGCGCCGTTCTGCTTCGTGACGCACAAGCTCTGACTTGCTGTGCGATGGACACATTGTGCTTCGGCACTGACAAGATTTCAGTTCTGGGCCAAGTGCCCGCGAGCATACGTCAGCAACCCATACTTGCCCGATAAAATCTTGTTGACGACCGCGACGAATTCCCGAGAGGGCATCGACTGCAGTGACAAAGGATGCCAAATCCTTTTGTCGGAAGCACAGGTGTAGTCAAGACTATGGCGAACCCCAAACATGCGGCACCTCCGTTTCTACAGCGTTCATGGCGGTGATCGGGCACTTCAGAGGTGCGGGACTAGTACGGGACCCGTTGTGTCTGCCCGTCCCACTTTAAGCATCTTGACATACACCCAACAATCAGAATCGGGAGCGTAACTTGTTGATAGCTCGTTGTTTATAAATATGGACTACCTGCTGAGTCACCCCAAGGAGACTGGCAATCTCACGCTCTGTCTTACCAGCAAGGATGAGCTCGATTACTTCCCGCTGTCTCCCAGCCAGGCTGTGTCGGATGTGCCATCGCAGCTTAGATAGTGCCTTTCTGAACCGAGCCAATCTCTGGATCTCGTCCTCGGTCTGATAGTATGCTGACTGAAAGTCCGGGAGATTTTCGAGGGTGAACTGCTCGAACAGTATCTCTGCGAAACGATGCTCTTGGCTCTCATTCATCGCATGTCGCCTTTGCCCGTATCAGGACTCAATTATAACGCCCGGCGCGAACTCCGAGCAGCGCTCTGGCAATCTACAGATTTTCTTGACCGCTTGCGATCACAATTTTCTTGACAATACGACAAAAACAGTCTTTTCTAATCATAGTACTGTGTTTTGCGTCTGCGTTTTTGCTACCGCAATTGGGAGATCCGAGTGATTCAACACTGGAGGTATGCGCCATGTCTCCCAATCATAAGGTCTCTCTATCCGAGTGGTTCGGAAAGAAAGGCTGGGTTCCGTTCCGCCTTCAGAGTATGGCCACGTCTGAGTTCATCAGAACCGTGAATCGGATTCTGCGCGATGAGAGTCTCATCGTGCCGTTCGATCGCAACGCCAGGACTCTGCGCCGCGACCAGCCGCTTTAGTTGCAGCCAGAAAGTTCTCGGTCCGCAGAGGTTCTCTGTAGTCTTTTCTGACGGGATACTTGGAGTTGTGGCAATTTGAGGCAGTACGATGTCTCTTCACAGTTGGCAGCAGGTGAGGCTGCGGTTCCATGAGTTCCTGAGTAGCCAGAGTGGCGTTCTGCGCATGGTACGCTAAGTTCCGGCCTTTCCTTCTTCTGCCCGCTCCCGAAATCGGAGCAGCAGTCCGTCAAGCTCTTCCTCGGTAAGCGAGTACTCAGTCATCAGCGTGTTCCTCACCTCTTTCAACGAGACCTTCTTCTCATAAGATGAAAGATCCTTCGGAAGTGCAAGGGTTTTCTCGAGGTAGGCGATGTAGATCTCGTACTCCTTGGGACTGGCTCCGCCAATTGATGCCGCGCCGCCACCTTCGTCCGAACGCTGAACACCTTCCGTTGCCACAGAGCCGCTCTCGGTCAGGCCGAGCGAGGCCACGGTCGAATCGATGCCGGTAACATCCCTCTCGTATCGGGCGGGATCGTACTCCGGGTTAAGCAAGAGGTTCAGTTGTGATTCAAGCGTATAGACAATTTCATTGCTTTGAGACAGAAGGCTGTCGTATCTCTCCTGTAGCGCCCGGTCCTTCTGTACAAGCAGTCGATCGTAGACTTGCTGCAAACTGTCAACGACCTGCCTGCGGACAATCTCGCGCTTGACACGCGTGTCCCTCGACTCGAGATTGGCCAGATAACTCTTCGCATATGTGAACGCGAGCACCACGACAACAAGCACACCGATCAGTAAATAGTAGGACCGCTTCATATACACCCTCCTGCAGACACGGTCACTTAATTGGATAACGCATCCTGCGTCAACAAAAACAGGGTCAGATAGGACTGTTGAAAAACCCCGGAGAGAGACATTCTTCGTAGGTCGGGTTCCGAGTGACGCGAAGCGGAACGAGAAACCCGACAATAGCTTGTCGGCTTTCTCTCCCGACCTTCGGTCGCGCTCGGAAGCCGACCTACAAGGTTTTTCAACACTCCCAGATAGGGGAACGCCAATCGGGACCCCGTGGCAAATGACACGCGACGCCAGAATGTCGAAGAAGCCTGTGCGCTGTCGTTCCGGCAAGAGGGAGTGTCGAGAAAGCCGGATGCGAGTCAGAAGTTGCGATGGGTCTTGCGACCCGTCGCGGCGGAGTGCATGACCCGCCACGTTCAAGACCCGTTGCGGGAAAATCGCCGACGCGGCATCGCCTGTGTGTGGACAGAAAAGAGAGAGAGGTCTCGGGCGAGACCTCTCTCTTTGAGTCATGAAGTAGAGCTGGTTCTTACTTCATCAGGACCATCTTCTTGACATCCGTATAGCTGCCTGCGGATGCCTTGTAGAAGTAGATACCGCTTGCAGCATTCATGGCGTTCCAGGTCACTTCGACCTTTCCGCCAGTGGTGTAGCCGGAGAAGCTCTCAACGAGCTGACCGGTTACGTTGAAGATGTCAAGTTTCCAGTCGGAAGCAGCCGGCACATCGATGACGATGTGAGTGGTCGGGTTGAACGGGTTCGGGAAGTTCTGACGCAGAGCGAACTCTGTCGGCAGTGACTTCTCGACCATGACGTTCATCATGTTGCCGTTGTAGTCGGCAAATGAGTACTCAACCAGATTCAAATCGTCGGAGACCGAGAGAATCTCGTTCTCGCCAGCCGAGATGCGGTCTGTACCATCAGACCATACCAACACGCGGAGCTGACCGTTGACGACGTCGCTCTTCATCTCCATGCCGTCGGCAAGAAGGACCGGGGTCCCTTCGCCGTCAAACACGAAGAGGGCTGCGCCGATATCGACGGCCGAGCTTGTCTTCACTACGCTGCCGTAGTTGACCTCAACACTGTTGGCGTACGGCGTCAGTTTCGGGAACGGAAGCGCGTCGCCGGTGAGAATGCGCGTGATGTAAACGAGGTCACCAACCGTCAGGATCTTGCCGTCGTTGTTGACATCGGAAGCCGCAATCTGGCCTTCGATGTTGATATCAAACACGCCAAGACCGTAGATGAAGTAGTTGGTATACAGAACCACGTCAGCGATTTCGTTCGCTACGTTGTTCAGGTTGATGTCGCCGCGGAGGTCGATGGAGTCGGCGCAGATCACGTCAACGCCACCCGCCCAGAAGTCAATACCGACCAGCGGTGTCGGCTTGTTGGGCTGACCTACGTCGCAGTTCAGAGCCGGAGACACACTCTGCCAGCCGCCGAACCACGGAATTGTGCCGGTAATCTCGTACGGCACATCGTCATACCAGTAGACGTGGCGGGCAATCCAAAGAGTGTCACCAGACACGCTCGAGATGCCGTTGTCGCCGCAGTCGAACCAGTAGAACTGAACCGGCAGATACATGCAATCGAATGTGCGGTCGTTGGTCACGTAGAATTTGAGCTTCGCGAGCTCGGCAGGACCTTGACCGAAACAGTCCGGATGATTCGGACCGTTATTGGTTTCGGCCATGCCGATAATGCGGAGCAATCCGCTCGGACACGGACCAACGCAGTTGCCTACGTTACCGTAACGATATGTGAAGTACTCCCATCCGCAAGCAACGAGATCGTCGCCAAGCTGAGCCTCGATGAACGTGAGACCGCTCGGATCATAGTGGATCAGGAAGTCATAACCGCCGATGAAATCGGTCGTATCAGACAGGAACACTGACAGGTAGCTGTAGTGACCCTGATACTGATTGTGAGCCTTCTCGATCCACACACGATAGGTCGGAAGTACCACTATATCGAAGTGGCAATCCACGCTCTTGCATCCATCGCTGGCGTTAATGCAAACATCCCAGGTCCCGATATATGCCGGGTCTTCAAGAGTCTGCCATGACCACTCGCCGTTTGTGGAGTTCAGATCGAACGTGCCGGGGAACGGACCAGGACCGGCAATGCCACAAAGAGTATAAGTGATGTTCTGCGGACAACCGTCCGGATCGACCGCATCAACATCGCCGTTAGCCTCGTAACCCCAGAGAATGTGGGTCACACTGCTGGCTGTCGGACAGGCTGTGAACGTCGGAGCATCAGTATCCACAAACAGATCGAATGTGCACTGATCCTGAGCGCCGTGTTCATCAGTCACGATCACCGAAAAGGTCACGGTGCCGCACATCTCGCTGACATCGATCTCCCAGAGACCATTGGAGGAGTTGATAGCGCCACCTGTGCCGGGACCAAGCGAATAGGTCAACGTGGTCCCGCAATCGGGATCGACCGCATTGAAGTCAAACTGGATGACACCGTCACTGCACTCCTTGCTGATAAGGCTGGGGCAGTTGGTGAAATCCGGAGCCGTGTTCGTCACCGTATAGGTGCCCGGTGTGATCGTGAGTGCGGTATAAGCGCAATCATCGTTCACGAAACCCGGCTCACCCTCGTAGCCATTGGGCTGAGGCCATGTGGAACCAGCAGCCGTGAATGTGCCGAGATTGAACCCGACGTTGACTACGATATCGGCCACGATTGTGGCTCCTGCAGGAATCACATCACTCCAAGCGGTCATATCGCAGGCCCAGAAACGGAACTTATCAATCGAAGAGCCGTCGACGTCCAGATCAACCCCGTTGTCCATGCCGGACACATGCAGGATTATGTTCTGAATCGTCGCAAAAGCTCCGCCCGTCGCCGTAGCTAACTGACCTACCATGTCAAAACACTTGATAGGCTCATCGGCATTAATCCTAACCTGCAGCGTGTCCGTACAGTCGTGGACAAGCGTCCCAGGAAGGAAGGTGACGGTAGTAGCGGCACCTGCGAAACCTGTAAAGATAAGAAGCATTAACGAGGCCAGCAAAGTAAGAACGCTTAGGTTTTTTTGCTTCATTACAATGCTCCTTCGAATTTTTAGTTTTCACGCGTCAGAATTTCAACCGTCGCTGAATTCCTGACTCTCAAGCTATCCCCCTCGGACTTGCGTCTCTCGACGTTACTTTAGCCTACATCTCACAAACAGAAGGTACGCCAAGTTCAGTCCTATCTGGATATATGTAGGTAAACTTGCGGGACTGTTTACTAAAACCTGCGTTCTAATAAACCAGTGTCTTAAGCAGCTTGTAACTTACAGAAGGCGATGAATACTGTTCCCTAGACAGCGGTAAGATAACCCCCCGTCGCTACTTGTCAAGGAAAATCTTGTCCGCATGCTACAATTTCGTGTTGTTCCGCGACGACCGGCTTGCTCCGACCTCAGGCCGCTTCTCAGGCGACACTCGCCCGCAGTCTGGAATCGAACGGCCCTGGTCCTAAAAATCCGCAAGGCAGAAACAAGGCAGCCCGATCTCTCGGGCTGCCCTAAACTGAGGATATAGTCTAAAATGTCAGATAAGGTCAGCTACGGCCGGCCAAGCGGAGCGACGCTGCTTCCACCATATGCGTCAATCTCTATACGAACCCTGTCATCAACCATCAGGAAGGCAGTCTCCGGAATCACGATCCCGTACTTCGACATTCTGATCTCGAAGTCGGCCTTGATCCGAAGAATATCGCCCGGCAGCCGCCTTGAAGTCACTTCATTGGCTTGGAAGTAAGTCGCTTTTATGTTTACGTTTACGGTGTCCTCGATGCCTCTTAGAGTGAAGATACCGCGGCCTGCGAGGTCAGCAACTCCCTCATTAGCCAGCACCTCCGGGTTAGCCTTTCGAATCTTGAGGAGCCTGAACGATGCCATTGGGTACATATCCGCATTCAAATATGCGCTACTGAGCATCTGGTCGTCGACGGTTGACACTCCGGTCTTGAGAGTTCTGAGGTCACATTCAAACGACACCTGCGGGTCACCCGACAGCGTGTCGAGATTCACGTCAACCGAGCCATAAAGGGCTCCCGAGTGTCCCACAATGGTCTGAAGCGGAGCTTCTGACGTGAACATGATTACGTTTCTGCCATCCGGGTCGTCGTAGACAAAACGCATCTGTCTCGAGCCATAATTAGACTGCGCAACAACTATCGTCGCTAAGCAAGTCACAACGACGAGACCACTCAACAGAAACCGTTTCATCGCATCTCCTCTCTATTTAGCAGCTTCAAGTATCACAACAATTTCGCAGCAATTGCCAAAACCGGCGTACAATCAAACACTGTTTCGCAGCGCATGCAAGCGAAATCCTGATAAGTCGCCGATTTTGAGCTCCGCACGGCATAGCCAAGACGGGCCACATACGCTGCTATGCATATAGGTTGCGTCACCGGCGGCACTCATTGCGATGGACTTGAACCTCTTAAGAAGACCATGAATATCTGGTGTCTTTGACTGTCTGAGTGTGCGGAAGATGTGCGAATGAGGGCCGGGCGTATTTATATGCTCGACAACGCATACAGTATTTGCGAAAGCGCCAGATCATTGTGAAAAGCAAAGGGTTTGGACGCACAGACGGTTGTTAATCAGTCAACGAGCTTCCAAAAGACTTGCGGTATGCACTTTGGCACATATACTATGTCGTTCCCAGCAGGGCTGCACCAATGAACCCTGCGCTGTTCCCCAGTTGGGCTGGGCGGACGGTAAGTTGGATCACGGATGGCTCGATGGCGTACTCTCTAATGCGCTTCGCGACGAAATTGACATATTTCTCCCCTCCGCCTTCGGCAATCCCGCCACCGATGACCAGAATATCCGGGTTCATCACGGCGAGGACCGATGCCAGTCCGCAAGCAAGGTAGTCTACGATCGTCGACACTGCCGAAACAGCAATTTCATCTCCATCTTTGAAAGCGCTTAGGATCGTATGGACAGTCAGCCTGCCCTCCCTTTTCAGCTCAGCGGTCAGTTCGGAAGCTCCCCCGTAGCTCCGGGCGATCTCCGTGGCTGACCTGAGCAAGCTGCCAGCGCTCGCGTATCTCTCCAGACAGCCTCTGCGCCCACAGCCGCACAGTTCGCCGTCTTTGACGACGGTGATATGGCCTATCTCGCCTGCAGCTCCGATTCCACCCCGGTAGAGGCGGCCATCAATTATCAAGCCTCCTCCGATACCGGTACCCACGGTTGTCGTGAGCGCGTTCCTGAAACCTTTTGCCGCGCCGCATCTGTGTTCTGCCACTGCCATCGCGTTAACGTCATTCTCGACGATGATCGGCATGCCCAAAGAAGCTTCGAGCCGCTGCTTGATTTCGATCTTCTCCCATCCGGGGATGTTCGGCGACATTCCAACTACTTTGCCCGCGATGGGATCTACCACTCCGGGGGTGCCAAAGCCAACGTACGGAAGTCTGAAGCCGAGTCGCTCTGACTCCGCCACAAGATCTCTGCCGCAATGTGCGATTCGTTCGATTAGCGCCTCAGGACCGGCGCTGACTTCGGCAACGGCCGAAAACTGAGCGATCACCGATCCGTCAGAGTGGCACAGACCGTACTTGATGCTTGTCCCGCCCAAGTCGATACCAGCGAAGATAGGATGTTCTTGCATGCTGAGCCCTCGTTGTGTGCGATGCCGGCAGAATCTTCGCAATTAGGGTTGGGAATGTCAAACACAAATGATCGAATCCGCTCCGATGAATTAGCTTGCCAAGCGTGCGGCCGTTTGACAACTTATCGGAAATGGAAGGGCACTCAGTGCAAAACGAAAAAGGCATGACTGATCGTTCAGACCAGCGACGATTGTCGTTGCTGTTTGCGGCGCTGTCCGACGAAACCCGTATGAAGATCCTCGCATTGCTTGAGCGAAGGCCCCGTTCGGTGAACGAAGTTGTCGACATGTTCACGCTCACACAGCCGACAATCACGCGACATCTGCAAACGCTTCACAAAGCGGGACTGGTGAACGTGAAGCGCGAAGGGCTCAAGAAGCTCTATTCGCTTGACGAGTCTGCGCTGAGGAAAGCCTTTTCTGAGTTTGGCCACACGTTCAAGTGCTGCCAGTCGATGCTGGATAAAGGGTCTAACTGAGTGACCGACGCACAAATCGAAGCCTCATTCGTTTAGGATAAAGAACAACGAACGGTGGGAGCGATGATTGACTGAATCTCGGTTTCATCTGGCGCTGGCAGCCTGCGTAGTACTGACTCTGGGGACTGCTTGCGCCTATGACGGCCCTCTGGTCGTAGACCATGCGAATTTCCTTGACGGCGAAGGACTGCTCCAGCTCAGCCAGAGCGTGAAGAGCCTGAATACCCATTCGGACTTCTTCTTAGTAATTCTGACGGTACCGACACTTTCAGGAGAAGATGCTGACCTCTACTCGCGTGCCGTGCTCCAACGCTGGCAAATCGGCCACGAAGGACAGAACGACGGCGTGCTTCTTCTGGCAGTGAAGGACCCGCCGACTTTCCGATTCACTGCCTCGGCAGGAGCCAGCGACCGTCTGAAGAGGTTTCCACTGTCCGACATCACGACATCGCTTGCGATTTCATTCGAACAGAAGGACTATCTCGGCGGCCTCACGAGAGCTGTTAGCTCGCTGGAATCAGGAGCACAGTCCGAAAGACCGAGGGTCACCTATGCGCTGATCCTCATCCCTGCTGCCGCAATAGGTCTCGTTGCGTTCGCAAACACCTTCAATCTCAAACGCCGCAAATGCCCTCATTGTGGAAGAAGAAACCTGACTTCAGCCGTCCGGTGCATCCACTGCCTTAGGGACATGTGGTGTGAGGAAAACAAACCATGCCCCTGCGGCTCCCGTAAGACCTATGAGCAGTGTTGCCTTCCCTATCACTTGGATGGCATGGCATCTTACCAGATTCGGGTTCTTCGGTTTCTCGATCTGCGCTATTACACCGGACTCTCTACTGGGTTTGGGGGGTTCACCGCAGGAGGTCCCGGTGCGTTACCCAAAGCGTCAGGAGACTCGCGCGAATCTGACTGCGATACGGAGACAGGTGGCTGGTAGTATGGCGCAGTATTTCTCCAAGGACGACTTAATGGACTTGCGGGGAATCGTCAAGCAGTTCGAGATCAGAACCGGCTGCGAACTGGTACTCCGTATCGTCACCGACCGAGTAATGTCAGACGAAGCCTCGAAGCGCGAATACTCCCAGCTTGGCCTTGGACAAACCCAGGGAAGACCCGGAGTGCTGCTCTATGTCAACCTGTTTCAGAGAAGATTCACTTTCCTGGCCGACAGGAGGATAATCAAGAAAGTCGGAGACGGATGGCTTGGGAAGTATTCTGACGTGTTGAGCGATAGATTCAGGAAATACCAATTTGGATTCGGGTTGCATGACGTGATCGGTCGCATGGCAATTGACCTCGGTGAAACGCTGAAACAGGTCGGAACCGAAGGCGAATGAGAGATCGGCGCCACATGAAAGTGCCCAAACTGCCGGGACACGACTGGACACATCCGCAAAGCAGAGCGCCGCGAGCGATAGAACTCGCGGCGCCTTGAATTTCATCTTCCGAGGAAGTGGGTCGGCTGCAAATCCGACATTCCTGACGCTATTTCATTAAAACCATCTTCTTGGTCTCAGAAATCCCGCCGGCAGTAATCCGATAGAAGTAGATTCCGGTTGCAACCGGATGGCCATCGTCATCGGTGCCATCCCAGAGAGCTTCATGCACGCCAGGTGGCTGTATGCCACTCTCCAGAGTCTTCACTTCCTCCCCGAGCACATTCAGGATTGCGAGCGTGACATCTGATCTCTTGACCAAACTGTATCGAATCGATGTCGAAGGATTGAACGGATTCGGGTAATTCTGTCCAAGCGAGAAAAGACTCGGCAGACGTTCGTCACTTAGCTCTGCGTCGAGCGACAGCTCGTACACGTAGACATTTCTCGACTCATTGATCCAATCAGGATCCACGAAACTCTGCTGAACGTTTTCGATCTCATTGTCATGCGCGTCGTATGTGTATTGAGTACGAGACAGCTGGTCCGAGAGAATTTGGTAAGTCACAACCTCGGTGTTGAGATCGCCAGACCACTTGGACGTGTCCGCATCGGTCAACAACCAGTCCGGATCGACCCACATCGAACTCAATTCGAGAATTTCGTGGCTGGAGCCATCGTAGCTATACTCGCTCTTGGACGTGTTCTCCCAATCGCTGCCACCCCACATCTGCGAAAGACTCTCAATCTCCAGATCATTTACGTCGTAAGTGTAGCTGAAGCGATAGGTATTGACCCACTCAGATGTCTGCCAGGTCTGCATCGTCCAAACCGAGAGAAATCCGCTGGGAGTATACGTGTACATGACGTGCGAGAGGTTCACCCATGCGCTTGTCTGCCACTGCTGAGTAACCACTTCTGATACCCGACCTGAGCTGTATGTATAGGTGGCAAGACTCGAATTCACCCATGCACCGCCCTGCCAAGCTTGGGACAGTATCTGTGACAGATTGCCGCTCCCGTCATAGCTCATGGTCGAGAGACCTTGATTCACCCAGGCTCCCCCCTGCCAACTCTGCGAAGTCGAAGTGCTGAGCCTGTTGCTGCCATCGTAATTGTAAGTCACTTTCAGGAAGTTGTTCCACGTTGAGCCGTCGAAATGCTGGTAAATCATCTGCGTCAAGAAGTTGCTTGTGTTGTAAGTGTAAGTCGCTCTCGATTCACCAACCCAATGGTCGGTGTCCCAAGTGTAGCTGGTGTCAGAGGCTGTCAAATAAACTGCGTACGGAGACATCTGGCTGAAAACGCCTTCGATCTCAGTGAGGTCGTCAGTGCCCAGCTCCGCAGCCGCAGCCATCAGCGCAATCAGCGTCGTCTGGCTCGATGGCAGGTCACCGGGCGGCGTGAAACAGCGCTCGTACATCTGGCAGCGGTGCGAAAGCTCGGATGGTTCGGCGCCGAAAGCCATACTGGCCGAAACTGCAGCCAGCAGTAACACGAGTGTAGCCACGCGGATGGGTGTTGAAGTCCTATTCATTCTTGGTCTCCTTGGTTTCAGCTTTGATTCTTCGAGCGACAAGTTAGCAGAGTAATCACAAAAATCAAGTGTTTTTGTCCACGATAATTACAGCGCTGCCCACATTCTCAATCTTGACAAGATGGGTCTTATGCCGCCCTGCAGCAAGAGACTAAGTCAACAGACGAGACCAGCAAGAAGAGAGACCGCCGAAGTAACCTCCGGCGGTCCGAATCCCATACTACGTATCTTTGAAAGCTCAGACGAGCGATTCCATCACATATACTTCGGTCGTGCGTTGAGAATCACCGTATCCATTGCCGGACTCCTCGACCACAAGAGCCATTGTTCTGCCCTCGGCACGGATGGTCATAAAGATGCCCCGACCGGCCTTCAACTCGAATGCGCTCTCGACCGTTCCACCGATGATTTTTCTGAGATCAGTCTTCAGATCTTCGTTCACGTTCATGTGAACCTCCTTCTCGGGTGTGAGGGTTGATTCAGACAACAATACTTATCTCTCTGCCGCAATTGCGGCACTTCTTTCCTTCAAGATCTGCAATTCGAATCGCGAAACCGGAGCGGAAAATCAATGTCGCTGAGCATCCGGGACACAACGTGTCCGACGCTCCCTCGATCTGGGCATTACCTACATATACGAAATCGAGATACTCCTTTGCAATGCCAAACGCGTGTTTCAGCGCTTCAATCGGCGTGGCATCAACGTCCAACTGGAAGCTCGGGAAGTACCTCGACAAGTGCAATGGTATGCAGCGATCCAGACTCGCTATCCAAGCTGCGAGTTCGCGCAGTTCAGCCTCAGTGTCGTTCAAGCCCGGAATGAGCAGGTTTGTAACCTCCACGTGCATGCCTGCGGCCGCGCAGGTATCCACTGTCCTCATGACGGTCTCAAGATTGCCCTTGCACATCGTGCGGTAGAATGCTGCCCGGATCGACTTCACATCTATGTTCACCGCATCTACAAGAGGAATCAGGTCGCTCAACGGCTCCGCGTTTATGTAACCGTTCGTGACGCATACATTATACAGACCGTTGTCATGAGCGAGTGCAGCAACGTCGCACAGGTACTCATACCAGATGAATGGCTCCGAGTAGGTGTATGCAATCCCCGGTGATCCGCGATCGAGCGCAAGAGCCACGAGCTGATCCGGCGCCATGTACGAAGTGGGCTGCTTTTCCTGGGAAATAGTCCAGTTCTGACAGTTCTTGCAGGACAGATTGCACCCGTTCGGCCCGACAGAAAGGATAGGATCGCCGGGATGGAAGTGATAGAGCGGTTTCTTCTCGATCGGGTCTATCGCGACCGAGACGATTTCGCCATAGTTGGTGGCAACCATCTTGCCACCACGGTTCACCCGCCCCATGCACACGCCCTCTTCGCCGTCTCTAAGCTTACAGCCGACGGGACACAGGAGGCATCGCAGTCGCCCGCTGTCGAGAGTTGAGAAGTATTTCGCATCGCGATCCATCGCGAGCTGGATCCTATATCTGCTGGCTTATGCGCACCACACGGACTTGTGCTTCTTCACGACTGCCCGCATCCCGGAAGAATGCGGAATCGGTTGGTACATGTTGATTCCGATTCGCATTCGCCGATTAAGTCTCCCGTCTTCAGCAATGATCGGGCCATCGGCTTATGTTCGATTCGGATCGATAGGCCCACCAGCATGTTATTTCAACAAAAACTATGACCATTCTACAAGATCAGTCGCGTTTGCTCATGTGCGACTCAATCCATTCAGCGGCTTCTGACAGAGACTCTCCCACGAAATCCGGCTGCACACCGGCTTCACTCGCCTTGCTGATCTCACTTCGCCCGTAACCGGTCAGAACGAGAATGCCTTTCCCGCCAAGCGCTTGGCAGAGAACGACATCACTGAGTTTGTCACCTACCGATACGCAGTCTGAGATGTCAAGATCGACCAGTATCTGCGCCATCCTGACCATTCCCGGGGCTGGCTTCCTGCAGTCGCACACACGCCTGTAGGTGTCAGTCTCCGCCTCGGGATGATGCGGACAATAGAAGAACATGTCTGGGCGAGCATCATGTTCTTCGAGTCGTCGAAATACTTCTTCATTAATCTCCGATACTCGCTGCTCGGTGAGCAGGCCCCTGGCAACCCCAGACTGATTGGAAACGACCGCAATGACGTATCCGAGTTCGCGCAGAAGCTTGAGCGCTTCCGGTACTCCCGGAATGATAGCGATGTCTTCCTCCCGTGTAATGAAACCTCTTTCCTCTATGAGCGTACCGTCTCTGTCGAGGAAGACCGCTCTCCGTTTAGATACCTGCACCTTGTAACACTCCCTTGATAGTTCTCATAATCACATCGTTGCGCATTCTCGTAAAACAGAACCTCTCCTCTCTGTAACACGGCGATTCTCCATGCAGAGAACACGGCGAACATTCAGCGTCCACCGAGACTGCACGGCTTAGTCCTCCGAGAGGAGAGAACCCGAGAACAGGGTGAGTTGGACCGAACAGACCAACGGTCGGAACCCCGAGAGCAGCGGACAAATGCATTATGCCGGAGTCATTTGATATCGTCAGCAACGAGCCTGCTATCAGGTTAGCAAGAGACTTGATCGGGAGGCCGGTGACAATCTTCGCGTGGCCCGCATCCACAAGCTCATCGAAGACATTCAGGTACTGCCACTGTTCTTCTTCTACGACCACAATCTGCGCATGTAACGAGTCCCATAACTCCATCCCAAGCTCCACCCATTGATCGAGCGGAAAGTGCTTCGTGGGATGCGACGCTCCAACGGCGAAGACTATATACCGGCTCGATTCCGATGAAGCGCTCTTTTTGTCTTGCCGCGAGGGCGAAAGCTCGATTGTCGGGACTCGTGAAACGCAGGGCACGTTCAGCTTCTTCAAGGCGGATAGATAAAGGTCAACAGTATGGATTGCCGGAGCGTGCAGCTTCCTCCTGACAGCGTTTGAGCGTGCGAACCGATTCTTGTGATATGTCACGACTTGTCTCGATCTAATCTGGTACTTTGCCAGCCAGCTGCGAAGATTGCCGTGCAGATCGATTGTTGCATCGTAACGTTGCAGACTCATTGCTCTGAGCTTCGACAGCAGACCGAGAATCGACGAGTCATTCCCCGGAATATCGAGCGTCAATACCTTGTCGATTCCGCTAAAGAGATCGACAACATCGCGATAGGAGGACTTCGTCAGGAAATCGATTTCCGCATCAGGCCAGGTTTCACTTATCGACCTCACGACAGGCTCAGTGAGTATGATGTCTCCGAGATGAGAGAGACGTATGATGAGAAAGCGCTTCACATGACGAATATAACACAGGATCTGCTGACCTGCAAAGAACTGATCTCCAACGAATGCAATCGCTGTTGAATCAGGCCGGAATCAAGAATTAATACACTGCGAAATTGATGCCGAAGATGAACCCGATTTGATCATCAAGCTGGAGCTCTCCCAAGAACTGAACTCGTTGTCCGGGAGAATACTGCGTGCCGACGTTCAGTCCGATGTCGAAGTCGGTGTCGCCATCACCGTAAGTGAGTCTCTCAACGCGCATACTCAACCTGCCGTACGGGGTCAGATCAGAATTGTTCGAGAGCCGAATCGGGAACGAGCCTATGAGCCCCGTACCGATGTTCCATACGGTTGCGTCCTCGCCAACATCATAGAACTCGAAGAAGCCGCTGATAGCCATATCGGGAGAGGTCTGCCTGCGACCGAGAAATCGGTATTTGACTCCGCCGCCGATCATGAACTGCGGATCATCCGATCCTTCGGTGTCCAGCACCCCCGATTTCACTTCGACATCCATATCGGATATGACTCCAACGGCAAATCGTCCGAAAAGCGCATTGGCATCCTCGAAAAAGCCGACATACGGCCCGATGTCAATCGAACCCTGAGGAACCGGCTCAGCAGTCGAGACTTGCCCGAAGAACCCACCGAACCCCCAGCCGCCGGGAACGCCATCCTCTGACTTGTCATTCTTCTGATCCGCAGCAAGCAGATCCGTACTCGCAGCAAGAGCGAGAAACGAGAAGATTATTCCGACCAATAGTCTGCGTGATGTCTTCATGTCACCTCCATGTCATTCACAATGCCGTCACTGTCAACCGGCACACACCCTCATACGGCTTCTGATACGCATATGGAGGTGTTTTGATCCAAAACAATTGTCGCATTTGTCCGACAATTCGCCCTTCCAGCAGACGATCTCAAATCTGAGAACAGAGTCGAGAATCGTCAACAAGTATTTCTCGAGGCGCCAAATAGACGGCGCTGTCCTGCGCTCTTTGCGCAAACGACAAATTTCTGTTGACCTTTGTCGCGAGCTCTGTTTATTCCCGAAGTACGTTATCGAGGAGGCGTTATGGCTCAGACAGTCGATCATGATCTCACCGAGTACGGGCAGAAACTGGCCCAAATTCGGGGTTATCTTTGACGTCGACAAACGACGCACAGCAATAGCCGAACTCGAGAAGCGGACTACCGCGTCCGATTTCTGGAACGACGCCGCCAAGGCGCAGTCAACTCTAAGACAGATCAAGCTCGACAAGAGCATTCTCGACGAAGTGGAACGACTTCAGAAGAAGCTCGACGACCTCGTGGTTCTTCAGGAGCTTGCTGGTGAGGACGAGTCGCTCGACTTACAGAAGGAATTCGCGACAACTGCGGACGCGTTCGCGCAACAGCTGTCTAATTTCGAGCTGAAGACTTATCTGTCCGATCCGGACGACCAGAACGGCGCGATTCTAACGATTCATCCCGGAGCAGGCGGCACGGAGTCAATGGACTGGGCTGCGATGCTGCTGCGCATGTACCTGCGCTGGGCCGAGCAGAACTCGTACGAATCTGACACGATAGACTTCCAAGCTGGCGATGAGGCAGGCGTCAAGTCGGCGACTGTCGAGATTAAGGGTGACTACGCTTACGGCTTTCTCAAGGGAGAGTCGGGCGTTCACAGACTCGTCAGAATCTCACCATTCGATGCCAACAAGCGGAGGCACACATCTTTCTGCTCCATATTCGTCTATCCGGAGGTTGGCGGAGAGATAACCGTGGAAGTCAAACCGGATGACCTCAGAATCGATACTTTCAGGGCATCAGGAGCCGGTGGCCAGCACGTGAACAAAGTCTCCTCAGCGGTGAGAATCACGCATATTCCCACCGGAATCGTCGTGCAGTGTCAGACGGAGCGTTCCCAGCTCAAGAACAGGGAATCCGCAATGAAGGTGCTGAAAGCACGGCTATACCAGATCGAGAAAGAGAAGGAACTTCAGAAGAAGCAGGAACTGGAGTCTACCAAGAAGAAGATCGAATGGGGATCGCAGATCAGATCGTATGTATTTCATCCATACAACATGATCAAGGACCACAGGACCGAATACGAGACATCCAACGTAGTCGCCGTGATGGATGGTGATCTTTCGGGATTCATAAACTCGTTCCTCACGAC
>JAGVNY010000202.1 GCA_020053015.1 Candidatus Zixiibacteriota bacterium | reverse complement strand
ATCTCGCTTCGGGCTACGCCCGACGCTCGATTCTCCGATGTCTGAAAGTGTCACCCATGTCGTGGCAGAACTTGTTACCCATCTATTGGCACTTGACAGCGCCATGCCCCTACGAGTCGTCGCTGCACTCGCGCTCAATCGTCGTGGCGTCGATTGACTCGTCGAGGTAGAGCTTGATATTGCACGGATCGATGTTCTTGTGCACTCTGCGTCGGGCGATGCGCTGGATGTTGAGCAGATGTCGTGCGGAGATGTTGTCGGTCGTGATGTTCTTGCCGCCGCTGCCGCATGCTAACGTCATCGAGGGCGTGAGCGAGTTGTAACCCCCGCCAATCGCGCCCTGCGAGGCAGGAGTGTTGATGAGAATGCGTCCGGCGTTCATCACCGATGCGAAATACTGTATCCGCTCTTCATTGTTGGAGAACATGCTGATCGTGTGCCCCAGCCCGCCGTGGCTGTTGATGCTGCGGCACAGTGCGATCGCCTTCTCGATATCCTCGGCTACGTAAAACGCAAGAATGGGCGCAAGAATCTCCAACGACAGGGGAGACTCTATGCCGACCTCGTCAAGCTCGGCTATCAGAAGCGTTGTATCTGGTGGCACATCGATACCCGCCATCGCTGCAATCACCGGAGCAGGTTGGCCGATTACTTCCGGCCGCATTGTTCTCGTTGTCAAGTTGAATGCCACAGGCCCGAGACGCGCGATTTCATCTTTCGTCAAGAAATGTGCTTTGCGCCTCTTGAATTCCGACTTCACGGCGTCGACATGGCAGCCTCTCACGACTAACGCCTGCTCGCTTGCGCAGATGGTGCCGTTGTCAAAGGTCTTGGAGTTGAAGATCTGCTCGACCGCAAATGGCACGTCAGCCGTCATTCCAATAAACACGGGGACATTGCCGGGGCCGATGCCGATGGCAGGATTCCCGGAGCTGTATGCGGCTTTCACAAGCGCGGTGGAGCCGGTTGCAAGAATCATTGCAGTGTGCTTGTGGCTCATGAGCCTAATCGTCTGCTCGTCCGTTGTACGCGGCACGCACTGAATGCAGTGTTCAGGAGCGCCAGCCTTCAGTGCGGCTTCATAACAGATACTCGCTGCCTCAACCGAACACTTCCGAGCAGCGCCGTGAGGACGGATGACGATTGGATTCCTCGACTTCATGGATATCAGTATCTTGAAGAGCACAGTCGAAGTCGGGTTGGTGACCGGCGTAATCGCGAATATCGGCCCGATCGGTTGCGCAATCTCGACGATTCCGTTCTTGTCGTCCTCTGAGATCACGCCAACTGTCTTCAGATTCTTGATATCTTCATAAACGAAACGGGTCGCTATGACATTCTTGAGCATCTTGTGCTCCCACACGCCCATCCGTGTTTCTTCGCATGCCATCTTTGCGAGACGAACGCGACTATTGAAACCGGCTTCATAGACCGCCCTGACAACGCGGTCCGTTTGCTCCTGATCCAGCTCACGGAAGGAGCTCGCAGCACGCGTGGCATTCTCCATTACGCGATCTACATCACCATTCTTTCCGAGCATCTCACTCATGACCGAAACTTCCTCCAAAGACAGGCGACACGTCTGGTTGTGCAATCCTAACACGATTGCAGCAGCAGCTTCGTGCATCCTCATGGTTGGAATCAATATACCAATCTGGATGTTCCACGCAAGAGATCCATTCGTTCTGACGACCACAGGGAATGTATCTCTGATCCGGCCGGACCTTCAGAAAACGTAATCTTCCGCGAAGACTGCTCTTGCTGGCACATTCAGGGTGTGCTATCATTGGTGTCGGATGTCATCGGCATCAAAAGGCCAGCCATACTTCGAGTCTGTGAAGGAGCGTACAATGGAGATCAGGTTCGTTGCCCAAGGCGAAGAGGAGTCCTGCAACGATCTTCACAATCGTATCTACAGGCAGAACCGCACTATTCGACAGTGGACATGGGCTTTTGCAGCAAATAACTACCGCACAGAGCAGATACCATATGTTGTCCTTGTTGAGAACGGTGCCATAGTTGGCACACAGGCTTTCATTCCGATCCGCATGGTAGACGAAGCAGGTGTCTACTGGACAGCCAAATCGGAGGGTACACTTCTTGATCCTGGGTATAGGGGACGACAACTGTTCGAGAAGATGTATGCAATCTTATTCGATTATGCTAAGGAACATCAGTTCGCCTCCATCTGGGGATTCACGCGGGCAGTCAAGGCGCTTACAGCGATTGGCTTTGATGTACCTGGGAAGACCAAGCAGATATTTCTTCCGTTTTCCAGCAGGTCTGTCCAGGTGTTGATGTCCGAGGCCTTGCACGACCCTGAGACCACGGCGACTCGGAAGCTGAAGGTCTCGGCTCTAAAGACAGGTTGCCTACTGGCGCAATCGATCAGCGCCATGAAGATTGCCCTGGGCCGACAACGGGTGAGCAGCGGACTTGATCTGCGCACGTGGGACAAAGCTGATCAGCAAGCAGGTGACCTATGCAGTCGATTTGTTCAGAAATGGGGCGGAACCACAATCTATCGGGACGCAGAATATCTCCAGTGGAGGTTGTTTGACAATCCATATGTGAAGAGCATTGTGAGAGCGATTTATGATCGAGATCAACTGCTTGGGTGGACGGCTTTCACGTTAGGCGATGATGGAATGGGTTATCTCGTCGATCTGATGGTTGCTTGCGATTCTATCAGATATTGTACTGACGATCTTGTCCGGACGCTTCTGCTTGAAGCGGTAATTGGGACACGGAACATGGGTGCGGTAGGGATCCGAGGTTGGCGTGTCAACAATCACCCATTCGACAAGCTTGTGTGTCGCGTTGCCAGACGGGTCGGTTTCTATCATGTAGATCGTGGCTACTCGGTAGTTCTGTATGACTGCGAAGCGGGCAGGAGAAGAGCCTCATATCAGAGATTCGATGACTGGCATGTCAGCCGTATCTTCACAGAAGGAGTTCTTGGTTAATGGATACTCCGGAAGTCAGCTACCTAAGAAAGCAGATTCTGAACCACATCTCTCTGTTCTTCGATAGCAGTGTCAGGAGCCTTCTCGATAGGAATCCGATCCGCTTCGTGGCGAGTAGCGAGCTCGCCGGACTCAAAGAGAAGGCTGTAGCAATCCCCTATGACATCCCGATTCCGAATCGTCAGGAGAAACCTTACAGCGTCAGATTCAATGGGACTGAGCTTACACTCTGGAACAGGATCACCGTACCTTTGGACGACGTTTGGGAAGCAATACCAAACGCATCAACACCCTTATGGTACAGGAGTCGACAGGGGACGCTCATTCCGGCTTGGAATCTCTTCGGTAACCTGTCTCATCTTCTCACCTTTGGTGAGGAAAGAGGATTTGCCCAGAAGGATCGTCACGGGAGATTTGCAGCGGCATTCAGTCCGAGGTTACAGTACGACTTGCTTGAGATTCCCGCGTTCAATGAGGCAGTGGCAGCCGTAGTAGGCGGCTGCGTTGGACTCCACGCAGACGGTCAACCGTCTTTTGATCTGAGCGGTTTGGTGAAGTCGCCCGTGATTTCTCTGTCGCATGACTGCGATATTTTGCGTGGAAATGATCTGTGGACTCAATCGGTGCGGGGAGTTCGCATGTTCCTTCCGTTGGCAAGGGCAAGGCCACCGGCAATTAGCAATCTATGGTGGATTGCTCGGAACGCCGTTGCTCCGAGGCGGTATTACTTTGACAACGTGCTGGGCATGATTGACCTTGAACGGTGCTTCGGGTTCAACTCGACATTCTATCTACTGAACGGAAGGAGCGGGCGATTCGGAGCTCGGAGTGGACTCGCTATCATCTCGGATATCCTGAAGCAGATTCCAAAGGGATGGGACATCGGGATGCACTACAATTATGACACGTTTCTTGAAAGTGGACGTTTCGAGAAACAACGTTGCCAACTTGAGCGTGTGGTCGAGTCCGAGGTTGCAGTAGGTAGAGCCCACTATCTGAGATTCGATCCAGCAAGTTCATTCACCTTTCTGCTGAACCATGGAATTCGTGTTGACGAATCCTCTGGCTATGCTGACCGCATTGGATACAGAAACGGTATTGCAGGCTGTTTCCAAGCTTACGACACTGTCTCAAGGCAGCCGCTTTACATATGGGAAATGCCTCTGGCGGTAATGGATGCGGTGTTAGTCAAGCAGCATGGTAGCGGCGCGATAGAGAAGTTCTCCCGTCTCATCGGTCATCTCGGTCGTATCGGTGGGGCACTGAGCATTGTATTCCATCCGGGCGAGTTCTTCAATCCAGAGCGCCGAGAAATGATGGGCGTCTACCACAAGATCCTGATTGAATGCCGCCAAGCTGGCGCGGTTTCTGCAACTGCAGCAATGCTCGCTGAAAAGCTCCCGTGATTCATCAAGGCAGATGCGTCGCTCAAGGATAGTCCTCCAGCTACCGGCCATTCACCTTCTGCATCGCGACGGATTAACGCTGATGTAGCCGACAGAGCTTGGAGCTTACCGGCCGGGCGATCTCTCTCTCACCAGACTCTTTTCAGGAAGAACTGGCGCTAACAATGTGATGAGCGTGATCCGACTTCTTCTATTGTTGTGTCCCAGAATTGTCTTGGCGGCACTGCAGCTGTAGGGCAGAACCCGAGTCCCGCTCTGGCGAGACGACGTGGTTCTGCCATGTCAAGCAGGATTGGCAGAACCGCTACGTCCCCGATAACGGGGACTTCGGGTACTGCCCTACGAGCCACGCCAACCTGATCCTCGGCAAGATCAACCGCTGTAAAGAAGCGTTAGACGCAGTACACTAGTACTAAGT
>JAGVNY010000160.1 GCA_020053015.1 Candidatus Zixiibacteriota bacterium | reverse complement strand
TTCTGGCACGGATTCGGAAGTTCTTCATCATAAGCGTTGTTTGCACCTCAGCAACCATCGCAGTATCGCCCCCGCTCTCACTCTATGCAAGTGGATTCTCACAGGCAGCGTTCACAGTTCATCTTGGCGAGCCAGAAGACTGATCATTGGCGGCGATATACTTGAGAAGTCACTTCAACAACAGCATCTTCTTTGTCTCCGAAAAGGGCCCAGCGTCTACTCGATAGAAATATATTCCGGTAGATACCGGACTTCCGTCCTCCGATCTGCCGTCCCATGCTATCCTGTGATTACCCGCAGGGAGGTCTTTGTCGATCAATGTAGCCACATGCTGTCCAAGGAGGTTGTAGATGGAAACACTGACGTGCACTTCTCTCGGAAGCGTGACTGCGAAGCTCGTCCCGGCGTTGAAGGGATTTGGGTAATTCTGGTCAAGCGCAAATGTCATAGGCGGGATCCCATTCTGCGTAGACTCACCCTCTGCATCGCCTCCGAGGATAATGATATGGCCTTCAGTGAACTCCGGAGGATAGCCGGTGCCTGTCCTTTGACTGAACTTGAAAGTACCGGAGGGCGGTATGAAGGAAGAATCGACCTCAATCGTGAAGCCCGTCCGGGGAAGCATAGCTGGGTCCAGTATCTTTATGCGAAGTGTGCCAAGTCTCGTGTGTGTGTAAGCTGGTATCACCGGATCGAAATAATGGGATGTGATAAACCCCAACAGGCACCCGTTGATCCCAAGATGTTGTCCGGGCACATCAGGATCGAGAGATGTTCTCAGAAAGCTGGTCCAGTAAGCATCAACCGACGAATCGACTAAGAATGTGTCGACTATCAGCAGCGAATCCACTCGATTGCGAAGCCGTGGCCACGGGATGTCTGTACCGATTCTGAATCCGATGGATATGCCCATTAGTTCCGGGGCGTCGGTCCACGCCACGAGACCAATGTCGATCGTCGAATCCTCCAGAGTGCAAATCGCCCAGAATGCGGTGTCCGGCTCGAATCGGCAGGTATCTCGAATCCCCGGATCCTGCGCATCGCACGTCCCGTCCTGAGCTACCAGCAGGACGCACGTTACCGCAAGCAGCAACCCGCTGCGAAGTGAAACAGAGTGTTTCATCACATCACCCCCGAGAATAAGGATTTACTGCGGTGAAGGAGAGAGGTCTGATATAAATATCCGCAGATGTAGGTCCGGAAGCAAGGTATTTCTTGCAAAGCGTTCTTATTTAGTCGATTAGCGCTCGATTCAAATGAGCCACAAACAAATGCGGATTCGCACCCTTACGGCCCCCCCTAAAAAAACCGTGTGGGAAACCTCAAAAGCAGAGGCGACGATCCGATATCAGAATGGAAGCGTACATCTGATTAATGAGTCATTCTGAGAGGGCGATCTTGTTTACTCGCCCGCCGGGGCCATGCAACCGCTCAGACAAGGAGCTTCGAAATGTTGGTCAAGCAGAATGTGTGGACCATATCAGAAGGCTGGCGCGACAAGGGAATAGGGGGATTTGCCGAGAGTCCCCAGATGGTGATTGCATTTGGGGATCGCTCTGTTCTCGCAGATCGGCAGCTCATTCGCGAAATAGCCGCGATGTATCCTCAGGCGAGCATAATTGGCTGCTCTACGGCGGGAGAGATATCAGGCACGAGAGTGTATGATGGCGCCCTCGTGGTCACCGCTGTGCAGTTCGAATGCTCGACTGTGCAGAGCGCTCGGGTGCGTCTGGAGGAGGGTGACAGAGGCTATGAGGCGGGAAGATCCCTTGCAGACGGACTTGAAAAGCGCAACTTGCGACACGTCTTTGTGCTCTCCGGTGGAATCGACGTCAACGGCAGTGACCTCGTCAGAGGTCTGACAGATGGTCTACCCGGGGACGTGACACTGACCGGCGGAATCTCCGGAGACGGAGCACGTTTCGAGAAGACTCTTGTGGTTTACGCAGATGATACGGATACTCGCGCGATCGTAGCTGTAGGGCTTTATGGGAGTAAACTGAAGATTGGTTTCGGTTCACAGGGGGGGTGGGATCCGTTCGGCCCGGAACGAGTTGTCACGAAGTCGTGCGGCAACGTGCTGCACGAGCTGGACGGGAAGTCAGCTCTGGATCTATACAAGCGGTATCTCGGTGAACATGCAAAAGGTCTTCCTGCAGCAGGTCTGCTCTTTCCCCTGAGTCTGAGGGGCGGAGAGAAGGAATCGGGGGTTGTCCGTACTATTCTTGCAGTGGACGAGGATTCGGAGAGCATGACTTTTGCCGGGGACATACCCGTGGGTTCATACGCTCGGCTGATGAAAGCCAACTTCGATCGCCTCATCGATGGAGCCGGTCGGGCAGCGCAGATATCGAAGCTCGCTATTAGTCCGTCGGAAACGGAGCTCGCAATACTCATCAGTTGCGTTGGCAGAAAGATGGTGCTCAAACAGCGTATAGAAGAGGAAGTGGAGGCGGTGCAGACTGAAGTAGGTCAGCAGGCTGTCCTGGCGGGCTTCTATTCCTACGGCGAAATCTCGCCGTTTGCACCCGGAGCTGGTTGCGAGTTGCATAACCAGACAATGACCGTTACAACTTTGTCGGAGAAGTGATCGGAGTCCTGATGCACAGCCTGCTGCAAAGACAACTCATCAAGTTCTTCGGCGATACTGTCTCGGTACCGTCTGCTCTTAGTGGTTTCGTTTCCGCAATCAGCGATGCCTACACCCAGTTTGACACTGATCGAGCAATGCTCGAACGCTCGCTGGAACTTAGCTCCCATGAATTGCTGCAGGCGAATTCAGACCTGAAGTCTGTCTTTGAAGTAATGCCCGATCTGTTCTTCAGACTCGACTCAGATGGCAAAATACTCGACTGCAAGACGGGTGGCGAAACTGAGATGTATATTCCAGAGCGGTCCACGACAGGCAGACGCATCCAGGACATACCGGTTCGGCACGTAGCTGAGGAGTTTGCGAAGGCGATCAAACTGGTTAACCAAACGAAAGCCACCGTGTCTATCGAGTATGAACTTGATGTCAGAGGGCGGCGTACACTTCACGAAGCTCGGCTTCTGCCCCTGTTGGACAACCAGATCATGACGATTATCCGCGACATGACCGATAAGCACGAAGCCGAACTTGCGTTGAGAGAAAACGAAGCTCGATATCGCACACTTTTTGAATGCGCCAATGACGCGATCTTCCTGATGAAAGATGATCTCTTCGTTGAATGCAACTCGATGACTCTGGAAATGTTCAAGTGTACCCGAGATCAGATCATCAATCACCCGCCATATCTCTTCTCACCGGAGCTTCAGCCGGACGGCAGAAGTTCGCTCGATAAAGCGTTGGAGAAGATCAGCGCGGCTTTTTCCGGCGAGCCCCAGTTCTTCGAGTGGACACATTGTCACTATGACCGCACGCCCTTCTTTGCGGAAGTGAGTCTGCACAGGATAGAGCTTAGCGGGCAGTTATACCTTCAGGCCATTGTGCGTGAAATCACGGAGCGCAAGAACGCTGAGGAACAGGAGCGAGTTCTTCGGGGGATGCTCGAACGCGCCGAGAGGATGGAATCACTGGGAGTTCTGGCCGGAGGTGTCGCGCATGACCTCAACAACATCCTTGGGCCGCTCCTGGGCTATCCGGAACTGATACTCAGCTTCCTGCCAGAGGACAGCCCTGCTGTGGACCATGTTGAGCGAATGACAGAGTCCGCTCAGCAAGCAGCGAGCGTTGTCCAGGACCTTCTCACGTTGGCGCGCCGGGGTCGGTATGAAATGGCTCCCACTAACCTGAACGATGTCGTGAAGTCGTATTTGAACTCGCCGGGGTACCTGAGACTTGCAGAATCGACCCCGTCGGTTAGCCTTGCCTGCAACCTCGACTCAGGATTGAAGAATATCCTCGGATCGGCTCCTCACCTCAGCAAGGTTGTAATGAACCTGGTCATAAACGCCTTCGAAGCTATGCCTGACGGCGGCTCGCTGACGATAGAGACCTCGCAACGGCACTTAGATGAGCTGATTGGAGGGTACGCGAAAATAGAGCAAGGCGATTATGTCATCCTCGTTGTACGTGACACAGGACGCGGCATTGACTGCCATGACCTTGAGAAGATATTCGAACCCTACTTCAGTAGAAAACACATGGGAACCAGTGGCAGCGGGCTGGGATTGCCGGTGGTTTATGGCGTTGTGAAGGATCACAAGGGTTATTACGACGTCTTCTCAGAGGTTGACAAGGGAACAGAATTCGTACTTTATTTCCCGGCATCATCCGTTCAGGACAACAGAATCAAAGAAAATGTGGATGATATCGGGGGACACGAGAAGATTCTCGTTGTCGATGATTCATCCCCTCAAAGAGAGGTCGCAGTGGAGTTGCTCACGAGCCTCGGATATGACGCTGTCTCTGTAGAGAACGGTCACGCGGCAGTCGTGTATCTGAAAACGAATGCTGTGGATCTGGTCATCCTTGACATGATCATGGAGGACGGATTCGATGGCCTCGACACGTATCGGGAGATCAAGAAGTTTGATCCCTCTCAGAAGGCGATAATAGTCAGCGGGTTCTCTCCTACCGACAGAGTTCAGCAGGCATTGGACCTCGGAGCAGGTTCATACGTCAAGAAACCATTCACGCGCAGCCAGCTCGGTCGCGCCGTGAGGCTTACGCTCGACTTCGGCAAAACCACGCGCATTCAGATTCCTGTGCGCAAGTAACGAGACCAGCGCTAACTCAATTCAGTCAGGATTCCGAGCGCGCAATCAATTCAACGAGCCATTCGTGCAGAGGGAGAAAGCTCCTGAACTCCCTGAAGCAGTAGTCAAGCGCAGTCTCCGAGTACAATTCTTTCGGAATCCTCGATTCCGTCCAGCAGTACAGGGTATCGTGTCGCAAGTAATTGGCTCGCTTATGATCCGGATCAAACCCTCTGGGAACGCGTTTGAAACTTTCCTTTCCGACTCTGCAATCTGGGTTCCTCGTTACGGCTCTCACCGCCTTTTCGAGGGCTACGCCGTGCACACCGTCAACAACGGAATGTCGATACTCGTCAACCACGTGTGCCGGAAACCTGTAAAGACCAGCGGCGAGCATGAGATTCGGAGGCTCGACGTGCATATAGAATCCGGAACACTCCATTCTATCGCCGGAGCCCTCCCAGAACCAGATTCCGAGGTGCGTCTTGTAAGGAGACTTGTCCTTGCTGAATCGGGTGTCACGGAATATGCGGAAGATCGATTTGTCGATCCGAGGATCGGCTTGAATGGCAGGCGATAATGCTCGAAGTCGTTCTCCCATCTCGACCACAAATAGGCGTGCAGGTTCCAATACGTATTCGTTGTATTCGTCCTTGTGCTCTGTGAACCACGACTTTGAATTGTTCGCTTTCAACTCTCTGTAGAACTTCACACATTCTCGCGGGAAGCCCGAGAAACGTGGTTCTGATTTCATGAAATCCTCCTGCGCTCGTTGTCCGTTCACGAAAGAAGATCCTGACCTGTTACCGCTAAGTCAATCACATTGTATATCCGTTTGCGAGCAGGGGATATCTATGTTTTTCAGAAGCTCGCCAAGGCGATCCGGTTTCCAGCAGAACAAATGTGCGCGGTTCTGAGTTTATAAATCTGTCATATACGTCCGTTGCGCAAGCGCGGGCAGCAACGGAACGGATCATGCCGCCAAGGGTGTCGAGCACGGATGTGTATGGAGACACTAAACGCTAACCGAAGTGAGAGGTATTCAATGTTTGTTGCTATAAACTACATAGAGTGTAGAGAGGACTACCGGGACCGATTCGAGGAGCTATTTCGGTCACGGGCGGGAGCCATCGACAAGATGCCGGGGTTCGTGCGCATGCAGGTCCTTCGCCCCATTAAGGGCGATACACCGTACCTTGTGGTCAGCGAGTGGGATTCGGAGAAATCCTTCCAGGATTGGACTAAGTCCCCTGCGTTCGGGGATGGACATTTCCGCGGCTTCGCCGATCTCAAGGCAGCCAAGGAACGCGGTGAAGAGCCTCCGATGAAATCCCAGTTCCGTGTTTACGAGGTGATTACCCGGTGAAAGATTGGCTCAAGAAACTCGGTGTTGCTGGGTTTGCATTCTTCCTGTTGAAGGGCATTGCATGGCTGATCATGCCCGTGCTAATCGCAAGGGGCTGCTTCTGATTTGGCGAGAACGGCAAACGCAGAACCGCGGCGCATTGTGAAGTTGTCTTGCTACTACGAGGTCTGCGATTCCCCGTTCTGGAATATCCGGCCATGCGAAGTCCTCAATTGATCCAGCCAAAAAACAAGAGACCTCGCCCGTGTGCGGGGTCTCTCAATATCGCCAAGTTGGTTCAGGTGTAGCGGGCTTAATCCACCACGGCCATGAGGTCGCGTTTGTGCTCTTCTTCCTGGATCAGGATGTCCTCGAGAATCCTGCGCAATCCATACTCCTTCAGCGCTTCAGCCTGAGCGATTCGCTCTTTGTATCGTTTGATCGCCATGTCCTCGCCGGCGAGATCCTGTTTGAGCATCTCGAGGCTGTCTTTTGACACGAGGCGCTTCTCAACATCGCATGTCGGCGTTCCGCCGAGAAAGTCAATCTGCTCGGAGAGCATCAACGCATGAGCCATTTCTTCATTGGAGTGAATTATCAACTCCTTCTGAATCGACTCAAATTGCGCACCCGTCATGACAGCTGCATGCTGAACATACTGAACCGCAGCGGCATACTCCCATTCGAGGTCTTTGTTAAGCTCCTCAAGAAGCTTCTTCATAGTTACAGCCATATTCCCTCCGCGTCATTCGTGCATTTTCACCACTATTCAGTGCGGCGAATATACATGACACGCGAGTAATTGTAAAGGCTCTTTCGAGATCCCTGTGGAGGCTGGGCAGCACTTCCTGCACCGTTTGGGTTCTTCTATTGATGGCGACTACGTTCTATCAGCAGGGATTCGGGATGCCAGATCCTCTCTGTGCCGATAGTACGCTTGCTGTGCCGATGGCTGCGAACGCGCAGAAGAGCCGTATTCTTGCAGCGCGAAGTGACCTATTCAGCCATCGCGAGACCATCGGGAATGCGGACCGGAGCGCGCACAAATCCGTTGAGGTAGATTATGACGGGTTCGCCGATTCCGGTCCAACGGAGTTCATAGCGTGAAATGTGACCTTGCTCGTTGCCCGTCTCAGCCGGAAGTCTGAAATGGCAGCAATCCGGAAGTTGCGTCACGCTGACATTCTCGCCTGCCGGACCGCGCAACCTCGACAGGAACTTCCGCTCGCCTTCGCTCCCTCCGCCACAGGCGATCGCTCTCTCAGGCGAATAGCCGTAGTCTGATGACTTAATCAAAATGATGTCCTGGTGGCCGATAGACGAGCAGCCACAGACTGCCAGCAGCGCCAGGGTGGCAAACGCTGTGATCGTTCTCAAGCCAACCTCCATCGGTTCGACTGTTAGCTCCTGTATTTGGTTTATCGGAATCGCAAAACGAGCAGACCACGCCATCGCACGACTTGCGTGAAGGTTATACATGCTGTTCGAATTTTGACGATTGCCGAAGGCAGGAATTTTGGCACAGGCATTTGCCGTCGATGATTTTCTGTTGAAACGAAGATCGATCTTTGCGTATCTTCGGATTGACGTTCGGCAATCAAACGATGCTTCAGAGCGGAGGGAACTATGGAGACTCATATCCGTCGCGACGGAGATCGCGTTTGGATCGAGGGCGTGGTCAGCTGGTCGTTCGGCGAGAGAGCGAGCTCTATACACGCAGCCCAGGCAAGCGCTATGGCGGCTATCGGGGAGAGTGTGAGCTACGATCATCTGGTTGGCGTATCGGGCTTGGCATTCCGGATGCAGCTCAGCAAGCATGGTTTCTGCCCCAGTTCTCCGCACCCGGCATGCGGTTTTCGCTGTCTGACCAGATCGTCGCAGGCGCTGCCGGTTAACATCCGAGTGTTCGAGTTGAAGCCGGAAAGCGGGTGCACGATTTCGAAGATACGCGGCGCCGTCGTTGAGAGCATCGACCGGGGAGTGCCTGTGGAGTACGGCAACGAAGAGGATGGACTGATAATCGGTTATCAGAAGCGGGGAGAGGAATGGCTCTGTCTGCACCCGTTCAGGAAGGACGGCGAGAGCTATTACGTCGAAACCGGCGAACCGTGGGGTGTCGCGGTGTTTACGGACAGGAAGAGCGATATGCCATCGCCGAACAAGATGGCTATTGAGGCACTCGAACAGGCTGTCGAAATGGCGCGAGCGGATGGGGCAGGGGAGTATTTCCTTGGATTCAGGGCATGGGAGGAGTATATCTCTCGACTGAGAGCGCTGGATGCAGCAGATGACGGTATGCGCAAAGATGCGATGCTCGGCAACGCTTGGATTTACGATTGTCTCGTGCAGCACCGGAGATCAGCATCCTCATACCTTCGAACAATAGCAGGAGAATTCGAGATCGACGCGGCTCACCAATTGACTTCAATTGCCGACCGGTACTCTCGGATCTCGGATCAAGTCCTCACAGATCCAAACCATCGTGCGATTTCTATTGCACCGTACCCGTTCACCCTTCAAGATGGCGAGACATGGAGTTCGGCCATGCGGGCAGAGCAGGTTACGCGGCTGGAGGATGCTGCGAAGTTGGAGCATGAGGCGATAAGGCTGATCGAGCACGCGATCCCGATGCTGGTCTCGTCATGACACGCATTCTCTGTAACTGATGCGTTCATGCACCTCGACTGACAGCTAATTCGATTGACACTCACCGCGTCTTCATTGACAGATTCGGCGAATATTTGGGCGAGCTGTCACTGTCGGACGTTTGGAGGAAAGCCAGCATGCGGTGCCCACTCATTGCGGCGGACGGGCGTGTTAAGAAGTGTCAGATGCACACCGGGAGTTGCGATGGGTCTTGCTCCCCGACGAAGCGGGGAGTGTGACCCGGCGCCCTCGAAAGTGGTTGCGGGCAGGTCACAACCACGACTTCATCGTGGTCAAGACCTGCCCGAACATCCTGTCGCTCTTACCGGCAACAAAGCATCCAATAACACTTTCTCAATACTCCCTTTCGCCGGGGTGACTTCGCACTCGGTCACGGCAAAACAAAAGGCAGAGGATGTCCTCCGCCTTTCTGCTTGCGCACCGGGAACGAATCAGTCTTTGCTGATCTTGACCTTGAACGTCGACTTGGTCGGATTGATTTCGATCTTGTCCTCTCTGGCCAGCCAGCCGAGCGCGAGGTAGACAACATCCGATTTCTCTTTGATCGCAGTCGAGAGCTGCTTGGGCGTGATCTCATCGCCTTTCTCGAGCTGCTGCCAGATATTCCCGGCTACGGTTCCGATTCTGTGATTCATGCTAAGCTCCTTGACAAATAGGTTCAATCTCAAACATCTACACGGAGTCCCTGATCTCAAGACTTCATACCCGGTTTAATATGTATTATCGGGTCGACTTTTACTTTCTTGAATCCGTCACTCCCTGAGTTCACTCCGTACTGCTCGACTCCTACGTCGAATAGGCTGGTTTGTTCCCTCGACACTTAGTAGAGACAACCAACCAATAAACAGCCTACGATCCAACCCACCGCCAGTCAACAAAAAATCTACCCATCGAATCCAGATTGATTCTGCTCGACTTTCGCGCAATCTTTGCATAACGCAACGCTCTTCAGCCTCTAATCGTTCATTCTGCGACATGCCCGCCGATAAAACAAACGCGGGAGACCGCGAACAGGACGAAGGGGAATTCAATGGCGGAATGCGAGGTTCTAAAGACGTGTCCATTCTTCAATGACAAGATGCAGGGCGCGGGGGATGCGACTGAATCATACAAAGCCCGATACTGTAAAGGCGACTTTGCACAATGTGCCCGGCATACGGTGTACAGCAAGTTTGGGAGGGCCGCAGTGCCGTCAAACCTCTATCCACATGAGTTGGAGAGAGCCAAGTTGATGCTTTCGATTCGATCCCGACCGTAAAGGGCTTCGCGAAGCGGCGTCATGTCTGCATTCCGCAAAGGCGAGCTTCGGTTGGTTCATAGCGCTATGGACAAAGGCAGTGAGATGCTGGACTGGCAGGCCGGCACAGCGTCAGTTTGAAGGGACTAAGGCGATGGGCAGAACGAGCATTCTGGTCGTTGATGACGAAGAGAGCATGCGCAATTTCATGGAAATCATGCTCGGCAAAGAGGGATATGTCGTCGCCAGTGCGGCTTCCGGCTCAGAGGCGGTGGAACGGATACGCAAGCAACCACCGGACGTCGTAATTGCTGATCTCATGATGCCTGAGATGAGCGGCCTCGAACTTCTTGCAAGAGCGAAGAAGCTCAAGCCTGAAATCCACTTCATCGTCATGACAGCCTTTGCATCGGTGGACACTGCTATTGAAGCAATGAAGAACGGAGCGTATGACTATGTCACCAAGCCGTTTAAGATTGATGAGATAAAGTTGACCTTGAGCAAGCTGATAGAACAGATGTCGGTGGAGCAGGAGAACGAAACTCTCCGAAGCCGACTTTCAGGTGAATTCTCGTTCGACAGCTTCATCGGGGACAATCCGCAGGTCATAAGGATGAAAGAGATCGCTATTACCGTCGCGAAGTCGGATTCCACTGTGCTCATACGCGGCGAAAGCGGTACCGGAAAAGACCTTATCGCCCGGGCGATACACTTTCACTCTAACCGTGCGGGCAAGCCGTTTTTCACACTCAATTGTGCTGCTTTGCCGGAAACACTGCTGGAAAGCGAGCTTTTCGGCTACGTCAAAGGCGCATTCACTGGCGCTATCAAGGACAAAGAAGGCCTCTTCAAGGTGGCCGATACCGGTTCTTTTTTTCTCGACGAGGTCGGCAATACGTCTCCTGCTATCCAGATGAAGCTTCTGCGAGTGTTGGAAGAGAAGGTAATTACCCCGGTTGGCGCTACTCAACCGATTAAAGTCGACGTCCGACTTATCGCAGCCACAAATGCAGACCTCGAAGCTGAAGTGAAGGCTAACAGATTCCGAGCCGACCTCTACTACCGATTGAATGTGCTCCCGATTCAAATACCGCCGCTCAGGGAGAGAAGAGAGGATATCGCCACTCTTGTTAATCATTTCATGGACACTTATTCAGCGAGGCAGAGTCTCCCGAGAAAACGAATATCGGCGGAAGCGCTCAAAGCTCTGATATCATTCGATTGGCCCGGCAACGTCAGAGAACTGGAAAATACAATCGAGAGATCTCTCTTACTGTCAAGCTCTGATGAGGTAACTCTGGCGGATCTTCCCAAGAACGTCACGCAGCAGGCTGACGGTAAGGAGGTCGTCTCCGCCGAGGACGCATCGACTCCAACTCTCGAGTCGATCGAAAAGGCTTACATTTTCTGGACTCTCGATCAGTTGAACTGGCAGAAGAACAGAGCTGCCAAAGCTCTCGGGATTGACCCGTCCACGTTGTATCGAAAGATCGAGCGCTACGGTCTTAGGCAGCCGGGGAAGACTGAGTAGCTTCCTGGCGAGAGGCCACTGCCTCCGGGAATTTCGGTGCGTTCTCGTGCATTCCACAACGCCGGTCGTGCGAATTGCATTGCTCACTTTCTCTCGAATAGACCGACGTTAGCGGGCAGACTTGCCAACGCGTTGTCTCGCAATCACAGACGATTTCGCGCTGATCCGGTATCGTCTTTGCGGTACGCGTCTGTGGGAGATTCCGACTTAAGAATATGAAATTTCGCAGCAGGAAGGGATTCACTCTCATCGAGCTGATGATCGTTGTCGTGATCATCGGCATTCTGGCGTCCATGGCAATCCCTCGCTATTACACTGCTGCGACGAAAGCGAAACAGTCGGAAGCCAAGAATTTGCTGAAACAGGTTTTCGTCATGCAGAGCGCCTATATGCAGGAACATGGCGCTTACTGGGATCCGGGTGGCGCCTCCATGTCCACTGCAACGCCCGACGCGTTCGCTTCAATTCAGATCCAGTTGGAGCCTCCAGCGCGGTACGTTTATTCTATTGCTGTTAATCAACAGCACTTTGTAGCGACGGCTAACTGCTCTGATCCGGGCATTGATACCGACCCGACCGCGGATCAATGGACAATAGACGATAACGGAATTCTTGTTAACGCGATAGACGACGTTTCGAACTGATGTCTTGCATTCTGCAATCAATGACGGGCATTAAGACAGTTGGGGAAACGAGAAAAGGGATACTCGGATAGGAGGTGGTGAGAAAGTCGCGAGCGCAGGGTCTGGCCAAAGCGATGGCACACAATGCAGTACGTGATTGGCACAGATTCGACCCATCTCGCATAGCAGATTGGCGCGAACTTTGCATAGAGGGTAGTCCGGAGAATTCGAGATTGCAGAGATGAAGAGAGAAAGAGAAATAGAAGGCAAGAGCAACCAGAAACAATCAGGAGGAGCTAAGATGTTTTCCAGACTCCACAGATCACAGAAGGGCTTCACGCTGATCGAGCTCATGATCGTCGTGGTCATCATCGGCATTCTCGCCGCGATGGCGATTCCGAGATTCATGACCGCCAGCACGAAGTCGAAGCAGTCAGAAGCCAAGCAGATTCTGAAGCAGGTCTACGTGATGGAGCAGGCGTACTTCCAGGAGAACGGCGCCTATTCCGCCAACCTTGCCACCATCGGCGTTAGCGTCATGGCTCAGGCGAGGTATGCCTACACCGTGGTCGTGAACGGTGCGGCGTTTACCGCTACGGCAAACGCGGCAGACCCGGGTATAGACGATGACGCGACAGCAGATACCTGGACAATCGACCAGACAGGTCTGCTTACCAACACCGTCAACGACGTGACCGGCTAAGCGAAGCTTTCCTTTGCGAACGTGTGAACGGCGGCGGCCTATCGTGCGGGCCGCCGCTTGCTTTTGTCCGAGATTGTCACGGCATCGCCAAGCCGCAAAGAGAGCAGGCACTCCAGCTAAAGCAAGTCCGCGAAGGCAGATGAAGCGAAGGTTGCAAATGAGTGGATTCACTGCAGACAATCTGTGGAACATAGCAACTCCCGACGTCTATCTGACCCCTTCTCCAAGTGATATCTCTATGGGTCGTAACGCTTCTGCCGGTTTGCAACCCAGGTACTCTGTCGCATTCTGCAAGGGGATGCGTGCAACATCCAAGATCACCGGTGCTTGGCGGCCATCGAGCCATCTCGAAGACCGTGCTAACTGTCAGTTGTTAAGGCACTTCACGTGGATTAACAACTGGGCATTCAGATTGCGTAGTAATCGAGAAGGTTGACAGCACGCGGACGAGGAGCCGAAAGATGAAGACGAGAAAGACAGCCGGATTCACGTTAGTCGAGCTTCTGCTCGTGGTCGTAATCATTGGTACCCTGGCTGCAATGGCTATTCCCAAGTTCTTTCCCGCGGCAACACGGTCCAAGCAAACCGAAGCCAAGATGATGCTTAAGCAGATTTACACGATGCAACGGTCCTACTTCGAGGAGTTCGGTTCCTACAATGCCAATCTGGCGCTAATCGGCGTGCAGATCATGCCACAGGCCCGTTATGCTTATACCGTCGTGGTCAATGGCACTGCCTTTGTTGCAACCGCCAACTGCCCAGATCCGGGAGTTGACGACGATCCTGCTCCCGACACATGGACAATCAACGAGCAGGGTCTGCTGGTGGCAACGTCAAACGATGTCACTGCTTCGTAATTCCTGTGCCATTCGATTCTCGTTCCAAATCGATTGACATCGGCTTCATCGACTGCTAACATGCTCTGGTGAAAACCACGCTTCTGATGATCACACTGCTCTGCGCATCGAGTGTTCCGGCGCAGACCGAAATCCTCGATTCAACCGAAATTCCGCTTGTGCCAACGGAAGCTCTCGAACAAGCCCTCGCGGGGATCAAACTCACAGCTTCGGACATCTCGTTTCGTAACGATTATACTGAGATTGATTCCTTCCGCCTCCCCGTTGTTGACAGCCTGATGCGCAATCCCGTCAGGCTGGTTGATTTCGCCGATGATTTGGCTGACTTGCTCTTTCTGAAGCGCGAACTGTCTCTGGGTTCACTGAGCCTCTTTGAAGCCAGTGACTTTCTCTCGTTGCCTGACTTCGATGCCGATCAGCAGCTTGAGGGTTCTGCGACAAGGGTGAAGGAGTTCGTCGACTCGATGACCTCGCAGCTCACCTGGACAGAGATTGCTTTTCTTCGAGACACATTCCCGGAAATGCTGAGAGAGGATGTGGAGGATGAATTCAGGTCGGAGGAAGAGCTCGACAGTCTGGAGAAACTCGGCGAGGAACTCGTTAAGCGGCTTGTGCCTGTCGCGCTGAAGTTGAAACAGTCTCAGTACGTGGCGAACTTAGCCCGGGCGGCAGTCAGTTTCTACAATCGTTCTGTGCATCTGGTCGACAGCATTTCAGCCATGATGCAAGACCCTTTGGGAACGGCAGAGTTTGAGAAAAGAATCGAAACACCTTCTGGTGTCATAGTCGTCGGCGGATACGGTCCGAACCGGTATCGGGGCGAGTTTGTGTACCTGATCGATCTTGGCGGCGACGATATCTACGAGCTTGAACGAACGGACTCGCCACAGTTCATCCATGATCTGTCGGGCAATGACGCCTACATAGCCCTCACAGATTTTTCAATTGGCTCAGGACTATTCTATCCGGCGTTTCTTGTGGACTGCGCCGGAGATGATATCTACTCGGGCAAGAGCTTTTCTCTGGGATCAGGGTTGTTTTCGGTCGGAGCATTGGTCGACCGTGGCGGTAACGACCGCTATATCGCTGACACTCACACGCAAGGGGCGGGCAGCTTCGGGCTGGGATTGCTCATTGATGAATCCGGTTCCGACAGTTACCAGTGTGCTCTGTACGGGCAGGCATTCGGCTGCGTGCGGGGTCTGGGTGCGTTGTGCGATCTGAGCGGCAACGACACCTATTTTGCCGGCGGCAAGTACAAAGATATCCTCCGGTACAAAGACCATTATCTCTCGCTGTCGCAGGGCTTCGCATATGGCTTCAGGCCGCGAATGTCCGGAGGAATCGCTATACTTGCGGACTCGTCCGGTCATGATACATACATCTCGGACATATTCGGACAGGGAGCGTCTTACTGGTTCGCGGTCGGGCTTCAGGCAGACTATACGGGCAATGATAAGTACATGTCATTTCAGTATGCGCAGGGCGCAGCCACGCATCTCACTGCTGCTCTGCTTCTGGACAAGGTCGGTGATGATTTCTACTTCTCCAAAGGTGTCTCCCAGGGTTGCGGTCATGATCTTGCCTCAGGGATCCTGATCGATTATCTCGGGAACGATACCTATCAAGCATACGATCTGTCTCAGGGCGCTGGTTCCGCCAACGGCTTCGGTTGGCTGGCGGATTACCGCGGAGACGATACGTATCAAGTGCGGGTCGCTTCGAACACGCAGGGCTATGGCAACCCAAGGCGAGACTATGGTTCGATCGGCTTGCTGATGGACCTGATGGGCAAGGACTCGTACATAGGCAACGGCTCAAATCAAAGCTACTGGATGAATGACTCGAAGTGGGGGATTGGCATGGATGTCGATTTCTGGTCACCCGATACATCCCGTTAGAGGCTCGGAATGAAACTCACTTCTGTATTCATACTGATTGCAACGCTTTCCGTATTCTCGATTTCCTCGCCGGTACTTGGCCAGACGTTATCTGAGACGGATCGGATTGTTGATTCGCTGTTTATCATGTCGTCATCCACTCTGATTCAGAACCAGAGTCTCGTCGAGCCATCGAAGAAAGCGCTCGCGGAGATGGGTGTCGCGGCTGTTCCGCGAATGATCGCGAAGCTGTCATCGGAGGACGCTCGGGAGCGCCATGCGATAGCAGACATATTCAAGCGCATCGGCAGTGTCGCGATCCCTGCGCTCACCGATGCACTTCGTGACGAAAACCTATACGCTCTGCGCAACGCCGCCCGGTGTCTTGGCGAGATAGGCGACAAATCAGCGGTTCATGCACTCCTGCCGCTGTTTTCCCACGCGGAATACACGGTCAGAGAGACAGCGGTGACTTCAGTCGGTCAATGCCACGATTCGACGGCGCTTTCCCCGTGCCTGGCGCTTCTTGCCGACACTGTCGACGTGGTCAGGAAGTCTGCAACCGTTGCGATCGGTCGGATCGCTGACTCGCGTGCGATTGACGCGATGATTGATGTTCTAGATGATTCGCATTTCTCGGTGCGAATGTCCGCAGTTACGGCTTTAGTCGCCATAGGCAGACCTGCATGCGATAGCCTTCTTGCGCGCTATGCTGTTCTCAGCGACATCTCGAGATTGCTCGCTCTTGATGTATGGGTTTCGAGTCACTACAAACCTGCCTCATCATTGATGGAGAAAGAAACCCGCGCATCAGATCCACATGTCCGAGGTTTTGCTGTCAGTGCGCTCGCTGCTGTCGATCCAAAGAAAGCCCACAATCGAATCAAGAAGATGCAAGCTGAAGAAACAGACCTCTTTGTTCTCTCCCAGATTTCAGCGGCAGAGAAGACAATGGCTCTCCCAAAGAAATAAGCGAGAATCCGAAAGCTCACTTCACAAACAACCTCTTTTTCGTCTGCTAACCTGTTGAGTATGGGAAGATTGTAACTCCTCCACGCGAAGTCGGTGCAGCACAAAGATGTCGCTGCACCAGAGTGGGATTCTGCCGATAATGCTAAAGAGGCGGATGTTCATATGACGGAAGCACAGGTTTTCTCAAGGATTGGACGCGAGCACCATCTTTTTACCCTGCCGGAAGTTCTCGCACAGGTTCTGAAAGCGATCGATAGCCCCAACTCCTCGATGGAAGTGATCGCGGGCGTGATAGCGCGGGACGTGGCGCTCACCGGCAAGATTCTGATGATGGCGAACTCGTCTTTCTACGGGAGATCCGGCAAAGTGAGGTCGGCGCGCGAGGCAGTCGGCGTACTCGGAACACGAACCGTAAAGTCTGTTGCTCTTTCAGTCTCCGTCTATGACATATGCAACAGGTTAGCGACGAGAATCGACTTGCGTGACTTCTGGCGCCATTCGCTCGAAATGGCGATAGTATCCGAGCTTGTCGCAAAAGCCGCCAAGTCCGGGAACCAGGAGGAAGCATTCGTTTGTGGGCTTCTGCTCGACATCGGCATCATAGTGCTCGATTCGGCTTATCCGAAGGACTATGAGCAGGTTTGGACCAACGTCTGCAATGGCGGAGACATAAACAAGTGTGAAGAGGAAGCTCTCGGAACAAATCATGCCCGCGTGGCAGCGTTTCTCGCGGAGAAGTGGAACCTTCCGCAGAATTACGTCGAGAGCATACGCAATCATCACACGGTATTCAAGCTCGACGAAGCCGGATCGGTAAGCAAGCTCTCGCAGGTCGTCGGGCTCAGTTCGCGAATCTGCAAGTTCTCTCTCTACGGTCCTGTTTACAGAAGCAGAGATGATTTCGAGAACCGGAACGTGCTTATGCGAAATCTCTGCCTTGCGCCGGATGATCTTGCGCTGATCGACTCCGAGACCGTTATGCGGTTCGTCGAAACGGCGAAGTTTCTTGATATCGACGTCGGTTCATCACTCGATCTCGTTCAGAGAGCGAATTATCTTCTGTTCGATTCCTACAGCCAGCTCGAGATGCTATATCGACGCTTGGACGAGGAGCAGGGGAGAGTACCTGCGGGTAACGTCGATGAAATTGCCATAGAGGTATTGCATATTGTGGTGGCGACTTTCTCTCACTATTTCAACAACGCGTCTGCGACGATACTCGGTCGCTCGCAACTTCTTGAGCTTGCCATACGAAAAGGCGAGATTCAGGACAATCCTGCCGGGGCATTAGCCAAATCGATCGAAGTCATCCAGAGAGGCGTGCAGAATATCACCAATGTCCTCAATGTCATGAAGAGTGTCGACACCTTCAGAACGGTCGAATATCACGAGAGCGCGAGGATAATGGATCTGAAGGGGCACTTGAACAAGATTTCATCCGAGCAGCTCGACCCCGCAAGACAAGTTTGAACCTCAGGGTAAGTGTGGGGATACGTGGGAAACGGGGCTCCGTCTGGAGCCCCGTTATTGTTGCGGCGATGAATCTTCGGTAGGCACCATGTCATCGGCACGACATGTCGTGCCGCTACAGGCTGAACCAGTAGTTCGCTTTCACGAGAAACACGTTCTCGCTCGGTGTGAGCGAACTGAATGTGCCGCGCCAGTCGCGACTGATGTCGAGATCGTTCAAACACTGGTCGCCCTCGCGCGCTTGAGTCCACACAAGATAAATCGTGCTTCCCGGGCGGTATTCCCATCGGAAGACGAGAGTCGAGTTGAAAGCGCGGTAGTTGTAGTCATTCGCTGATTCGAGCGACTCCACCGTAGCCAGATCTCCCAGTGGAGCGTAGCTCTCGTTGCCAAGGTAACGTCGGTATTCGCTGTGATCGAGAGCCGATATCAGCATCTGACCGGAGAATTGGATTGATAGATCGCGGGTGACGTTCATGCTGAACGACATGCGAGGTGTAATCTCATCCTGATCACGCAACGCGAACACGGAGACGCGCTTGCCTGTATGCTCATCGGTGAAGTTGCCTACCCAGCGTCTGACGCCGAATGTGCGTTCGTAGTTGGAGCCCAGAGTAATCTGTATGTTCGATTTTGGTCTGAGCCCAATGCCGACATAGTTCGCCCACCAGGCGCCATACGCTCCTTCACCGCTGCCGGGGTTGGTCTCAAACCAAATCACTTTGCTCGAGTTCGTAGTGAGGTCGCTCCACCAGCTCCACTGAGACGGCTCATTCCATGCGCCGTTACCTCGGGTCTCGAATATATCCCAGACTTCCGCGTTCTGCTCGAAGCCACCTCCGAGATACCAGCCGTTCTTGAATTCGACGTTGAAGTTGTAATTCCAGCCTTGTCCGGTGGGCAGGTCGTCAAAATTCCACACAAGCCAACCGTTGAAGTTGTTGTGGATGCTGTTGAGGATCCAGAAAGGCTTCGTGAACCTATATTGGAACCAGCCCCAGATTTCGCGGAAATCGTTATGCTGGATGTATCCGAGAGCATTGAGATTGACCTTCTTGTCGGCCGTTTCCAGCCCAACCGCGCCGCGTGTGTGTTTGCCTGCTTCCTTGCTGGCTATCATCGTGGTGGCATAGCCGACTTCGCCCCCCGCCGTACGGCTGAGCAGCGTCTGCCCGCTTGTACCCCACACTCCGTTGTCCGTGAAGAGCCGCCAATCAATCCCGCCCGCATGCGATGGATAACGATCTTTCTGGCCGACTGAAGTTGTCATTGCGCCTACGTAGGACGTACGAAAAAAGTCACGCTTGAAGCGCAGGACTGAGTATGACGCGAACGGCTCAATCACTGCCGTCTTTTCGAATCCGAGAGTGTCGACATATTTGGCCTTCTCCTCCTGCGTCAGCGCCCAGAGACCAGCAATAGAAGTACGCTCGGATACCTTACCGGTTATCTTGCTTGCTCCGAGGATTGTCGTTACAGAGGGACGGGAAATGTAGTGGTGCGCGTCCGGTGCCCAGCCTCTGGGAGCTCTGCCGATCCGCCGTGAATAGAAAAGGGAGTACTCGGTGTCGAACAGATTGGCGCCTTCAAGGAAGAATGGTCGCTTCTCGTCGTAGAAAGTCTCAAATGCGGACAGATTCAGCACGGGCTCATCAAGCTCGACCTGACCGAAATCGGGATTGAAGGTGGCATCAAGCGCAATGTCTCCGGATACCACGTATTTCAAATCAACCCCGGTATTCCCGAGTATGTCCCGACCGTCGAGGTTGCCGGGGCGCTTCGGCTCGCTCTCAAGTTTTGCAACAGAGTAAGGCAAAATCTCAATCCGAGTGTCAGGTCTGATGCCTGACATTCCCGTCAGATGTCCGAAGGTGGAGACCATTCCGCCTTCTGTAGATGGTGAAAACGCCCACCACACGCTTTCCTGCTTCCTGCTTATGTAGCGCGTAACGCTCAAACCCCACACGTATTCCTCACGCTCGGGGAATCGCAGGATGGAATAAGGGATGCGGTACTCGGCAGACCAGCCCCACGGCTGCATCCTGGTTTCGCCCTCCCAAACGGCGTCCCAGGAGCCATCGGCTTCAACGTCATTGAACAACCTCTCGTCCCGTTTGACGCCCGCAGCGTTGAGACCGAATCTACAGCCGGTTTGATTATCGTGGCTGGGATCGATGCGCACCGAAACCTGATCGGCTTCAGTGCCCCTGTCCCGACGGACAAGCTCCTTGATTATCTTCTGTGGTTCCGAATCGTAACACCAGAATGCGAAATAGGCGGCGTGATCGTCGTAGGCAATAGCTACTACTGTCGATTCAGTTGCCTGCTCTCCTTCACGCGGAGTGAGCTGACGAAAGCCAACTGCATACTCGAAGCTGCCTGTTCTCCAAGTGTCGTCGTTCAGTTCTCCGTCGATTTTAGGGCTCTCCGAAACGGAAATTCGAGTGGCATGGATTGCACGGAGGTAAGGATCATCCTTCTTATTGAGGTCTCGAGCTGTTGTGACTTGAGCGAATAGAAGGATAGTGATCAGTGGCGCGCGCGAGCGTAGTTGAGATAGCATCGTCTCCTCCTGCTTCGAATCGGGTCGGCAGTAGGATGGCGGGAACCTGCACCTCAGATTGAGTTCCCGACACCCGACCTTCGCATGTCAGCTCGCTCCAAGAGCGATTACGGCAGCAATCGCACAAGGTTGCAGAGAGTTGCAGGATTTGTGATCGGCGTCGGACGCCCACACTGCTCGGAATCTGAACAACTCGAGCAAAGACCAACGCTCAGAAACTGCACAGGGGCTTACTGCTTCGCGGACAACGCTGTCGATCTCCCATCATTCGCCTGACGGCCAAGCCGCGACAGGAGCATTCGACTAATCGATTGTTTCGTCGCGGCATGCGGTTTGCAAAAGTGTGAACAAAGTGCGGTGGTGTGTATGAAACGACTTCTATTCAATGTCCCGGTCATTCTGCTAATGTGTTCGCAAGCGGTTGCATCTAACCGACTCGACGAATACAAAGAGAGACACGCGAGATGCGCTGTGCGAACCAGCTCGATTAGAAGCGAAAGACTCAATCCCAATGCTGCTCATCTCGAATCGGGCTTGTCGCTGTCGGGAGATATCCAACTTAATGATGATGATAGTCCGGAGACCTTCGAGCAGAGATTCGCGGACTTGGCTGTCTTTCCGGATGGCTCAGTTGCAGTTGTGTGGGAAGATGACCGCAACGGCGATTTCGGCATATTCGGGCAGCGGTTTTCGGCGCTCGGCGATCCGATAGCGTCGGAAACAAAGCTGGTGAATGACGGAAGTTTCAGCGATGAGAGAATGCCGTCATGCGATGTAGACAGCGCTGGAAGAGTGATTCTTGTTTGGGTCGGCGCAGATGGCAGCATACACGCCCAGGCATTCGACAATGACCTCAACCCAGCTACATATCCCGTGACCATAAACGATGATACTGAAGATAACCACTGCAACCTTCCGGATGTCGTCTGGCTCTCAGGTGGAGGTGCGGCTGTTGTCTGGGAAGACTCTCGCGACGGCGTCAATGCATTCTGTCAACTCCTTGGCCCGACGCTAAGTCCAGTCGGTGTCAATTTCCAACTCAGCAATTCGTCACCAGAGACCGCATTCTGGGCGCCTCGATTAGCATCTGCCGGTTCTCACGGATTTGCGGTATCATGGGATGCGATCTCGGCAGTCGGAGCCGGTGTGCTCATGAGGATATATGCGATAGACGGTAGTCCGCGATCAGGATTGATTGCGCTTCCGGATGCAATCTACAGCTCTGCTGACCAATTCTCTGCGGCTGCGGCGCATCTCGCAGGGACAGGCTTCATCGCGTTCTGGCTCGACACCAGGAACAACGGACAACGCGTGTTCGCCCAGAGGGTGGATTATACAGGGATTAAGATCGGCTCAAACATATCGATGTGCGATGACCCGAATCAGATATGCTGGGATATTGCAGCGGATGCATCGTCAAACGGCACGGTTCGCGCGGCATGGGCAAGCCATAGCGAATTCGCCAGCATTATTACATCAGCTCTGACATCATCCGGAGTTCGCTCAGGCTCTAACACGCAAGTGTCCTCAGCAGGGATCGCGGGCGACAGATTCAGCCCACGGATAGATTGCGCCAGCGATGACGGCGCCGTTACTGTCTGGACAGACTTGCGATCGGGTGAGGCAGATGTTGCCATCCGATTTCTCGATTCCTCAGGACTGCCGGAGGGTGGAGAGAAATGCGTTGCGTCACCGGCAACGGGCGCCCAGCAAATCGAGCCTCAGATTGCGCTGACAGACCACGGTGTGTTCGGCGCGGCATGGGAAGATCGTCGATTCGATGAGGGAGACGTCTTCGTGCAGTTCGTCTCGGAGGATGGCATCCTGATCGGCGATAATCTCAAGGTGAACCAGGACATCGGTCGAGCGCTGCAGTGCGAGCCGACGATCGGCTCCAACGGCGAAGGTCAGGCCATTGTCGCATGGGTTGATGCTCGGCAGACAGAAGAGTCTGCTGGACAAAGAGTCTTTGCCCGTCGTTACCGATTCTCTGCTCCAGATGACAATGAGGTCTGCATAAGTGACGATGTTTCCGGAGCGATGAAGGACTCGCCGGATGCTGCATACTCAATCTCCGGCCAGTCTGCTGTAACATGGCAGGATTTTCGCAATGGCGCTGGCGACATCTACGTGCAGTTGATCTCTGCTGATGGCAACATGACAGGAAGCAACAATCGAGTCAATACGTCTTCGTCGATGGGTGTCTGCGCATCTCCGCGCGTCGGGATGGCTGCGGACGGATCGTTCGTCGTGGCTTGGTTGGCCGAGGTTGGCCCCCGAGACATCGCGTTCTACCAGCTCTACTCGAGTTCAGGAACTCCTTTCGGCGCTAACACTATGTACCCTTGTGACAGTCCTGACATCACTCACTCTTCGCTCGACGTTGACTATGATCAGAAGCATTCGGCATTTGTGATAGCTGTGATTCAAACAACGGATGCGGGTGAAAACGCAGTCATTGCGAGGAGATTCTCATCGACAGGTGTACCCCTCGGGGGCGAGATCGCGGTATCCGACAATTCGACTCTTGAATACCGTGACGTTTCCGTCTCGGTGGATCACGAAGGCTTCTGCGGAGTGACTTGGTCTGACAGCAGGTCCGGCCACTCACGGATCTACTGCGCCATTCCCGGGATACACGGAGTGCAATCCGTTTCGGACGCGATACATTCGGAACAGCAGCACAGCGGTGTCGCGTTGAGCGGCAGGGTGCGTACTGCGATTTGGATGGGCAGCAGAGAAGAGGCAGGGAATGACATTCTCGTGGGCTCGTACAACTACTCCGCAACTTCTGCGGATGAGCAGAACGACGATCTGCTTCCCGGGTCGTTCGAACTTGCGCAGAACTACCCGAATCCGTTCAATCCGAGCACCACGATTTCTTTCTTCATCCCGACACATTCGGATGTATCGCTCGAGGTGCTGAATCTGCTCGGCCAGGTTGTTTATACTGAACGTCAGCGGAGTCTTCCCGCTGGTTGGCACCATGTCGTGTACGACGCAACCGACAATCCCTCAGGTATTTACTTCTATAGAGTTTCCAGCGACAGAAGCTCCAGCATCCGTAAGATGGCGCTGATCAAATAGTGCTTGTCTGATTCCCGCTCTCGCCTATATTTGGAATAGGACGCTGAGTCTGCTTGCGTATCATTACTTGGCATTTGAGTTTTGTTGCTCCTTCCGAAAGCGCCATTGCGCTTCGGTTCCAGCTCGGCGCACAGGTCTTGGAGAAGATAGGAGAGAACCTGCAATGCAACGATTCATACTGATTGTCGGACTGGTCGCATTTGCGTCATCGGGCGCTTTCGCGGCGATGCAAATCGAGACCTCACCATATTGGCAGAATAACAACGGTGATGGGAAGTACCACACAGGTCTCCAATGGGGAGATGTTAACCGAGATGGCTATCTCGATTTGTATCTGTCAAACGGAAACGACATGGCAAAGATACGCAACTACATGTTTCGAAATAACGCAGGCGTACTTCCTATCAACTACACATGGCAGTCCTCAGACGCAGAGTATACTGGTCATTGCGCGGTAGGCGATCTCAACTACGACGGCTACCCGGAGTATGTGGTTGCGAACTTCCTCGGTTCCGGAGGATTCTCGACATCCAATCATCAATGCTGCTACCAGAACATCATGGGTACCATGCCGTACACTCCGTGGTGGAAATCTCTTGACTCTACTTGGTCGTTCTCCTGTGGTCTGGGCGATCTCGATGGCGATGGCGATCTTGATCTTGCATTTGCATGCGGTGAAGGCTATTCAAGCCACGCAGAGAAGCAGCGGGTATACTACAACATGGGTGGGTCAATTGAGACTCTTCCTTCCTGGAAATCGTCGAATACCGCCTACATGATCGACGTCGCGATAGGCGACGTGGACAACGACGGCGATCTTGACCTCGCCTTCTGCGGCGATTCGCATCCGGTGCAGATATATCTGAATAGCGGAGGAGTGCTATCTTTGGCTCCCTCGTGGCAGTCCTCTGATGTTCAGTCATCAAACACGCTTGCATTCGGCGACATAGACAACGACGGCCTCCTCGATCTGGCAGTCGCGGACAACGATCAACTCGGCGGTCAAGGCAAGTTCAAGGTCTATCGCAACAGCGGAGGAACGCTCGGAACTTCGCCGTACTGGCAGTCCAGCACGGGTGGCTACGGTTCGTCGGCGACGTGGTGCGACATCGACTACGACGGCGACATGGATCTGGCCGCGGGACGTTGGTGGTCAGAAGTTTTTATCTACGAGAATCTCGGAACCACGCTTACGACCGACCCCGTCTGGGTTTCAAGCAGCGGCTACTCGAGCGTCATCGAGGAAATCCAGTTTGCAGACGTCGACCGCGATGGAGTTGGCTATTATCGCGAGTCGGTACCCGTTCAATCGGGCCGGAAGCTCTATTATCTGAAGAGGAAACCGCTGCACTCCGTGGACTCCGTCTTGGTGGATGGCGTGAAGCTTGGGCTAAACCAATTCTGCTACAGCCTGATTGACGGCTGGATATCGCTCGGCGCCTCACCCGACTTGTCGATGTATGTGTACTACCAGTGGTCCTACAAGCCGGATATGGGAGTATCGAACTGGGATGTGTCAAGCTATGTGTTTCGAAACAACCTCGTGCCGGATTTCGTGGCGGCTGATGCCAACGGTTCCGGATTCATCGATATCGATGACGTTGTCTATCTGGTCATGTACATCTTCGCTGGCGGACCGGCCCCCGACCCCGAGAAGTCAGGTGATGCGGATTGCTCCGGCGGAATCGACATCGATGACGTAGTGTTCCTGATTAACTACATCTTCGCCGGAGGTCCGGAACCTTACTATCCGTAAAGCCCTTTTGTTGTCGCTGATGCGATCAAGCTCACGACGAGCCGGACAATCCCTTCATCTCATTCTTTGTGCTACTGTGCCCGCCGAATGCCGAGTTCGGTATAGCTGTCCTATTTCCGCGCCGATTATGAAGACGATTGAAGTGTAGTATATCCAGAAGACGACCGCAATCGTGAGAGAGTAGGCCCCATAGACTTCTCTCACATTTGCCATTTCGGTGATATAGTAGCCGAAGAGCTGTTCCGCTGCTTTCCACAGTCCCGCAGCCCACATTGCACTCAGGATTACGGTCCCCTTCGACAGTCGTTGCTGCGGGACGAGGAAGTAGAGGGCGAGAAACGCAATGAGGATTACGACGACGGACGCAGCTTCCATACCAACTTCGGCGATTCCTGTCAAGTCAAACGGACTCAGAATCTCAATCCTGTCGGCGAAGTCGTGGATGATGGATATAGATGGAAGGAGCGTGGTCGCAAGCAGGAAGTAGACGACCACCAGCAGAACCAGTCCGATGTCCTTGAGCTTGCGCAGGTAGATGGACTGGCTGCTCTTGATCTGATAGACCGTATTCAGGATAGTACGCATGCTTGCGAAAAGACCGCTTGCGGCGAATAGCAGGCCGGCCGTGCCGATCAACCCGGCCACGCCTTTGTAGATTCGGAATTCATCTACGCGCGATGACACCAGACGCTTAACGTGGGATGCATACGATTGGTAAGGCACAACCTTGTCGACGAGGGAATTCAACTCACTCGTCAGGGAGCCTTTCTCCAATAGACCGCCGATGATTGCGAACACGATAAGTGTGAGAGGAATGATGCACACGAAGAACGAAAAGGCCAAGCCGCCGGCAAGCAGAAAGACATGGTGCTCGCCCAGATTGTTGTAGAGCCCACCCACGTAGTGCCGGAGGAACCCCCACGTCCAATTCAACCATGCTCTGATCGGGATATTCACAACGTCCTCGTCCGGTTTCTGCCTCAGTAGTTAATAGCAAATTCGATTCAATTGCGAAAGGGAGATTTTTCGCCGTCCTGTGCTTGATGAAAGGAACAGAAGAAAGCCGCCTCTATCGAGGCGGCTGAGGAAATTCAAATGATCGATTCTTGAAGACGACTTCAGGATCCGCCATCCTTCTTTGTTTCAGTAGGGCGAATCGAAGGTTTCGCATCTTGTTTGGTCGGCTGAATCGACGTGTGTGCTGGGGGCTTCACAACCGGCGGGGGATAGTCTCCTATTTCGACGGGAATCGTGTAGTGAGTGTTCTGCACGTCGGACATCGCAATCGTAAACGAAGTCTTCTTCTTCTGGTCCGCTAGGTTGGGGTCTACAGCCACCGTAATTGTCTGCGAGGCGCCGGGCATGATCTCGCCATCCGGCATTTCAACCAGTATCACTCCGGGATGATCCGAAATCAGCGTCGGGTGCACCGGCTCAGCTGACACGTTCTTAAGCACTACCTTTATACGATCAGTCCGCTTATCCGACGGAAAACTGACCTTGGAAGGAGCGACTTGCAGTGGCGAGGTTGAATCGAAATTCGCCACAGCTTTGGCCGACAGCTTGAGCCTTAGCTCCGTTGCCATCGGGTCACTCGTCTTAACCAACGGAGTCTTGTTAACGGTCGTCGGATGCCCGCTGATTGTCAAGCTTATCCCTATTTCTGCGCTGTCACCGACAGCGAGGAACCGCTTCGAAAGCGGCGCCTTAGTGCAGCCTCACCCAGGCTTGATGTCGACTATGTCCAGCGTATCGCTCCCGACGTTCCTGATGTAGAACGGATGATAGAGCGTGGAACTGACCGGACAATAGCCGAAGTCGAACGATGACTCTGTCAGCAGCGCCTTGCCGTTAACATAGGGACTCTGCTGCTTCGCGGGAGTGGCCGGCTTGTTGTCGGTGATAGTCTGCTTTTTGGCCTCACCCTTGTCCTCTTCCGAAAGCGCCCGATTCTGAATCACGTGGAACGCCAAGAAAGCTAAGACAATGACCGGAAGCAGGAATAGTAGTCGCTTCACCTTTGTATATCTCCATCCTGACCGCTTATGGCGGTCGTCAGACAAAGCCCAAACATGTATTCAAACATAGCCTCAAATGGTCTTTTGTCAAGACCTTATGTGGAATCCTAAGCCTCGACCGCACGAGGCTCCAAGGCTTCGAACAACTAATGTCCGCCCGGAGTTCCTCCTGAAGCAGGTTGAGCTCCGGTCGCGGTCTGAGGTGGCTGAAAGGTGCCGATTTCAACCGGGACCGAAAAGCGCGTCCTCGCCGCATCGTCGAATTCAAAAGTGAAGGTCTTTTTCGAGGTCTGTGCCTCAAAGAGATCAGACACTCTGATAGTAATGTCGGTCGACTCGCCCGGCTTGATAGCCTTGTGGGCGTATCTCATTTCAAAATCTCGCGGCGGAGTGCAAATGAGCTTTGGCGTAAGCGGAACATCAGAACGATTGGTCAGCTTGACCTTGTACTCGGCCCGGACGGAGTCTCGCTGGATCCGGAGTATGGCCGGGTCAATCACCATGGGAGAGATCGAATCCGCGGATGAACGTATGTCCGCAAACAATGTGACTTTTGCGTTTGTCTTCGTGATGTCGCTTGTTACGACATCGGCCGACTTCCGTTGCTTCCCGGAGTGATGACCGGTGGAATATATCAACTCAATTTCTGCGCTGTCGCCGACAGCGATGAGCCTCTTGGTCAGAGGCGCCTGAGTGCAGCCTCACCCGGGTTTTATCTGGATTATCTCAAGGGTGTCGGTTCCCTTGTTAACCAGCCAGAAGGAATGAGAAACAGCCGCATCTTGAGGGACGATCCCGAAATCGAACTCCAGCTCGGGGAAAAACAGTCTGCCCTTACTATAAGCGCCATCGGTGGTGGCGATATCCTTCGGCTTGACCGGCGTTCCTGCCGAAGCAGCCCCGACGGTGATCATCAGTGTGGCGAGCGAGACCGACAGGATGGACTTCATCAGCGCTTTCCTCGGATTGTAAATGGCCATTCGATACTCACTTACTTGCTCAATCTACTACAATTCTGCACTGAGTCAATAGCTGATTCGGTAATACCCAGACTTCATTTCTTCGCCGAAGTCCCTGCAGCAGCGCCGTACACTATCGGGATCGTCATTCGAGAGTGGTCTTTGTCATCAAACTGCAGCGTGAATGATTTTTCGAATCCCGCAGATAGGCGGTCCTTCGCGATCTTGACGGCCGCTGTGATAGTCTCGCCCGGACCGATAGTGCTGGCAGACAAGGAGACATCGGTGAACTGCTCGTCGAAATATGCGAGCCGAACTCCGAGCGGCGACGTTGTTATGTTTTTCAATTTGACGTTCGCCATTGGATCGCTCCGGGAAGTTTCCAGAACTTTGGGATCGCTGACCACCGGTGATGTAGGTACGTTCTGGGGGTAAACGTACGCCGCTATCTTCAGATTAGCGACTCTGCTAAGTAGATCGCTCGTCTCAACCCTCGTGGACTTGCTGTACGGGCCGGTCCTGTTGCCGGTGCTGAAGATGATCTCGATCTCTGTGCTGTCCCCGGCGCCTATGAGCTTCTTCGAGATTGGGGCCTTGGTGCAGCCGCAGCCGGTCTTGACATCGAGGATTTCGAGCGTGTCTGTCCCGACGTTCACCACATGGAATCTCTTGCAGGCAGCTGTTTGCTGAGGCACCTTCCCGAAGTCGAAACCCGACTCGCGGAACTCCGCTACTCCCTTCCTGAAGCGACTCTGCTTCGCAGGTTCACCCGGCTGTCCAGATGATGTCCCCGTTCCCATGACTAGTATTGTGAAGAGCGTTGCAGCAGCGATGACGCGCATATATGCCATCTCCGTATAAAGATGCGTTGTCCCAACCCACACTGTCAACTCCGCTTATACAATCGGCGTTCCGAAGAGTTTGATAAAACGCTTCGTCGGCGGTTTCAGGATCGGAGACGAAAAACCGGGTCTCTAATGCAGTTTATGATTGACATCTGCACGTCTGTGCAGTACTGTATGAATGTGCAGGCTTGATCGGACTCACTGGTTATCCGTTGCCACAGCTTGATAGCGTGTGCAGTCTGCATGGGCTCCCCGGTGGCGGAGCCACGACAGTAAGCGATGGGATTGAAGTCACTCTGAGGGCAGACAGATGCAAAAACCAAGATTAACTGAACGTCAGAGCCAGATTTACGAGTTCGTTTCGCAGAGGATCCTCGATCGCGGGGTGCCACCAACGATCCGTGAAATTGGCGAGAAGTTCTCGATTCGCTCGACCAACGGCGTGCGATCTCTGCTTGAAGCTCTTATCAAGAAGGGCTACTTACGGAAGACCCCGCTTGTTTCCAGAGGTTTAGTGCTTGCCGAGGATGTCATGTCTTCCGTAAGGCATTTGCCGCTTGTGGGCACTGTCCCAGCGGGGGCACCCTTGCTTGCCCAAGAGAATGTCGAGGGAAACATCGCCGTCGACACGAGCTTCCTTCCGAGCGGCGAGACCTTTGCGCTAAGGGTCGTCGGAGACAGCATGGTTAACGCCGGTATTCGCGACGGCGATTTCGTACTCGTCAGGAAGCAGGAGAACGCGGAGCCGGGTGATATCGTTGTCGCTGTGCTCGGCGACGAAGCTACCGTGAAGCGATTCTATCCTGAGGATGACTGTGTTCGGCTTGAACCTGAGAACGACGCATACGGTCCTCTGATCGTAGAATACAGTACTCCGGGGTTCTACGTTGCAGGTCGCGTGGTAGGGCTTCTAAGGAGAATGTGAGTCACTCCGGGCAGGACGCCAGATGACGTGCGCAGGTTTGACAACATAGGGAGAGGTTGCCGGAATGTACCAGGAGATTGAAGAGCCGGTTGATGTAATTGCCGTATTCGAGAAAGGTCGTATGAGTCCGGTGCGGTTCAAGTGGAAGGAACGGGTGTACAAGATAAGCAAAGTGACCGGAACATGGCACAGCGAAGTCGGGAAGTACAGGCTCAAGTACTATGCGGTGATGGATGATTCTTCGAACTTCTTCGAGCTTTCGTTTGATGAACGCGATACGTGCTGGATGCTAACCAAGACCTCAGGCTCTTGAGCGGCTACCAATGGAAGCTTGGCCGCCTAACGGTCTTACCGGCATGTGTTTCAGCATATTACAAGCGTTATCTATAGTGCAACATTAACAACAGAAAGGATCAGCCGTGGATGCGAAGTATGTACTCACGGAATCGATGAAGGCCACCAAGGATTGGGCTGACCAGATTCTCAAGGACATCTCTGAAGCGGACTCAATCGCTCGGGGACAGGACCAGATGAACCCTATCAAATGGCTGGTAGGGCATCTGTGCGTCTCGTCTCGGTTCATCGTCACCGGGCTTGGCAGAGAGATGCAGCTGCCTGCAGGTGATGTTTACTCCAAGATGTTCGAGTGGGGCTCAGTGGTCGCCGATGATCCGGCAGTATATCCTCCTCTCGCGGATGTTAAGGAGCAGTTCAACCGAGCTTCTGACGCTACCATGAAGGTGATAGGGGAAATGAGTGAAGCCGACCTCGACAAAGAAAGAGAGTTTGCACCCGGCTGGAAGGCGACGACAGGTCAGTTTCTCATGTTCATGGGGCTGCATCAGGCTTACCATGTCGGACAGATGGCAGCCGTCAGAACGAAGGTTCTGAAGAGAAAAGGACTTCAGGGTTAGAGAAGAGGCTCTGAAGCCAGCGTCGAACCACTCCGAGTGGTGTTGGCCGACGCAGGGAACATTTGGCCATGGATGATTCGGGCGGAAGAGTGATCTTGCATGTCGATATGGATGCATTCTATGCCCAGATCGAGCAGCTCCATCATCCGGAGCTTCGAGGCAAACCTGTGCTGGTGGGTCTTGGCGACCGGAGGCGAGGTGTCGTCACAACGTGTTCATATGAAGCGCGAGCTTTCGGAGTTCGATCAGGGATGCCAATAGGCACAGCTCTTCAGCTCTGCCCTCAAGCGGAGCTGGTTCCGGGAGCAATGGATGCTTATGTCCGGTACTCCGAGAGAATCAGAGCGGTGTTCGAGCGGTTCACTCCATTTGTAGAGCCGACCTCCATTGATGAAGCATTCCTTGACATTACGGATCGTCTCGGTGTGCATCCTCAGCCGCTCGATCTCGCGCGACAGATCAAGTCAGAGGTGCGGCGAGAAGTCGGTTTGACCTGCTCGATCGGTATTTCCTTCAACAAATACATGGCCAAGATCGCGTCAGGTCTCAACAAGCCGGACGGGCTCACAACCCTCTGGCAGTCTGAGATAGCGGAGAAGCTGATGCCGCTGAGTGTCAGGTGTCTCATTGGAGTCGGACCTGCTACAGAAACAGTGCTGGCGAATCTGGGAATCTACACAGTGAACGACTTGGTGAAGACCTCGATTAACACTATTAGATCCAAGCTCGGTCAGGTAGGCGAACACTTGCGATCGAGCGCTCTCGGAGAGGATGACTCGCCAGTAAGGCATATTAAGGAACTGCGAGAAGAGAAATCAATGTCACACGAGCAGACTTTTGAGCACGACATCTCTGATCCGGAGCTTCTTGATTCTGTGATTCTTCAGTTGGCTGACATGTTATCCTCCCGGCTGAAACGAAGAAGGCTCGGCTGTCGAACAGTCACTCTCAAGGTGAGATTCTCCGATTTCGCCACTATCTCGCGCGGCAGGTCGACAAGCGAGCCGACAGATGATCTCAATGTCATAAGTGAGATTGCACGCGAGCTCCTGCCCCGTGAAAGCGTCTGTAGCAATCGAGTGCGGCTTCTCGGTGTCAGGGCGTCTCAGCTTATCAAAATGGCGGACAGGACACAGATGAGTCTCTTCGTTGATCCGGAAGAAACGAGGCGGCGTGCGGCTGACGGAGCGGTGAACCTAATAAGATCCAAGTATGGCAGAGAAGCCGTTGTCAGAGCGGGGACTCTGATTCGGTCAAAGGCAAAGTAAGGCTGTTGTGGAAGTTGTCGTTGGCCCGGTTCAATCAGTCTCGGACGTTGACGAAATCCGCGAGCTCTTCGTCGAGTACGCGGAGTCACTGGGGTTCAGCCTCTGTTTTCAGAGTTTCGATAAGGAGCTCGCGGAGTTTCCAGGTGATTATTCTCCGCCTTCCGGCAGCCTCGCGTTGGCCCGCGCAGATGGAAAGATCGCAGGTTGTGTTGCTCTGCACGGGTTAGACCCAGGCACTTGCGAAATGAAGCGACTTTATGTCAAGCCGGGATACAGGGGACTGGGAATCGGCCGTCGACTGGCGAAGTGGATTATTGCTGACGCGGCTCAAAAGGGCTACTACCGAATGAGACTCGACACGTTGGAGACCATGCGCGAGGCGCGAGTCATGTACGAGTCCCTCGGATTCAGGCGGATTGATCCCTACAGGTTCAACCCTCTCGAAGATGCTGTTTATATGGAGCTCGATCTTCGGTCAGCTGTTGAGAACGATGATACTGCCGGGTCGCACTGATACCGGAAACGTGAGGCGGAGTTTGCGCCTCTTGCCCACAGAGTGAGCGACTAAGCCTGACAATATCCTGTGTAGGTTACCGTTGTCTCTGAAACTGTGAGTTTCCCACTGCAAATCTGTCGGACAGCGACGCTATTCGGCTGGACATGAGTTCAGTGGCGCGCCGATTTGGGTCGCACAGCTATTATTGTCTGGCATGCAGGGCGAGTCTGCGTGCAATCCGAAATTCCCGTTTTCTGTGTCGCAAAAGTCCGGGTCGGCGAATAAGTTCTTCCTGACCGGATCCTGATCCTGCCCTTCGATTGCGTCTGTCCAGTCGCCGCCGGTATTCTGATACACATCTGTGCACACGAGGTTCGGCTGACTGGATACATCGTCGGATCTCACCGCCCCTCCGCCCGTGTTGAATGCGATAATGGATTCACTCACATAGGGCGACGAATTGGTCATACAACTCAGTCCGCCGCCGTTCTTGGCGGTGTTCCCGAATAGCGTGCAGTTCAGCAGTGCTGGATTGGAATTCAGTACCGCTGCTACAGCGCCGCCCTCGGAATCCGAACTCGTGGAGCGGTTGCCGACCAACAGACAGCTTGTCAGAATGGGGCTGGAAGACTGACAGTAGATCGCTCCGCCTCTATTGGGGGCTCTGTTCGATTCAAACTCGCAACTGGCGATCACTGCAGATGATGTTTGAAGCAGGATCGCGCCACCTCTCGAGTCGGCTGCATTCGACTTGAATATGCAGTCTGTGAACTGAGGACCGTCTGGTGACCCGTCAATCATCACAGCGCCTCCGTCTATTGCGACATTTGATATAAACTTGCAACTGTCAAAAAACGGCGCGGCTGTCTTGCAATAGATTGCGCCGCCGTACTCGGCATCATTGTCCTGAAAGACGCAGTTCCTGATGCGGGGCCACGTGCCCTCGCAGTAGACTGCGCCCCCTCTCGCTCCGTATTTCGTATCGAGATCAGATTCGTATCCGCCCTTCACAGTGAACCCATCCACAATTGTCGTTGAATCCTCTCCGTTGTCGAAGATGAATGCTCTGGCGGGGAATCTCGGTGAACCTTGGCAATCAATGATGGTTGTTGCCGCACCTGCGCTGGATCTCAGAGTGACAGCTTTTCCGCGGAAGTCGATGTTTCGGCTCCCTTCGGTATTGTAATTGCCGGGCTGGACCACGATGACGTCGCCGCTGTCGGCGGCTGCATCGATTGCAGCTTGAATAGTAGAATACTGCGCGGGAACAGCTAACGGTTGCTTCTCTTTCTTTTTGTCGTTCGGCTTTACTGTGCTGTTCCATTCACATGACGCCAGCGTCAACAACAGAACTGCCGCAGTAGCTAATAATGGTATTCTCATTGTCTTCATTCTCAAGTCAACTCCTAAGGCATACTACTGAGTGTTCTGGTCTATGTTCCTCCAGTGCTGTGCTCGGGACGGCGCTTATCTAAACGTCCGCAGTCGATGCGGGGTTCAGTCAATCTTCATAACGCACGACTGCTTTCTCCGTTGAATCACAACGATCCGCATTCCTACCCCCAACTCAGGTCAGTTGCCCGGTATGTTTCTGGGCGACGATCACGGTAAAGCCCTCGACAGCCATATCTATGGCTGCAAGTAAGTCCTTATGTACCAACTGTCAAGCACAATTGAGTAACATAGCGGCAATCCGATGTTGTGGTTGACATGTGGTGGCAGAGAACCCATACTCCCGGCAGTTAGATTTCGGAGGGCGCACGAACCAGGCATGAAGGCGGCCCTGGGGTACCGGAGTCAGGATCCAAGGGGTAGCGGGAATCGTCGGGCTCTGAGATGTCCGATGAGCGGATCCGAGATTGTCGGTGCGCACAAAGGCAGATGTTCGATCAAGGGAACTTTCGGGCGAGGTTTTTGGATATAACAGTCGGAAGTTTGGGAGAGAAATCAGCAAATGAGAAAGGCAAGGGTGCAATATGCCTAACTATGTTTGTGTGAAGACATATGAGACAAGAGAAGAAGCTGAGATGGCCAAGGGGCTGCTCGAGGCGAACGATATCGACGCATTAGTCTTTGCGGATGATATTGGAGGCACAACTTCCAGTATCTTGGCGTCTACTGGCGGGGCGAGACTAATGGTGGCCAAGACCGACGCGAAAACTGCAGCGTCCATACTCTCCGATGCGGAAGACGAATCGGAGGATGATAAGGAGGTTAAAGTGGATGCGGAGGCTCTCGATGATGACGAAGATGACGACTATATCGACGACGACGATGATGAGGAGGATTTTTGACACTTGGGAGCATGTTCCTGCATGAACCAACTTGCCACGGGTCTGACGAATTGAGCATTGGAGAACTCAGGGCAGAGAAGGGATTCCTCTTACGGCTTTTCCTGCAGCCGGAGAGATTCGAGCCAGAAGTATGCGGCGAACATGGCATTTACAAATCGATACTCCCCGCGGCCCTTGTCTCTATCAGACTCTATTATACCGAGCCGTTTGAAAGTAGTGAGGAAGTTACTTAGTACTTTCCTCTCACTGGCGCTTAGCTTGGACTCAATGTCCTTCTTGCTGAACTCCTGCCTAAGTCCTTGGGGAAGTTTGCGCAGTATTGATCTGTATTTCGCGGAGCGCACCTTCTCGTAGACGATTGGTTGGACATACTTCCTACCAACATGCTCCGCAGCGCTCTGAAGTCCAGCCACTGCATCATCTTCCTCAATCGTTCCATCGGAGTCCACCCAGAAAGTAGCGTCCCCGATTTCCTGCATCAAAGCAGGCAATCCGCTCGAAAACGATGCCATGAACTGCAAGACCTCCTCCTCCACTCCCACACCCGCGCTGGTGTAGGCTTTCTTTAGGAATTCCGTGACTTCTTCATTGCTCAGGCGTCCGACTTCCACAATTCGGAAAACCCGCATTAGGCTCTGCTGGTTGTGCGCCAAGAGAGCACGCTGCTCGGGGAGGCCTATCACCATCATCAGCACGGGGAACTGGTCATATTTGGCAATCTCATCCACAAGATCCTTGTACCAATTGGCGAACTGGATGCTGTCCGCCAGTCCGTTTATGTTGTCCAAGACTATGAACAGACCATTACGGGTTTCTCTGAGCTTAGAGATCAGGTTCGTGAGTGCCTCTGGGAACGCCATCACAAGCTGGGAGAGATGTTCCTGCGGTGGTCTGAAAGTGACCGACACATTGAAGATATCTATTGCCGTGATGTGTTTGCCAAACAAATCCTTGACTGCATCAAACCAACCCTGGGTTCGGGCCTCTCTGAGCAACCCATCAAACACAAGGCGCACCATTTCTTCAAGTGATGTGGCTTTGCCCAGGTAGACATGAATGCCCAGGAGATTCTTATCGCTAACTGCCAATCCTTTGAGGTATGCTCCAAGTGAACTCTTGCCTATTCCCCTGTCGCCGCTAAGAAAGAGATTTTGAAATCTACCGGAAGCGGCTTGACCTATATATCGCCTGACTTCTTCTATCTCCATTCGCCTGCCGACAAACATGTCAGGCGGAACGGTGCGATCCGGAGTGAATGGGCTATATTCCTTCAGAGTCACTCTGTCCATAGTCGTTGCACCTTATCAGCTGTTCACCGGTTACTTAGACACTTGCACCTACCGGTGCAATACATCTACATCGCCAACGAGTCGAGTGTCAAGCGAAATCTGGATCATTCGCACAACACGGCGCTTCGCTCACTGCTCCATGCGCCCGTTTCTCTTCCCCAACTGGTGAATTCGATACTTCTCCCGGTTGTACCGAAAAACCCCAATTGCAAAGGTAATCAGACCAAGCGGCACAAATGCCCATCCAATCCCTTCGATAATCGGCGAGTCGAAGAACTGGATGAATGTGACGCCAGCAACGAATAAGGTGAGCGCAGTTCTTCCGTAAGCAAGCACGGTTCTCTCATTGGCAAGCTTCGTCCTGTAAGCCGCAAGAACGTCAGTGATGCTCCAATTCTCGTAGTCTGTCTTCGGACCAAAGACTCTCAATTTCATAGCGCCTCGCAAGGTCTCTCCTCATGATTATATTCGGTTGACTCGGCAGTTTACCACAACAAATTCCCGGTGTCGAAGTTCATTCTTAGCCTGGGTAACGGATCCGACCCCGAGACAATGCTTGCGTGTTTCGGTTTGATGGGCTTAATTCTGCTCGCACTGACCGTAGCTGCTTTCGGTTCCGCGGCCCGAGGCGGCGATCAGGAATACGTGATGAAGTTATCTGGGAAGAGAGTTGCATGAAACGCATACTGTTACTCCTGACTGTCCTTGCCGCTGCCGCCGGCAACACAGCGGCACAACCTGTCGAGCAGGAAGAGTATGAGAGTCGCACGCTGGTTGTCGGCACTATGGTCGCCCCACCATTTGCCATCAAGAATTCGGATGCGAGCTGGAGCGGCATATCGATTGATCTGTGGCGCAGAATAGCCGAAGAGCTTCATTTAACATATGAGTTTCAGGAACGGGAGCTGGGTTCTCTCGTCGGAGGGTTATCGGACGGCTCGCTCGACGCAGTCGTTACTGCCTTACCGATTTCTGCAGAGTGGGAAGAGGAGCTCGACTTCACTGCCGCGTTCTACACAACAGGTCTGGCGATGGCCACATCGTCCGAGTCTGGCGTTGACTGGCGGGGAATCGTTCGGATGTTAGCAAGTTATAGACTACTTCAGGTGTTAGGCCTGCTCGCGCTGATCCTGCTTGTCGTCGGTGCGGTTGTCTTTCTATTCGAGCGCAAGCGAAACCCGGATGAGTTCGGAGGTGATGCTTCAACGGGTCTCTGGTCCGGCTTCTGGTACGCAGCCGTTACTGCCACTACTATTGGCTACGGCGACAAAGTCCCTCGCACGGCAGGGGGGAGGATTGTCGCGCTTATCTGGATGTTCACCGCTGTGGTTGCGATTTCGAGTTTTACCGCATCAATCACGTCTACAATAACGGTGTCTCGGCTCGCGTCGCCCACATACACGGCTGACGATCTTCCGGATCTGCGGGTTGGCAGCGTCTTTGGCTCTACTGCTGCAGTCTATCTTGAACAGCATAGGATCAGATTCAAGAGCTACAAAACCCCTCTCGAAGGGTTGAGGGAGGTCGCGCTCGGGCGACTCGATGTCGTGGTCTACGACTCGCCGATCCTTCAGCATCTCGCCAAGACCCGCTTGCAGGGAAAGATCAAGGTGTTGCCGACTACACTCCAGGTGCACGACTATGCAATCGGGTTGCGCGAAGGCAGTTCCCTTCGGGAGCGTGTGAACCGAGTACTCCTGCGGAAGATTCATCAATCCGATTGGCAGGATGTCCTTCAGCGCTACCTCGGAGAGCGTCCGGAATCGTGACGATACTCTCCGCTTGAGCTTGTTACGTCTTCACTCAGCTTTGGAAGCAAGCTCAATGCAGTGTGAAGCTCACCTTGTATGACACCCAACAGGCCACCGGTTTGCCGCCCACTTTGGCTGGCTGCCATTCGCCGTCCAGAGCAGCTTTCATTGCCGCAGCCTCGAATCCAGCGTTGTTGCCCGATCTCTTCTCTATTATCACTCCGCCTACTGCACCTGCTGTGTCCACAAGAACCCGAACCCAGACGTCTCCTTCAATGCCTTCGTTGCGTGCTGCCTCTGGGTAGATCGGTTCAGGGACGGAAGTGGCGACAGGCGTCTGTTCCACTTCAACGAATTCGTCCGGCAGCGGATAATCCTTCGACCGTTTGGTCTCGTCGCCAAAGACCGATGCGGGGCCAAAGCTGATTGCGGCACAGACTGCAACCGCCAGCGCGAGAGCCAGAACGGCTTGTTTCATTGTGTTCATGCGTTCCTCCTCAGAAACGTGTTTCAAGTAGTGTTCACCAGAGCAGGCATTGCAGTGATTCGCAATCCGTGCCGGAAGTAAGCCTGCCCTCATACAGGCACAGGATCACCCGTATCATGTGACTGCCTGCGGCCTCCGCGTTGCCCGATTCATGTCGACTGAGCTCGCCGTGTGAGATTGTTCTCCACAGAGAGATAGCCGGCAATCAGGCCACGCTCGTCGGACAATACGCAGACTCACAGAATCAAACGTCCGATTCGTAGATTCGTTTAACTGAATTAGCAGTGCCCGAAGACGCGTCTGGTGATGAGACGGTTGTTCTTAAGCGGTCTGACTGCTACCCGCTCTCTACGCAGATATTTATTGAGCGGATTGTTTACCTATGTGCTTCCCGAAGTCGAACGTTAGCAGCAGAGGGACTGTCAGGAATAGATCCGCGAGCAGGCATGTCAACATCGTAACACCGGTCAGAAGGCCGACGCTGCGCAACATCCCGAATTCAGAGAAACACAAAACCAGAAAACCGAGGCAAAGGGCAATGCTCGTGTAGATGACCGGTTTGCCCACGTCCTTCATTGTGCTGATAACTGCTTGTTCTCGTGTCAGTCCGCTTCTAATGGCCTCTCTGCAACGCAGCATGATGTGGATTGTGTCGTCAACCGCGATCCCCAGGCAGATCGGTGCGACGAGACTTGTTCCGAGACTCAGTGGAATGCCGGCCAAGCCCATGATACCGAAAGCCATGATGATCGGGATGATGTTGGGAATCATCTGCAGCACGCCAAGCCACAGAGACCTGAAGAGGATCGCCACGATGATCAGAATGAGGACGAACGCGAGAAAGAGCGAATCTCGCTGACCCTTTATGATTGACCTGATCGATTCTGCGAGTATGACGGTGGTGCCCGTGGCTCTTATGTCGACATCAGCTGGGAGGACGTCCCTTGCATATTCCTCAATGCTGCGAATAGCGTCCGCCAAATCCGAAGTGCTGACAAGCTGAGATCGAGCAAAGATCGCCATTGCGCTGTAGTCCTCGACCACGTAATGCGCACGGACATCGGGCTCCTCTTGATCAATGGAAAGGAGAATCTCCTCGTCAATTGTCTCCTGTGAGGAGGAAATTACGTGTGAATCGGGTTCGTCGCCTCTCAGCGCCTGGTGAAATTGCTTCAGAATGTTCACTATTGAGGTGGCTCGGTCCACCGGAGTCTGAATCTCCATGAAGGTCTGAACGCTGTCAATTCCCTGAAGCACGTCGACTCGCCTCATAGCCTCCGGTTCATCAGACGACGCTATCAAGTAGAAAGTCGAAGCTCCCGCGATATCCTTTCCGATTGCTTCAGCCGTGCGCCGGATATGAGAGTCTCTGCTGAAGTAAGAGTGGAAATTCGTGTCGACTTTGATGCGACTCATACCGATGAGTGAGAGCGCAAGGATGATTGGCGCGACAATCAACAAGAGCTTCCTGTGTCTGATATTGAACCTCAGGATTGCATCGACAACTTCGCTCATGAAATCGTCGGTCGATTCTCTCTCGCTCACTCTCCGAGGAAGGCCGAGTAATGACAGCACCGCAGGAACGAAAGTGAATGAAATGAGCATCGTCGAGAGAATGCCAAATGACGAAAGTGCGCCGACTTTCTGAATGTTCGGTATCGGACTCACAATAAGAGTTCCAAAGCCGATTGCGGTCGTAAGCCCGGAGATGAAAAGCGGGAGAGAGAGTTGTGCAAACGTCTGCCTTACTACGTCAGCAGGTCGCTCGGTTGAAGCGCTGCGATCAAGGTATCCGGAGACGATGTGAATGGTCAGGGAGCACGAGATCGCCATCAGAAGAGGCGGGATGATCGTCATAGTCAGAGAAATAGGCACGCCGAGTCTTCCCGCGAGGCCGAATGTCCAGATCACTCCGAACAACACCGTCAGGGCAGGGATCGCCATGCCTCGCAGAGTCAAGAATGAGGCATAAAGAACGAGCAGAATCAGCACGAATGCGATCGGGACGAACCTCTTGATGTCCTTCTGCATCGCCTTGTTTATTTCCATTCGAGTGTGAATCAAACCGTCGTAGTGGAGTTGCTCGGGATTCTGCTCGCTTTGGACGATCGCGTTCATCTTGTCATCAAGTCCGCATGCGATCAGCTCGCTATCCGGTCTGTCCGCCAGAAATACGTTTATTGCAGCGGCACGCCCGTCCTCGGAGACCAGCGTCTTCAGAAACAACGGATTGCCCAGTATTCTGTCCCTAATCGCTCTTGCGCTGTCGGTCGTTTCTGGAATCTGGGGAACAATCAGCTCGTTGGTCAGCCGATCCCCGCTCGATCCCGATACTATGCGTGTGTTCGTGAGACTCACGACGTTGTCTACGCCGTCGAAGGTGGAGATCGTGTCCGTGAGTCGCCCGATCTTCTCCAGTGTAGCCGGATCGAATACGCCCAGCTCGCCGTCTGCCACCACGACCAGCAACGCCACCTGGTCGTTGCCGAAATCCTCGCGTATTTCCTCGAAGTAACGCAGGGACGGGTCGCCTTTGGGAATGCTGCCTTCGGCTGAGCTGTCAAACCTGAGCGACTTGACATGATAGGCAAAATACGCCGTGAGCAAGACAGTGATGAAGATCACTAGCCAGCGCAGCCTTATTACGGTTCTTATCAGTATCTCAATCATATCAACGTGCCGTCGAGCAGAACGATGCTATCCGGCGGTTCTAAGTTGACAGAAGCTAAACGCTTAATGCTGCCCTTGCAAGCGGATTCTGATAGTGACAATCCATGCTTTCGCTGTCAACTGTGCGATCGCTCTTCGCTGAGCGGATGAAGTTCGTCATCTTGACAGAAGGAGTTAGGCTGCCGGCTCTTGAGCCATTCTCTTAACGCTCTTCCTCCATCCTTACCCATGATCAGAAGGGGGGTACCTTCTATGTTCCGTCTCCCACTCCGTACCGATATTCGACTTGACAATGACCAGGCCGTAGGTTACCCTAAAAGTCTGGATTTCCGAAACACTCTGACGAGCTGTTACATATGCTGCAGCAATCGTGGCCTCTCTTCTTGGATCTCCTGGATGAAAACCCCCAGAAGGCATTCAGCGAGTTCTACTCATTTGCGCGAAAGCTGTTGACGGTGAAGCCGCCAAGGACGCTGCAAGAGCTATCCAAGCCTGAATCCGAAGATATGATCCAGGACATAATCCTACACTGCGTTCAGGATAGTTTCAGAGTCCTGAGGCGTTATCAGGATCGCGGAAAACCGTTCGCGGCTTGGCTCTATATCCTCGCGCACAACAAGTGCTTGGACTACTTAAGAGGACTGAAGCGGGAGGTTGAAACCACGTCAGGCGGCTTCGAGCCAGGCAGCAAAGACCACGCTACGTTGTGCTCCGATCCCGATATCGATCCAGAAGTGAGAACTCGGCTTCACAGCGTAATTGAGTTAGTCGGAACGTGCGTGTCCAAACTGGGAGATTACTGCGAGCTCCTGTTGAAGTGTGCAGCGGACGAGTATACGCCCAGCGAGATTGTTCTGGTGCTTGGTTGGCCGAAGGACAAGAACAAGAAAGTCTCGGACGACCTTCGGGAATGCCGAAAGCGACTCAGGAAGATGCTCGAAGCGCAGGGAGTGGACTTGACAAACGTGCCATATGCCCAGACACAATCCTGAAGGTCGATGAGATGCTTGCGTGATAGAAGAACGAAAGGTGGAGAGACAAGCTCGTACAAGCAGAAGGCCAACGGCCGGAAAGCTTGAGAAACCGCAGACGGTTCTCCGAAACAGGCCAAGACTATCGTTATTGAGTATGGATGTTGCCTTGCTAAGGCGGAAAGCGATTCCACCGGTCGTGACAAGACCTTGCTGAAAGGTATCGAGCGCAATGTTAGACGATTCGAGCGCTAACTCCAACGAAGACAAGCAGATGGATAAGCTGCTGAGATCGTTGCGCGAGGAGTCGGACGACCGATCAATTCGGCCATCAGAAGCTTCCATTGGGGCCTTTCTAATGGGCGCTGCTACAGGCTCGCAGAAGAACGAGATTCGGAAGGCGCTGATTCGTTCGGCCGGCTTCAGGCAGGAGCTTCTCGCAATGGCCAAAGATATAGAATCATTGGCTGCCAAGCAGACCCTTGAGGAATTCGACAGAGCTACTGCACCTGATGCACCTTCTCTTGAGTCGGTCTTAGCACGAGAAGCAATCTTTGGTGAGGAGAAGGAATCAGCCGAGTCATGGATTGCAGAGTGGATCGTTCCGCGCGGGTTGAATAAGCGATTAGGAACGCTGCTGCGATTCTGTGCGGCACACTCAGGCAGGCGAATTGCCGCTGTGAGTTTGGTCGGTGCCGCCGTGCTCGCTCTCATCATTGTCCGAACAGCCCGGATCGATGAGTTTTCTGGTAGTGGGCAAGCTACAGCGAGTTGGACAGAAGTCACGCAAGTGGACGCTGGATACTTCGTGTCGAATGTTACGCGCACTTCGGACGGTAGCCGAACTCCCGCTCCACAGCACGCCACACACTTGGAGGCTGCTGTGGCGGAGTTCAGCCGCCTGGTTCGATATGAAGGTGGCGAATATGCTTTCGACTCTGTGAGCGGACGAGTGGTTCCGGAAGGCGCAGCCCGGATGCTGTTGCTACGCCTTGTTGATGGCACTGGTAGCGTTATAGCCGAGTTTGAAGGCAGTGTTCCATTGGCGGACAATGCAGGGCTTTCCATACGCGTATGGGCGCTGTCAGTCCCGTCCGGAGCGCTTCGCAGCATCGACATGTCCACTGATACCGTATCGGCGCCATGGAACGTGGAAATGGGTTCACGTGGGTCTGTCACGTTTACTTATGGTGCCGATAGCGCATTTGCTGCCACGGCAGGATCAGTTTTCGAATTTCGATCTGATTGCAAGACCGACTGATGACGAGCATGAATGAAGGTCGTCATAGAGCGGTGACTTTCCATCGAACAGGAGGCGGCACGTTGGCCGAACCGGACGGCGTGCTGACGGTCATGCGATTTACCGTCACTCTTTCACTTCTGGCAGCAATGCTCCTGATGGCAAATGATAGTCCCGGCTCGACACTCAACGATCTGATGCGCCAAGCGGATTCACTTTGCGCGGAGCAGAACCTCGACTCCGCTATAGTCGTCTGCAGGTTGGCGCTGGAGGAGGCGATCGGTCAATTCGGGTCCGCGGATACTATGACCGCGCGAGTCGTGCATCGCCTCGGGAATTACCACGCACGCCGAGCAGATTACAGCGAAGCGAGAACGCTCTATGAGCAAGCGCTGGCCATTATGGAACGCACTCTGGGCAAAGACCATCCAAAGGTTGCGACAATACTGAGCGACCTCGCTATAGCATGCGGCGACGTGGGCGAAAGGGTGGAGGCGGAGCGATTTCATCGACGAGCGTTGGCGATCAGGGAGAACGCTTTTGGAGCGGCGCATCCCGACGTGGCGACCAGTCTTGTCAACCTGGCAGAATTGCTCGTCATGCAGGGGCGTTACGCTGACGCAGAGCAGCTCGCCGAGAGAGCGCTGAACTACTATGAGACAGAGTTCAATCCTGACCTACCGGAGGTGGCCAGGACTGTGTCAGCTCTGGCCTGGGTTCGTCTTATGCAGAGAAACTACGAAGATGCCGAGGGGCTTTTCCACCGGGCGCTGGCAATAACTGAAAATGTCTTCGGACCGGAACATCTAATGACAGCGGAGAGACTCGCTGACATGGCCGGATTGTACGCCCATCAAGGCAGATCCGCTGAGGCAACTCCTCTCATGGAGCGCGCTCTCTCGATCACAGAGAAGCATTATGGTAGCAACCACCTGAAGGTGGCCGCAAGCCAGCACGCCCTTGCTCTTGTTTACGGTCTCCAGGGGAAGCACGCTGAGGCCGAGTTGCTCTTGCGGAAGGCCATTGCCGTACGTGAACAGGCACTCGGCCCTGATCACCCTGCAACAGCCTTATGTTTGCGAAATCTGGCTGCGACGCTTTACGAACAGGGACGATTCGATGGGTCGAGGACGTTTTACGAGAAGGCGCTCTCGATTTGGGAGAAGATGCCTCACAGTGATTACCAAAACCTGTCACCGATTCTTATCGAGTACTCAAGAATATGTCGTATGGAAAATAAGCACCTGCAGGCGCTCGAATCAGCCGAACGGGCATGCACGATGAGCCTGAACAGCTTTGTCGACAATGTCAGCGTGCTCTCGGAGAGACGCGCATTGACCTTTGCACGGGCGCTTCGCAGATCGGTTGCCAACTATCTCAGCTGCTACGTTGATGCGATGTCCAGCTTCGCCGCAGCCCCCCATTCAGCGATAGACATCATTCTGTCCAGTAAGGGTCGGGTATCGGATGGCATATTCCAGCGTCATGCCGCTCTCTCAGAACATGTAGACTCCGTAACCGATCGTCTAATCGACGATCTGCGGCTCACAAAGCTGCGCGCTTCGGAGCTTCTGGTCAAAGAGCCAGACATAGATCTCACGGTCCGTGATCGCAAACTGGACTCTCTCGACAGACTTGCCGATGACCTCGAAACTCAGCTTTCGAAGCGCAGCAGGAATTTCAGGATTTGGCAGGA
>JAGVNY010000252.1 GCA_020053015.1 Candidatus Zixiibacteriota bacterium | reverse complement strand
CGCGCGATCTTTCTGTAGTCGAAGTCGTCGAACGCCTTCCGGAAATTCTCTCTCTTGTAGAGAATCGTCCTCCACGATAGCCCGGCCTGGAATGCGTCGAGAATCAGAAACTCGAAAAGCTTGATGTCATCGTGCAGAGGTACCCCCCACTCCTCGTCGTGGTACGCCGTCATCAATTCGTCATCTACAGGCCATGGACATCTCTTCTTCATATAACTCCCTCGAAAACAGCCGTTGATTCTACTGCCGTCGACACCGACTTTACCGACTCTCTCTGTCACACTTGCCCTATCCAACAGCAGACAGTAGCAGCAAGGATACTGCCTGTACGGTTCAGATCGCCAGACATAAATTGGCGTAGAGATCGTCGCTCCGTAGAATCTTATGCCAGTGGTTGTGGAAAATATTTCCAGTGAGCCGCTCTTTGTCTGTCGCAATGTGTTGATTTTCAATGTCTTACCGAACGACGTGGATGGCATGGAGTTTGCAGTTCAGCGCACAGAGGAGTACACTGTGGTCACAAGAACGACTTTCGTTTCAAGGGCGCCAACGGAGGAGATGTCTTTCCTCAATCAATTGTTGGCCGATCTCAGAAATTCTCGCACTTTCATCTATGTATCAGTCTTAGCCGTCACGCTCCTTGCAACAACGTACTACCTTCTTAGCCCCAACCAGTATACCGCGACAGCCAAGCTGATGCCAGTTTCGGCGAGCGCTTCTGTGTCCACGGGCTCCGCGCTGTCGGGGATGCTCGAGGGATCAGCCTTGTCCGGTCTCCTGTCGAGCAGAATCGCATCCGAGTCGGCCCTTTATGTTGAATTGCTGAAAGTGAGACCGGTGGTCGACCGGGTTCTTGAGCGCCGTTTCACCGATGTTCTCGACGGCAAGAACGGCACTCTGACCAAGCTCTGGGAGACAAACAACATTGAGATAGCGAGACGAAAACTGCTCGGCCTCTGCGAATTCTCGGCAAACTCCAAAACAAACGTCGTTACCGTATCCGCTACTACCGAGTGCCCGAATCTGAGCGCGCAAATCGCCAACTGCTTCGCAGCCGAGCTGGACAGGCACAAGCAGTCGCTGGACAGATCCATGGCGGAAGAAGCGAACATCTATTTCGCATCGAAGGTGGCACAACAAGAGGAGCAAGTCCGAGAGGACGAGAACAAAGCTGCGGCTTTCTGTTCCGTGAATAGAAACTACGAGATCGGGGACGACCCGGTACTCAAGATTGAAGTCGAGAGACTCGAGCGAAACGTTGTGTTCCAGAGACAAGTTCTTGCCGAATTGCTTCAGTTGAAGGTAACCAGTGAGATGGAACGCGAGAGGGAATTGCCGAAGCTGACAGTTATTGAGGGAGCCGAGCCTCCGCTTCTGAAATCGGGGCCAAGGAGAGTGACTTCAATGGCCGTCGTCGCGCTCATGTCGATAGTCTTTGCTGTCGGGACAGTCGCCGCGCGGTCCGCGTACAGATGGCACATCCCCTTGTCTACAAGACTCGAACTATCGGCTGGCTGCTCCGTCGTCGGTAGCGACGCCACGCACTTCGCCATACGTATGATCCATCCGGTTCGAAGGACAAAATTGACGGGAGTGTGACAAATGCCCCCGCTTTCGGTCCTCGCCCTGTTTGCACTGCCTCTTGCCGCCGCTATCGGAATCGCACTGATCTCGCGAACCACCGTCGCGGGACTGATAATCCTCACTGCGTTAATCCCGTTCGAAGCCTTCGGTGCAATCGAGGCCGGATTCACCATACCCCCTTCATACCTGATGCTGATCGTTGTGATCATTGGAAGCGTGGTAAGAGGCGAGAGAATCAGATTCGATTGGCCGGGGTCAAAGGCAGTTGCCGCGTATTGCACCATAGCTGCCATCGCGACGATCGTTGCCGCGGCTGCGTACGGATCCAGCACATCGGTCACGTTCACCGAAGCAATGGGTCTAAGGGCGAGCGTCCTCCGAAGTCCATTGCAGCTCTCCCTTCTGTTCTTCCACATGAGCCTGCTCGTCTTGATAGTCACGCACATTACGAGAGTTGACTTAGCGGACAGAATGCTGAAGACCCATCTTGGTGTAGCCAGCATCGTCGCAGCAATGGGACTGTACCAGATAATCGCCTACTCGATTGACCTGCCAATGAAAGATTTCACATGGGCGCTTGGTTTTTCTGGTGGAGCCTCCGGTGTGCAGGAGTATGGCGCTGTAAGAGAATACTCGGCGCAAGTAGCAGGATTCTCAACAAGAGCGACCTTTTTCGAGTCACTCCACTTTGCCTCTTATCTGAACTCCGTGGTGCCGCTCCTCGTGGCTCTCTGGGCGTCGGGATCAGAAGATATACGAAGACGATTTGGCTTCTTCGCGTCTCCGGTTGCTTCGCTGCTCGGCATGGCAGCGCTATTTCTCACATTTTCGCGATCTGGATGGATAGCCGCGGCAATTGCACTGACGATCGTCGCGATCAGAACCTCACCACGCGTGCTGGTGCTGCATTTTCCGATTGCGTTTGCATTCCTTTCCCTCGTAACAATTGCTCTGACCGGCATGGGTTTCCTTTCCGCCTCGTTCATCTCGGTCATCACCGGAAGACTCGATACTGCAACAATTGCGGCAGACCCGCGTCTTCCATACATCCTCGTGCTTGCGGAGAGCTTCATGCAGAATCCGATACTCGGAGTAGGTGCGGGTAACTTCGCGCTGTTGGCTCCCGCGCTCACCGGATCGGACCAACTTCACAGCGCTCACGGGATATTCTGGTCAGCATTGGCCGACTACGGGCTGCTTGGCTTGGCAGCGCTTGCGGCAGCGTACGCCGCAGTGATGATGAAGCTCAACCGGGCGATCAGGCGCAGCCCTGACAGACCCGATCAGATCGTCATGATCGGACTGTTCTCATCGCTCTGCGGTCTCGCATTTCAGTTTCTGTTCTGTGCCGACAGGCCGCCGTTCTATCTCCTGCTCCTTTTGGGGCTCTCAGTTGTCTATTCACGCATCGCGCTTGACCGATCCGAGAAACGGGCACAAACTGTCGCCTGATCGATCGCCTCGCAGCGCAATCTCACTGATCGAATTACACTTGATACGAAACAAGCTGGAGAGCCGAGTCACTGATGCTCAATGTGTATACTTGAAGGCGATGTACGGCTCGAAGGCCGGCTCGGGGCTGTCGCAAGAGTGGATACTAACTACTCCAGAGTGATAGCTGCTTTCCTCTTCAGCGAGCAATGCCAAACGCAGACCATAGCGCGGGTCAAGAGTGTCCTGGTACACGTACCTGACGTCGAGTACCATTACCCGGGATTCTGACTCGACAACAACAAGCCGATCATCGGACACACGCGGAGCCGTGTTCCAAGTCACCAATGTGTGTATCCAAGGCGATATCACTCTTCGTAACGAGATCGACTCCGGAACCCAGGAGACTTTGCCGCGTGCCGCTGACAACGCCGACTCCCTCAGGACGAGGTTCGCAACCTCGAGGTCCTTGGAATCCAGCCCTGCGGGCAACGGAGGAAGGCTGATCAATGCGCGCTTCCTGACGCCGATGTCCTGCGAACCTCCCTTGTATTCAAGAGAGAGAAACGCGTCAAATCCGAAATTCGTATTTGCTTCAAGCGAACTCAGCGTGCTCCAGGCGATTGTCGCATCTTCCGTAATGGGAATCGTGTCTATAACGGTTCTGATGAGTGTGATGTCCAGTGTGACAGATCTGCCGTCAACGAGCACGGTTCCGGAGAAAGAATGGTACGAAGGATGATTGCAGGTGAATTCGTGAGCGCCAACCGGGACATTCCTGAGCAGATATGAACCATCAGGTTTCGACAAACCAGATATATCGCCGATTGTGACCTCCGCGCCGCCCACGGCTTTATAGACAGGGTGGCCGATGTGGCCGCTCACGTCACCAGCGTCAATTCCGATCTCCAGCATGATGTCCTTTGAGGTGACACCTGCTACAATAACGGAGTCTGTGAAGGTGGCATAGTCTTCGCGAGTGGCGCTGATCATGTAGGCGCCATCCGGAATGCTGTCAAGCCTGTACTTGCCACGATCCAGAGTCGTGTCGCTTCGGTCTCCTACAGTCACTATTACATCGGACAGAGTAATGCTGGTCCCTTTCAGAAAAACGTAACCGCTCAGGTCGCCGTACGTAGTCTCTTTGGGTTGCACAATGGGATCGCTGTCGCTACTGCAGCCGACGAGAACCATGGCGATAACGAGCAAAACAAGCCTGGATGAGATCGAGTTCAGCAAACTGTGTACTCCGCGAGAAAGATGCACATCCTCAATAAAGAACGTAGCAACCACGCGGGTTGTTCAAGCAAAAAACCTCAAAACAAAGCGGAGATTTCGATTGAAAGTGCGTTGCCGTTCAGTCTCCTTTGACGTAGATTACGCGGTCATGATGAATTGCAGTGAGCGAGCCGCAAGATCGACCTACAGGCACTACATATCAACCACCCAAACGGAATATCAGGAGGATTACCTATGAACAGGTCGCTACGAATCATCGTGCTTGCGTTTGTAGCCGTGCTTGTCGCGGCAAGCGCAGCCTTCTCGGAAGAGGCGAAGCTGCTCCGATTCCCGGACGTAAGCAAAGACAAAATAGCTTTTGTATACGCAGGCGATATCTACGCGGCTCCGCGATCTGGCGGCACAGCAGTCAGGCTAACGAGCCATGAAGGATTGGAGCTCTTCCCGAAGTTCTCTCCTGACGGCAGGATGATTGCATTCACAGGCCAGTATGACGGTGACATGTCGGTTTATGTCATGCCGGCGGCGGGCGGAGACCCTCGGAAACTGGTATTCCATCCGGGAATTCAGAAGACCGAGGACAGATTCGGGCCGGAAAATGTCGTCATGGGATGGCATCCGGACGGCAAGAGAGTCCTCTTCAGAAGCAGAAAGGAGCTGGGAGATTGGTGGGATGGCCGCGCATACCTCGTCGATGCTGAAGGTGGTTCGCCGGAGGCGCTTCCGATGGCTACCGCGGGATTCACCAGTTTCTCGCCTGACGCCGGCAAATTAGCCTACTGCCCCATATATCGCGATTTCAGAACATGGAAACGGTACATGGGCGGTATGGCTCAGGATGTCTGGATATTCGATCTTGGTCAGATGAAATCGCAGAAGATCACCGACTGGGCTGGCACGGATAATCTGCCGATGTGGCACGGCGATAAGATATACTTCAATTCAGACAGAACCGGAAAGCTGAACATCTTCTGTTACGACACGAAATCCGCGCAAACAAAACAGGTAACCAGCTTCGAGGAGTTCGACGTCCGCTGGCCAAGCCTCGGGCCCGATGGGATCGCCTTCGAGAACGGCGGAATGATCTACATTCTCGATCTTCCATCGGAACAGGTCAAGAAAGTGGAGATAAGTCTGTCGGTCGAAAGCAACTGGATGCGACCTGAGTACGTGAAGGTCTCTGACAGGATCGACTACTTCGACGTATCTCCTGACGTCAACCGCGCTGTCTTCTCTGCTCGCGGAGACATCTTCACTGCCCCGAAAAAAGATGGCGATATCAGAAACCTGACAAACTCATCTGGTTCGGACGAGAAAGACCCGAAGTGGTCGCCCAACGGCAAATGGATTGCATTCGTCTCAGACGAGAGCGGAGAGGACGAATTCTATCTCATGTCACACGACGGGAAAGAACGAACTAAGCTTACGACCGATGGACATTGCACTCGCTATGAGTCCTCATGGTCGCCGGACAGCAAGAAGATCGCTTTTTCGGACAAGAACCTCGATTTCTTCTACATTGACGCAACCACGAAACTGCTGACAAAAGTCGACAAAGCCGAACGCAACGAGATTCGTGATTACTCCTGGTCGCCGGACAGTCGCTACATCGCTTACCAGAAACGAAATGAAGCGGGGATCGCAACAATCTTCGTTTATTCTCTTGACGACAAACAGATTCGGCAGGTGACCCCCGGCTTCTCGAATGACTACTCCCCCGTGTTTGATCCGGATGGCAAGTACCTGTATTTCCTCTCCGAACGGAGCTTCAATCCCCTTCTCGGGTCGTACGAGTTCGAATTCGTCAATCAGGGCATCGACAATCTCTACCTTATTCTGCTGACACCGGAAACCGAGTCGCCATTTGCACCGAAGAGCGATGAGGCCAAGCCTGTAGAGGCGAGTGCTGCAGACAACAAGCCCAAGGATGAAGGCAAGAAGGGTGACGAGAAGCCCAAGGCGCCGGAGCCGACCAAGATCGTATTCAATGGCATCTTCAATCGGCAAGTAGCCTTCGAGTTGCCGGCAGGGAATTACAACGGTCTTTGCGCCATACCAGGAGCTGTCTTCTACACTTCAAATCCCTTCTTTGGGTTAGAGGGCAAGGTGGGCGAGGGCGAGACAGTACTGCACAAATATGATATCTCCAAGCGAAAGGACTATGCATTCGCGAAGGACCTCTCCGGGTACGTGCCGACTCCTGACGGTGCCAATATGCTTGTCAGCAAGGCAGGGGGATACAATATCATAGCCACTTCTGGTGAAGAGGCCGATTTCAAGGACAATCAACTCGACTTGTCCGGGATGGAGGCGCTCGTCGACCGGCGTGCTGAATATCGCCAGATGTTTGACGAAGTCTGGCGCACCGAGCGAGACTTCTTCTATGACAGCGCTCTTCATGGAGTGGACTGGAAAGCGGTTGGCGACAAGTACAAGACCCTGCTCCCATATGCCACGAGCAGGTACGACCTCACTTATCTGATCGGCGAAATGCTCGGGGAACTGGCATGCTCGCATTCGTACGTGGGCGGCGGAGACAGACCGAAGATTGCGCCGAGCGGAGTGGGGTTGCTCGGAGTCGATTTCGAAGTCGACAAGCCAAACAACCGAATCAAGATTGCTCGCATTCTGAAAGGCGAAAACTGGGATAAGAGCCTCCGTTCGCCATTGCTCGATCCCGGCATCAATGTCAAGGACGGTGAGTACCTTCTGGCGATCAACGGCAAGCAGGTGACAGCGGGAATCGACCCTTACTCCCTGACGGTCAACTGCTCAGACAAGATGCTGAGCTTAACGGTCAATGACAAACCGACTACAGACGGGTCCAGGACTGTGAATGTGAAGCCGATCGAATCCGAGGAGAAACTGCGTTACAACGATTTGGTGGAGAGACGACGTCTCCATGTCGATTCGGTTTCGGGAGGTAAGATCGGTTATATCCACATCCCTGACATGGACGGATTCGGACTGACTCGCTTTGCGAAGATGTTCTATTATCAGCTTCGCAAGCCTGCTTTGATAATCGATGTAAGACACAACGGCGGCGGATTTGTTTCGGGGTTAGTGCTCGAAAGGCTTCGCCGTGTAGTCGTCGCGATGGGTATGGGTCGCAATTTCGCGGTCGGCCCAAATCCGGACGACGGGTTGAATGCGCACATGATCACGCTCATCAACCAATTCTCCTGTTCCGACGGCGACTACTTCCCATACTTCTTCCGTGAATACGGGCTTGGGCCGCTTCTCGGCAAACGCACATGGGGCGGCGTGATAGGAATACGTGGGTATAGACCTCTGATCGACGGCGGTTACTTCACGGCTCCTGAGTTCGGAATATTCGGCCTCGACGGTAAGTGGGTAATGGAGAATGAAGGGGTCAAACCCGACATCGAGGTTGACAACTTGCCCGAGCGCGAAGCTCTCGGGTATGACGATCAACTCGACAGGGCAATCGAATATCTCACTAACAAGCTCAAGGAAGACCCGAAGACGCTTCCGTCATTGCCTCCGCCACCCAAGCCACGCTGAGGATTCAATCAGTTGCTTTTTGAGGGCACGGTTCTCCGTGCCCTCTTGTTGTTTCGCAGATTCTGTATGGCAGGTCCCAGAGCCCGACACGGCGCACAGAGAGGTTCTGCCTCTTCTCTTCTCTACCGGCTTCCATATGTCAGCATGATCGTTCAGACAGCAGGTCAAGACTCTGCCAAGGGCGAACAGCCCTTGCGGGTCTTGACTACCGACTTTGCGGTATCTATCACGAGTAACCAATTGACATTGCCGGCAATTGCCATTTCTTAGCTTGGCCTTTAGTGCGGCATTGGGAATCCCATCCCGATGCTCCAACTCACGAGTTACTGTCAGGAAGGGAGAGGTTGTCCCACAAGTTGCGAAATGCTCGATTGGAGTAGGTCGGGTTCCGGATTGCGCCATGCGCAAGAAGAAACCCGACACCGACTTGTCGGCCTTCTGCGTCACGCGAAGCGTGACTCTGGAGGCCGACCTACTTACTTGTGAGACAGCCTCAGGATTCCTGACAGCGCGGGAATTCGGACTCAAGAACTGAAGCATGCACAGATTACGCAACTTCTCGATCATAGCGCACATCGACCACGGCAAGTCGACTCTTGCCGACCGCCTGCTCGATGCCACTCACGCAATCGCACAGAGAGACATGCACGCCCAGGTGCTCGACTCGATGGAACTCGAACAGGAACGGGGCATCACGATCAAGCTCCATGCCATTCGCATGCAGTACATAGCCCCGGACGGCGAGGAATACATTCTCAACCTGATCGACACTCCTGGCCATGTCGATTTCACGTACGAAGTCTCCCGCTCGCTCGCCTGCTGTGAGGGCGCTCTGCTCGTAGTCGACGCCTCGCAGGGAATTGAAGCACAGACAATATCCAATCTCTATCTCGCGCTCGACCATGATCTCACCATCATTCCCGTAGTCAACAAGATCGATCTTCCCCATGCGGACATTGACGGAACATGCAATCAGATAATCGATCTCCTCGGAATCAAAAGAGAGGAGATTCTGCTGGTTTCTGCAAAAGAAGGCAAGGGCATCGACAAGGTGCTGCAGATCATCGCCGATACTGTCCCACATCCTTCCGGATATCCAAATAAACCGTTCCGCGCAATGATCTTCGATTCGATCTT
>JAGVNY010000242.1 GCA_020053015.1 Candidatus Zixiibacteriota bacterium | reverse complement strand
TCGGGAACTCACACTGTGTACTGGGGAACGGATGTGAAGGCAGGCAAAGAGCCGCCCGATACGTACCATGCTGTTGTGACCGCCACCAATGTGTACGAGTGGGGAACTTCTGGCGATCCTGTGAATGTGGCCACACAATACTCTGACTGGTTCGATTTGTGCGAAGGAGATTTCTGTGAGTCAGGCGATGGCGCCACCCATCCGCCGGGCGATTGCTCCAAGTCTGACATGATCGACATCGACGACATTGTCTGCATAATCAACTATGTATTCAGCAGCAGCCCGACCTGGTGTCCACCTTACAGCGTTGATGCCGACATTTCCGGCGCAGGCGACGTGGATGATATCGTCTATCTGATCAATTACGTCTTCGGAGGAGGCCCTGCTCCGCTTCCCTGCACTGATTGGGTGACTCAGCACGGCGTACCGGCATGCGAGTGATGGTCTGAAGCGCATAATCGAACGTGTCGGGTTTCTCCTTGCGCGTAGCGCAATCCGGAACCCGACCTACTAATTACTGCACAATGACGAACGGCCGCCGATTGGCAGCCGTTTCTGATTCATGATCTCGCGAGAGTCTCTGAACAAGAGCCTACCTGACCTCCAGCAGCTCCACCTCGAAAACCAGTGTAGCGTTCGGCGGAATCACGCCGCCTGCTCCGCGTTCGCCATAGCCAAGCTGCGGCGGGATAACGAGTACTCTGCGGCCGCCGACTTTCATCGACGCTACTCCCTCATCCCATCCACGAATTACTCTGCCCTGACCGAGCGGGAATGGGAATGGCTGCCCGCGATCGCGAGAGGCATCGAATTTCGTGCCGTCGGTCAGCCAGCCGGAGTAGTGCATAACACAAGTCTGGCCGGTCTTGGGAGCGGCGCCGGTACCAGTTCTTATTTCAAGGTACTTCAAGCCACTCGCGGTTGTCACGGTGTCACCTGGAATCTGTGGGATCTTGCCGGCTGCGATGGCTTGATCGGCTACGGCGGAATGGTCTTTGGAGCCGCCTGTATCCTGACATCCGGAGCAAAACATGATCGCCATCGCTGCGGTAGCGCTGGCAATGAAGATCAATTCCTTCATCTATCGTTCCTCCTTATCGGAAACGCACGAATTGTTTGCGGCGAAGATACAAGCCGGTCATCGCAAATCAAAGGACAATTCGGCGCAAAAAAATCCCCATCCACCTGCCGCTTTGTGGATGGGGACCGCCCAAAACCATGTCTCGAAAGCAAGATCTGAAGGCTTGCCCAAACCGAGCCAACCAGAGACTCACATTCGGAACGCTGGTATCAGCTTACGCAAGCGTTGTGCCACACACGACCGCGGACGGTTTCAACACGGAATTCACGTAACCTGCATATTAGCAGCTACTTACACTTCGCGCAGGTTGTGTGCTTGGTAATAGCGCGGAGATGAGAACCGCGCGATTTCGGCGCAGATTCTGCCCCAAACGCAGCAACGCAACCGACGATCCTTTGTAGTCGGTTGCGTTACTTAGTGTTACATTGACGCGCAATCGCACACGCTGATGTCAGGATTTTGCGCAGCTAAATCTTGTATTTCCTCATCTTCGACCGCAGCGTAGCCTCGGGCAGGCGCAGCAGCGACGCCGCTCGCCTGATAACACCGTCCGTGGAAGCGAGAGCCTTCTTGATTCGATCACATTCGAAGGCCGCAAGCTGTCCAGCAAGACTCGCTGGCGATTCAGTCTCCGTCCCAAACGCGGCTTCGCCAAGATGGGCATCGATGGCTCTGAGAATGCTGGATGGATCACCACCCTGTTCTATTGCCGCCAATTTGACGACATTCTGCATCTCTCGGATATTGCCGGGCCATGCGTAGGACTGAATGTTCGGATATCCGCTCTTCTCGACGCGAAACGTAGAAGAATCCACTGGAGTCCCGTTTTCCGTCATGAAGTGCTGGAGAAGCTCAAACACGTCCTCGATTCGCTGGCGCAGCGGCGGCAATTCGATCGTCATAACTGCGATTCGGAAGTACAAGTCCTGGCGAAACCGACCAGCTGCGACATCCTCCTCCAGGTCTCGGTTGGTAGCAGTGACGAGCCGGAAATCCACAGGTCGAGCCGAGGTGTCGCCCACCCTGATCACTCGCTTCTCCTCGATGCAACCGAGGAGCTTTGCCTGCAATGGCAGCGGAAGTTCTCCGATTTCATTTAGGAAGAGCGTCCCCTGGTGCGCGATCGTTATGAGTCCCTCTTTGCTGTCGACTGCGTTCGTGAAAGCGCCTTTGGCATGACCGAACAATTCGCTTTCGAACAGCTCCTTTGGGATAGCGGAGCAATTCACGGGCACGAAGTTCCCGCCTGATCTATTTGATGAACAGTGAATGTACTTTGCAAGCAGGTCCTTGCCGGTACCGGTTTCCCCCGTGATGAGGATCGGGATGTCGGAATCTTTGCAGCGATCAATCACACGCATCGTGGAGCGCATTTGGCGATTCGCGGTGACAACTCGCACCGATTCCCCGGATGCTCCAGTGACCATATAGACATGGCCGGATGACGTCGATTGGGCTGCCTGGAGAGAACTTGCAACGCTTTTATCGGCCTGCAAGCCTTCCACGCCCATCTTGGAGAATATCTCAGTGGCCATGTACGAGTAGTGAATGCGCACCCCTTCTTCGACCCAGCTCATCCGGCAGGCCGACTGGTACGTATTGGCAAGCTCATAAGCCGCCCCGAGTTCACGCAGCAAGTGCAGAGCATAGTCCGTCTGCTGCCGGCTGTCGACAGCGTTGCCATTGCGGTCTGCAATCTCGGCCAGAATCCGCAGGCATTCCGCTATTTCGAGCTTCTCATCAAGCTGCTCCGCAACTCGAAGCGCTTTCCTTGCCGCATGTTCCGATTCGTCTATTCGATTGAGCTTCAGCAGGACCTGTGCGCGAAGTCTCTCTGACTGACTCACAAGGTCTCCTTCGGGAGAGACCGAAGCAGCGATTTCAGCCGCGGTTTTGGCTGCGGCAAGCGCCTTGTCATAGCTTTCCGAGGACAGGAGCAACTCTGCCCGATATTCGTAATAGATTGCGAGTTCCCTCTTCAGTCCGTGTTCCCTGACGATCTCCAGCGCATTCCTGAGGTTTCGCCTCGCAGAATCGTGATTCCCGAGACGTATCTCCACCAGTGCAAGAGAGAGGAAAGCTCTCGCCAGGTTCGGGTGATTCCCGACGCTACCGTTCTTCTCAATTGAGACGGCAAGAAACTCGATTGCATTCTCGAGTCTGCCTTCACGGATAGATATCTGTCCGAGGTTTCCGTATATCTTGGCGAGTCGCACCTCATCGACCAGACTTTCGGCGTAAGTCTTCGCTTCGAGAAGCAATCTGGTGGCCTCACGGTAATCAGCCCGTACAAATCGGATATTGGCGATTCTGTTGAGTGTGTCTATGAGGCCCAGCAGATTGCCTGCGCGCCTGAATGTCGCAGCGACGTCTCTAAAAACGGTTTCAGCCTGGTCAATGTGTCCGAGGAGTTGTTGCGCTCTGGCATTCTCGTTCTGCACAAGCGCAAGCAGCTGGTTGTCCGACGAGTCTCTCAGAAGATCATATGCCTGATTCGACACCTCTATGGCGACCCGAAAATCGCCGGTCTGGTTCATCAACATTGCTTTTAGCAACAGGAACCTCGGCGACTTGGCCAGAACGCCCCAATGGGTCGCCTCAAGCTCTCTCACAAGCGAGGAAGCACTATAGAGATCGCGACTCGTCACGAGAGCTTCGAGGGTGTCAAGGCGTTCTGACAGGTTTTGGGCTTCTTGAACCGACATACACCCTCGTCACTTTGTTGATGATCTGCCCCGGTGGTAGACCGGAGCTTTGATCGAAGTTGAGCTCTGAATCTTGAGTTCAGAATTGGCACGCACGAACCATGCGTTCAGAAAGCTGAACGGATTGGAGGACGTACCGATGATGATGAAACGCCTGTGTATTGATGATCCGTTCGGATCACCCTTGTCATCATCCTGCCAAGGATCGCCGTCGGTATCGTTACCGTCATCGCCACCGTCTCGCAATTCCTGCGGCCGCTGACTGATATTAGTCTCATGCACGCCTATCGTTGCGTGCAGACCTCCCGCCAGCAGAAGCAGCAGAAGAAGGGCTACCAAAGCTCTACAGGGCCTCATATGACACACTCCTTGCTATTAGAATTCCGGGAAACGCTTTCTACCTGCTTACAGAGACGCCCTAACAGCTATTTTGTTCAATCAGAATAATCTGGCGGCGAAAGGAGGGGCTTGGTATTGTCAGTTACCATAATATAGATACGCCAAAAACCGGGCTAAGTCAAGTGATATTCTGCGGTTCCGGCAGGACCCGGATCGTGGTTCTCGAGTTTCTGACTGTGGGCGGCACATTTCCACATGTGCCCCTCGACCATCATCTGCACTTGCAGGGCAGATGTGGAGAGGTTGTCCCATAAGTGAGTGGGTCGGCCTCCAGAGTCACGCTGGGTGTGACGAAGTAGGCCGACAAGTTCGTGTCGGGTTTCTTCTTGCGCTTTGCGCAATCCGGAACTGGTCTTCCCCCGAAGAAGTGGACACAGGGAGAAGGTCGGTATATTTTGACCTGTGGAGG
>JAGVNY010000106.1 GCA_020053015.1 Candidatus Zixiibacteriota bacterium | reverse complement strand
GACAAAACCCTGATTCTCATCTACTACCTCGCTCTCATTGGCGTCGGGATTCACATGACGGCTTTTATAGTCATGCCGGCGGGCATCATCTTCATGGCCATCGTGGACAAGAGGCTGCGAACCGACCCGCGATTCTGGATAACGTCGGCGCTTACCTCTCTTGTTATGACCGATATCAAGTGGTTTTTGTTCGGCTCACTCGCTTGGTTGCTGCTGTCGGGAGTGCTTTGGCTCCGCTCGAACAGAGATCGCAATTGGGGATTGTCGGCAGCCATGTCGCTGGCCGTGTTGCTCGGTTTCTCGGTACAGTTCTACGTGCCTGTGCGCTCGCATTTCGATCCTCCGCTCGACATGAACAATGCCGACAACTTCGGACGCTTCATATCTTTTCTCGAGCGGGAGCAGTACGGCCAAAAGAACATGTTCATCAGGATGCTTAACCGCAGGGCAGACCTTTCCAATCAGTTCGGCGATTTCCCGCGAATGGGTATGATGCGGTTCTTCAAAGAGCAATACTCGAGTCCGGGCGTTCCGTTCTATCTTCTTTTCCTCCTCGGATTGTATGGTCTTTATACCGCTGCAAAGAAACACGGCTCATCGGGGATGCTGGTGGGGCTGCTGGTTCTTGCGGGTACGATAGGACTGACGCTTTACATGAATTTCGCGGACGGTACACAGGTCGATCCCGGCACTCAGCTTGAACGGCTTGAGGTGCGCGATCGAGACTACTTCTGGACTCCGGGCTTCGCCATGTTCGGACTATGCCTTGGTCTGGGATTCGCGGCGCTCTATTTCGGAGCACGCGGGATAATGATGAGAAAGAAGCTGAGCGGTTCGGTGATCAAAATCGCGAGTGCGGCGATGGCGCTGCTTGTGCTTCTGCCGGTCGTGACGCTTGCCCACAACTACCGCGCCTGTGACAGGACCTACGACCGCGTCCCCTATGATTTCGCGTACAATGTTCTCAATTCGTGCGAACCAGACTGCGTGTTGTTCACTGCGGGCGACAACGACACGTTCCCGCTCTGGGCGCTGCAATTCGGACTCGGAATCAGGCGAGACGTGCACGTGGTCAATCTCTCATTGCTGGATACCGACTGGTATGCTCTTCAGATGAAGAAAGACCTCGAATCGCTGGGTGGACTGATCTCACTCGATACTAACCAGATTCAGACGGTACCCACCGACGTCAGGGGAATGACGCTAAACATTCCGGAAGAACCGTACGACGATCCGGTCCGCAAGAAAAGGCACCTGCTGATCCCGTTCCAGGACGAAAACGGCAAGACAATCAAGGTCTCCGATCAGATCATTGAGAACATAATCATCAACAACAACTGGAAGCATCCGATCTACTTCGCGAATATGCCTTCGGACGAGGTTGCGTTCAATCTTCCGGAGCAGTGCGAGAGAGTCGGATTCGTGTTCAAGATCACGCGCGAGAAGAGAAACGGCGCGATGAATCTCAACGATTCGTACCGGCTGATGACCGAGACGATGCAGTTCCGAAGTCTGGACAATCCTATGTATTACCGCGATGAAACTAAGACCGAGATGGCGATCTCGGCAGGGCAGAAGCACACGACTCTGTTCAATGAGCTTCTGATGGCACAGGATTCAGCACGCGCACGGGATATATTTGAGCAGCTTGGGAAGAAGATACCGGAGTTTTGGGAGATACCGATGAACCAGTTCAGGGTCGATTCACTGTTCGGGATCGCGGGCAAGAGCGACCTCGAGTACAAGGAGGAATACCTGAAGCTTATCGACCGGCTGCTTGAACACAATCCGGACAACTACTATTACTTGCAGTACAAGGGGATTGTTTCGCAGGCCATGGGCAGGCTCACCGAGGCGGTTGCAGCGCTAAAACGCGCGTTCGACATAATGCCTGCCTCTTCCCTATCCTATCGATCACTCATGTCGGCATACATCGCGTCGGGCAATTATCAGGATGCAATGGCAGTGTCCAGGTATTATCTGCATCTGAATCCCTACGATGACGCAGCCCGCAGGCTTGTGGAAGCCTACGGCGCGAGCACCGCGAAACCGTAGCAGAAGCCGCACGAACGCGCGATGCAGCGTGTCGACACATTGTTCACCCTCTGTCTCATAACAAGCGTTACAGCCCGTATCGCGGGCGGTTGTGATCTACGGAGAAGAGCTGAGCTCCTTCGCCTCCTTGGAAGCCGATCGATCCCCGTTTAGACTTCTCTCCATAGCTGGCCACGAATGAATCCTTAGTGTCCTACATTTGAATCTTGCTTAACAGCGAATCCTCAATGTCCTATTTCTCTCGACTCGAGATATTCCAAGAGACTGGGGACTACAGACTCAAGACCCTTCTACTCACAACCTGCACATGGCTCTGGGCCGCCAGCGAAAATGTTGAGGATTATATAGACAACATCGTCAATGTCAACGAATCCAGAGCAATCTGTATCCGCCTCGGCAACTGGGTCTGGAGTCGGCCCACTGGCAAAGATGTAGTAGAGTACGTACATCATGTCGGCTCCATTGCCAAGAATACCGTCGCCGTTCGCATCGCCGCAGCAGCCAATACCCAAAGCTCCGATCTGAGCAACGCACTCGTTGTTAGCTGGAGCACATGGAGAAGAGACTCTGAGGTAGTACGATCCTCCTTCGAGATTGCAGAACATGGGATCTATGGATACATTGCCGTTAGCTCCCAATTGATCCGAGTAGTAGAGCCAGTCACCTGCGGTGTTGCCATAGAAATTGCAGCAGTTCAATGTCGGAGCCGGATCAGCATACAAGGGGAATGAGTTCTGAGTGAAGGCAATGATAGTATTTGTCATTATCGTCTGCTCGTCTCCGGACATTATGGTTGTAGGCACCCAATCTGAGCTGCGCATGTAGTTCCTCACAAATGTGCAGTTGGTGACAGTAAGGCCAGAGTGTACGTATACAACCGCTTCCCATGATTGATTGCGAGTTATGATGCATGAATCAAGCTCGACCGGACTGTCACTTGCAGCGTACATTAATATGCCGTAGTTGTCGACGAACGTGCAGCGTCGAAAAAGAGAGGCCGATCCGTCAAGAAGCTGCATTAGAAAGGCTGCGCTCGCTTCCATCAGGCCATTCCTTTGGAAGACACAGTCGGTAGCGCGAAAGGTGCAATTGCGAATGTCGAATAAGGAGTAGCTACCCCCGGTAGCCTCGTTTGCTTCAAGTCTGCAGCCGCTCATGGATATGTGTGATGGAACGGATCGGTAATCGACATAGATAACTGTAGCGGATCCGGCGGTATTGCCTTTGAAAACACAATCCGTGAGATAAATTCGATTCCGCTGCTCAGTGTAAATGGCTCCGCCTTTGTAAGGCACGTTGGAGTTGTTCAGAAAATCGCAACCTATCATGGTTACGGAGTCCGAGCTTAGACAGTACATCCCCCCATAGTTGCTTGCGATCTCACAACTGGTGAATGTTGGACTAGATTGTTGTATCCAAAGCCCGCTGGAGGAACATCCGCTGACTGTAACGCTGTCAACAAGTGAATTGCAGTTGGTCTTGCACACCAGGCCAACGACAGTGTTCTCCCCGAGAACACAGTTTCTGATAGTTGGAGATGACCGGTATGCTCGGATTGCTTCGCTTGCGTTCTTTATGGTGAATCCCCGCATCAGAGCTTGTGAGGTTTCGTAGTCATCAAAAAGTGCCCCTCGATGTGGTTCTTGTGAGGTGGATTGGCAATCGATAATTGTAACTTCAGTGCCTTCCTCCGAGATGAGTTTCACAGACTTGCCCAAGAAACTGATATCTCTGTTGCCAGTACCAGTGTACGTTCCAGGCGCGACCAGAACCGTGTCATAATCCGAAGCCGCGTTGATACCGGCTTGAATGGTTGGCTGATCGGCAGGAACCTTGATTATGGCTGCAGATGTCAGAGAGGAAAGTGCAAGCAGTACAGTCGCCACAAAGGCCAAAGAACCGATTCTAAGACGTTCCATACCGGAATCTCTCCGAGCCGCGAGGCTCCAAGTAGAACGCTGCTATTGTACTTGAAATGTAACTGAAGAAGCGAGATTGTCAAGCATCGGATTGAAACGGTAGTGCAAGTGATTCTGTGTAAGATGTCGGTGTTCGGGCAGGTCTTGACTGCGACGAAGTCGCGGTTGTGACCTGCCCGCATGAGGTTCTAAGAGCGACGGGTCACACGCCCCGCCACGGCGGGTCGCAAGAGGCTGTCCCACAAGTGAGTAGGTCGGCCTCCGGAGTCACGCTTCGTGTGGCGCAGAAGGCCGACAACTCCGTGTCGGGTTTCTTCTTGCGCTTTGCGCAATCCGGAACTGGTCTTCCCCCGAAGAAGTGGACACAGGGAGAAGGTCGGTATATTTTGACCTGTGGAGG
>JAGVNY010000162.1 GCA_020053015.1 Candidatus Zixiibacteriota bacterium | reverse complement strand
GGGACGGGAGTGATGAACGGACAGTCTGTCTCAAGCACTATCATTTCTAGCGGTACTTCGGCCGCGGTCTTCGCCGATCTCGACTTCTCAAACGTCAGGGAACCTCCGAAGGAAACGAAGAGGTTCATCCCAGCGGCTTGCCTTGCCTCTTCGGCAGTACCCGGAAAGCAATGAAGCACACCTCCGACGCTCTGAACGCCCGATTCGCGCAAAATCCTCAGGCTGTCCTCCATTGCTTCGCGGATGTGCACTACTACAGGCAGCCGGAACTCGCGAGCCATGGCAAGCTGATCCGCGAACGCCTTCTGCTGAACCTCGTGAGGAGAGTAGTTGCGGTAGTAGTCAAGCCCTATCTCGCCAATTGCTACCACCTTCGGATGCTGCGCGAGACGAGCCAGACTGTCTCGAATCTTGCGATCGTACGTTTTCGCGTCATGCGGATGCACGCCTACTGCCGCGAAGATGCGATCATGGGAATCAGCCAGCTCCACGGACTTGAGCGAAGACTCGCAGTCCGTTCCGATATTTACGATCGAAGATAGACTGCCACTGAAAGCTCTCTGGATGACATGCGCCCTGTCCAGATCAAAATCGCGGAAATCCAAGTGAGCGTGTGTATCGATCATGATTAAGTCAAGCGATGGTCAGCCGTGTGGCACGAGGATACTCAAGTCCGTCTCAGCTGATCGTAGCTCCTGACGGCAGATCGAAGTCTACCGTGAGAAGCGCGAGCTTATCTCCCCCTTTGGCCGCAAGGAGCATGCCGTTGGATTCAATGCCACGGAGCTTCGCCGGTTTGAGATTGGCAACGACTATGATCTTTCTACCGACAAGCTGGTCGGGCTTATAGTGCTGAGCGATTCCCGCCACTATCTGCCGCCTGTCCGAACCTATCGCTATTTGGAGTTTGAGCAGCTTGTCAGCTTTCGGCACCGGCTCTGCAGCGAGAATCTCCGCAACTCGGAGCTGCACCTTCCCGAATTCCGCAATGTCAATCAACCCGTCGCTGCACGCCGGGGCTGCTGCGGTATGGGCTGCGATGTCTCTATCAGGAGGGGTCTCCAATCTCGGAAACACCGCAGTTGAGAGCTTCGCCTCGAAGCCCTCGTGCAAAACGAACGGCTCCGCCGCCTCGCTGATCGAGGCTGGTTGCGGCGTTAGGCCGAGAGTCTTCCTTATCTCCGCACACTTGGTCGGCATATACGGATGGGCCAAGACACTCACTGTCCGAATACCCTCAAGCGTAGTGCGGAGCACCGTGCCGAGCCGAGTCAGTTCTTTTTCCTTCGCGAGCGCCCATGGTTTCTGCGAATCGAAATACCGATTCAACTCCCGGCACACGCTCATGAATGACTCTGCAGCTCCGTTTGGATTGATCGCATCGATCTCGGCTCTGCATTTGGCAATGGCGCCACCGATGAATTCTCTGAGAGCGGTTTCGTCGCCGCGCAATTCACTGGCAGGCGGTATTTTCCCTGCGAAATTGCTCTCCAGCAGTTTCAGCGCTCGTGAGACGAGATTGCCGAAATCATTCGCTAGGTCAGAATTGTACTTTTTGTAGAAGTCACTTATTCTGATGTCCCCATCCGTTCCGAACGGAAACATATTCAGCAGCAGATATCGTGCGGCATCCGGGCCGAATCGTTCCACCAGATCATGATTTGAGATCACGTTGCCGAGGCTCTTCGACATCTTCTGGCCGGAGACGGTGAAGTAGCCGTGGATAAAGATCAGATCCGGCACTTTTTCACCGATCGCGAGCAGCATTGCAGGCCAGAATATCGTGTGGAACTTCAATATGTCCTTCCCGATCAGGTGCGTCACGTGTGAATTGCGCCACCATTTCGAGAATGCCGATGGATCGTCACCGAACCCAACAGCAGAGATATAATTCGGGAGCGCATCCACCCAGACATACGCCTTTTGCGACGGATCGAACGGTATCGGGATCCCCCACCTGACCTTCTCGCGAGAAATGGAAAAGTCCTCCAAACCCTGCTTGAAGAGACCGAGGACCTCGTTCTTTCGCTCTCGGGGCAGTATCTTCAGCCTGTCGGACTCGATCAACTCTCTGACTCTGTCAAGGTACGACGTCAATCTGAAGAAGTAATTCTTCTCGGAAAGCAGCTCAGGTTTCGTGAGATGATCCGGACACAATCCCTCTGAGGTCAGATCTTTCTCGGTAAGGAACTTCTCACAGCCAAGACAATAGAGTCCGCGGTAATCGCCCGGATATATCACCGGCTGGCCATCGGGCGTGGTGGCTTCGTGGAGTCTGGAGATCAGCTTCTGGACCGCCTTCTCATGTCGCTCATCGGTTGTCCTGACGAAATAGTCGTTTTCGACAAGCAGCGCTCGCCATGACTCTTTGAACAGATCCGAATTCCTGTCGACAAGCTCTTTTGGGGAAACGCCGCTCGATTCAGCGGCCTTCTCGACCTTCGATCCGTGCTCATCCGTTCCCGTCAGAAAGAAAGACTCCCGGCCAAGAAGTCGTCTGTATCTTGTAAGAACGTCTGCTGCCACAGTGCAGTATCCGTGGCCGATATGAGGGCGGTCGTTTACGTAGTAAATGGGTGTAGTGATGTAGTACGAGTTCGACAATCTGCACTCTCCGCTATTCTTCCGCTGACTTGTCTGAGACTTTCTTGAAAAACGACGATTTCCTACGGTCCTTCCGCTGAACTTCGCGAAGCCTGACAGTCTGCTCCTCGCCCGAGTCAAGTTTCACGGCCATTTCCTGCGTGAAGATGTTGATCTTGTCGACCACGCCATCTCCTGCTGACGTTTTATACCTCGACCCCAATTCGGGGAATTTCCTAAGCGTCTCCTGATAATGATGCCGCTCATACATGAGACAGCAAAGCAATCGCCCGCAATTCCCAGAGATTTTCTGCGGATTGAGCGACAGATTCTGCTCTCTGGCAAGCTGCGTAGAGATCGGATCGAATTCCCACAGCCACTGTGTGCAGCACTGGGTTAGACCGCAGATGCCGAAACCGCCGAGCCGTTTGGCCTCATCACGGACTCCGATCTGGCGAAGCTCGATTCTCGTGCGGTAGATCGACGCAAGGTCCTTCACGAGTTCGCGAAAGTCGACCCGCTGGTCAGCCGTGAAGTAGAATGTCAGTTTGTTGCAATCGAGCTGGAATTCCGCGTCAACGAGTTTCATGAGCAAATTGTGCTTCCGAACCAGATTCTGACACTGAGAGACTGCGTCCCTCTCTTTCGCCGCATTGTCCTTGTGCTTCTCCAGATCAAACTCGGAAGCAATCCTAATAATCGCCATCGGCGTCCCCTTCGACTTGTGGTCGTGGGGCATCGTCCATCGAGCTCGTCCGATATCCTCTCCCCTCTCGGCAGCAACGATCACGTGCGTACCCGGCTCAAACTGCACGTTGTTGCAATTGAAGTAGCAGCCGGTACGACGAGACTTGAACTCTATTTCCCAAATATCTGCATCCAAGATACCATCCTCCGAATTGGCAATATATACACTATTTATACGGACGCTGTCAAGAATCGGCGCTCCCGATTCGCAAACTTCATACCGAGCCGACTCCTTGAGCAAAAAGCGCGGGAGCGGTAAATCCGCTCCCGCAGCCGGTCATCGTCTTCATCCTTGAAGAACAGGGTTATGGCAATATAACTCCTATGGGCAGCCAGCGCAAGGCGCTGGTCCACTCGCAAAAATGTAGGTGATCAGGTAGACGATGTCGTCAATGTCAGAAATGCCCACACAGTCGGGGTTGGCCGACTCTGGGGATTCCGGAGCCGGGCCGCTCGCAAATACGTAGTTTATCAGGAATACCGCGTCATCAATATCGACAAAGCCGCTCCCATCAACGTCCCCACACGCGAATTCACATGCATCACCAACACCGTCAAAGTCGCTGTCAATCTGGTCAGGATTGACCGTGCGCGGGCAGTTGTCTACGGAGCAAGTGCTCGCTGGATACCCTGGATTCCCGAAACCATCTCCATCGACATCGGTGCAAAGATCGCAATCATCACCGACCCCATCGCCGTCTGCGTCCGCTTGCGTTGGATTGACGACTGCAACGCAATTATCGCAGGCATCACCGACTCCGTCGACATCACTGTCTGCTTGAGTTGGATTTGAAACACCCGGGCAGTTGTCGACACTGCCGCAAACACCGTCACCATCCGAATCGTTCAGCGGGTCAGACGGGCAGATATCGCAAGCATCACCCAGTCCGTCTTCATCGTTGTCAGCCTGGTCGTTGTTCGC
>JAGVNY010000048.1 GCA_020053015.1 Candidatus Zixiibacteriota bacterium | reverse complement strand
TGCCCGGCTCAAAACCGAGCTCAATACGTTCATTCTCCAGCAGCCCGGCGATTATCTCATGGGCCGGAAGTATGGCGGACATCTATGCGGCTGGAGGGCTTGACGTGATTCTGCCCGGAGTTGAGTTTGATGATTATAGCTGCATAGGCGATCCGTTCGGTGGCACAATCGATTTTACAGGGGATGTCGAGCAGAGGGTTGTCCCTTCCTCATGGGCGACTTGGTCGCATGGTTACGTGGGACCCGTGCTGTCCAGCATGGGAGCAGATCAGGTGCGTCTTGATTTCGACTCACCCGTGACCGCCTTTGGGTTCTATGTGGAACCAAATACGAGGGAGTGGTTTGACATCACCGTTGGATTGTCAGACGGTTCTACCGCTGCCAAGAGCGTAAACGGTGACGGAGGCGCCGAGTTTTTCGGATTCACCGACTCTTCCATCGACTGGCTCGAAATATCGTGCTATCAGTCAAACGGATTTGCCTTTGGCGAGATGGTCATGGCCAGGGATCTGATTCCCGAGCCAGCCACGCTCGTTTTACTCGGGCTCGGTATTACCGGCCTCGGCATCTTGCGCAGACGCATGAGATAAGCAAGCAAGCGATTTGAAGCATATCGCGTTTAGCCCCGACCCGTCTTGCGGATCGGGGCTTGTTTTTTTGACTATGTTCGGAACTTAAGTCATTCGGCATTGCTGCACTGCCGCTTGACGCAGCGACAGAAATCAGTTGATACGGGGAGAGAAGAAGTCAATTTCGGGGTTTCTGGTGGAGCCGAGGGGAGTTGAACCCCTGACCTCTTGACTGCCAGTCAAGCGTTCTCCCAACTGAACTACGGCCCCACGCCGCCGAGCCAATATATCGCCAGCGCCGACGCTGTCAAGCAATTAGTTGGCCCGAGCTCAATGGGCGTTGCGAATTTCACACTGCGGCAAAGTGAGTCAGTCGGCAGCCGGAGTCGCGTTGGGTCCGGCGCAGCCAACTGGTTCTGCCCGCGCAGGATGTTGGGTTTCAACTCGAGCAAAGCCCAACCCAGGACCCGACTTGGCCTCATGAACAAGCAGCTATTAACGAACCAGAACTGATCCCGAGCGTAAAAATCGTATGGCGAATTCTCTCGGAATGGCTTACCATCTGCCGATACCTGTGCGTAGGAAAGGAAACGACGTCATGACAAAGAATCTATCTCTCCGATCGATGCTGATTGCGACGCCAGTGTTGTTGCTCTCGATTTGCCTGGTGGATGGAATGGCACAAAGCGGAATGCCCGGAAAGTTGCTGTTCAAGGATATTTATTTCCCATCGCTTGTCGATTCGGGCAAACATATTGCATTCTTCAAGTACATTGAGAAAGGTAAGACGAGCATAAGCAGGCTGTGCGTGGGCGATCCCGAGACGGGTCAGGAGACGACGCTGTTTCCCGACATCGATTTCAACCGAGACAAGGTTCAAGCTTACGCGTTCATGCCTGATGGGAAGAAGATCGCTTTAGTCGACAAGACGATTACACTGTGTGATATCTGGCTTCATGACCGCGAGAATCCGCTGCTGGAGCCTATACGGCTGACCGAGCTTGACCAGTTCGACCCGGGATATTCGACCGACCAGCTCTATCAGCTCGGCATGAATCCTAAAGGTGTGATGGAAGTGAAGCAGTTCGACATATCACCCGACGGCAAGAAGGTTGCGATGACGTTCGGGATTCTTGGGAAGACGGCAGTGTGGCTGTTTGATATAGAGCGAAATCACTACAGGCAAATGACTCCCGATCGGGTCGGGTATCTTCCGAAGTGGTTTCCCGACTCAAAGCGCTTCGTCTACACGGTGTCAGATTCGACATCGGGCAGATTTAGCGAGGATATGCGTACGATGGATGCCAGCACGCTGTCGCATGATCCGCTGGTGACTTCAAAGTTGAGTGAGAGCTGGGCAACGCCGTCGCCAGACGGCAAGTACGTTGCATACACAGAGCTGGAAGGCTCCGGATGGCATCCCTGCGTGGTGCGAGTCTCCGATGGCAAGCATGTCCGGATCATGACGATGCCAGAGGGAAAGAGCTGCGGTACCGCGATGCTCAATGGTGACAGCACAAAACTCTACCTGGTCCTCGGCGGCTACGAGAGCAATTTCCCGGATCTATTCGAGATTCCGTTTGACCCGAAAGTATTCGACAAGTAGAAAGCAGACGACTTGCAGTGGCATGGTGTGTCATGCCCTTGATTCGAATCAAAAGACCTTAACACACCGAATTCCTGCGTCGTGCGCGAGTGGTGTTCTGACCGTAGCGCGCCCACCGGTGTGGATCTTGCGCTCTCATGAGTATATGGTAGAGACCTCGTGCTATGTGTATCTTCCTGTTTTTGTTGACAAGAGACTCCATCGATTGAAATTATCGACATCGGTAGGTGATTTGCCGACGAACGGGATGCACAACATTTCGTGGCGTCGCCTGGCTCTCGAAATCAAGGGTTATAATGGAAAACGTCGAACGCAAGATGCCTGACTTCGCTCGTGCCTTCACTTACATGTTTGAGGACAAAGACTGGCTTCCGAAGTTCCTCGTCGGCGCCGCATTCGTGCTTCTGTCAGCAGTGGCCATAGGCCTGCCTTTCCTCTTAGGCTACTGCATAGTTGCCATTCAGCGATCGTACGAAGGTCGCGAAGTGCCGTTAGCTGAATGGGACGATTTCGGCTCACTCCTTAGCAAGGGTGTAGCCGGGTTCGTGATTTTGGTTGCCTTGTTCGTTCCAGGATTGCTTTTCATCATACTGCCTTCCGGCTTGCTTCTCACGCTCTGCTACTGGGTCCTCGCCATGTTCGTAGCGCCTATTCCTCTGGGGCGGTACGCGGTTACCGGCGACCTCAATGCCGCGTTCGACCTTGCGGAGATCGTGTCGCTGGTCAAGGACAATGTTGCGAACCTCGCTGCCGTGCTCATCATCTGGATCGTATTCTCCTTCATCGCAATTATGGGAGTGCTTGCCCTTGGAATCGGTTTCTTATTTACAGCGTTCTACGCGAATCTCGGACTATGTTTCCTCGTCGGGAAAGTGTATCGAGAGGCAATGAGAGCATCGGAAGCCCAGGCAGGGGAAAATCAGGCGAGCACATCCGGTTAGCTATCTTCCAGATGGGAGTTTTTTCGATCCCGTTAGATCGGAATGCAATTCGGCGCAAAAGTCCAGCCGGTCGAGCCACCTGAAAATGTTCATCCTCTCTTTGGCTAACACGAGGAAAGCTCTTTTCGGCGTATTGCACGAAGGCTATATTTGACAGTTATGCTGAAGCGTCTTCGGATAAAGAGCTATGCCATCGTACGAGAGATGGAAGTTGAATTCGGCGACGGACTCACAATACTCAGCGGCGAGACGGGGGCGGGCAAATCGATAATCGTTGGTGCACTTAATATGATCTTCGGGGAACGCGCTTCGGCTGACGCCGTGCGTTCGGGAGAGCAAACCTCGGTGATCGAAGCGGAGCTTGCAGATATTCCGGAGAGCTGCACTGACGTTCTTCGCGCCAATGAACTGGAGTTTGACGGGGATTCGATAGTCCTCCGGCGCGAAGTAAGCGCTAAAGGCACATCTCGCGCATTCATCAACGAGCATCTGGTTCCCGTGTCGACTCTGCGGAACGTCGCGTCAGCAATGCTCGACATTGTCGGGCAGCATCAGCACCAGAATTTGATTCACGCGGATCGTCACATCTTCTTCCTCGACACATTCGCAGGGCTGGACGACAGACGCAGCAAAGTGAGTGAGCTCCATGATGCCCGCTGCGAGGCATCGGGTCGGCTTGAATCGCTTCGACATACGAGCGCAAGCATCCGCGACGGTCTGGAGCTTCACCGCTTCCAACGCGATGAGATCGAGAAAGCCGCGCTGACAACGGAGGAAGAGGATCGACTTGCATTGGAGCGGAGAATCCTGGAGAACGCGGGGAAGTTGCGGGCGACTCTTGGCGCGGCTGCCGGCGCGATAGCCATGGACGAACATTCGGCCACGTCGCAGCTCGCCCAAATAGAGTCTCTTCTTCGCGATGCAATTGAGATAGACCCCGTGGTCGCCGAGCAGTCGGAGAGCCTGTCGAGCGCGCGCTATATGCTTGAGGACGTCGGGAGAGCGCTCTCTTCAAGGATGTCCGACATTGACGAAGATCCCTCGCGACTTGATCTAATCGAAGAACGTCTTGACGTCTACTACCAAATGAAGAAGAAATACGGCGGATCTGTCGAGGCAGTAGACCAGCACTTTGAGAAGATATCGGTAGATATCGATTCGAGCACAAACCTCGACGAGGAAATCGCTGATCTTGAGGCCCAAATTGCCCGGCTTGCAGACGAGCTTTCGAGCAATTCGTTTGAGCTATCGGAGAAACGAATAACAGCATCGTCGATGCTTTCGAAGCAGGTGGAGAAGGAGTTGTCACACCTGGGGCTTGCCAAAGGGCGATTCGAAGTAAGGGTGAAGCGCATTGATGACTCAGGCGGATTCGTCGTCGATTCGGACGGCCGAAAGTACAAGGCGGGACGTGACGGAATCGACGACGTGGAGTTTTTCTTCTGCGCGAATCCGGGTGAGGAGTTACGACCCCTGGCGAAGATTGCATCGGGCGGGGAGTTGTCGAGAGTCATGCTCGCTCTGAAAACAGTGGGAGCGGCTCGTAACAAGTTAGAGACTTTGATTTTCGATGAGATCGACTCCGGAATCGGCGGCGAGACGGCTTCTGCCGTAGGCCGGAAGTTGAGACAGCTCTCGGGGCGGCATCAGATACTCGTGATTACGCACCTTCAGCAAATCGCGGCAGCCGGCGAGCATCATTTCTGTGTGTTCAAAGAGAAATCCGGCGGAAGAATGGTCACGCGAATCAAGAGATTGACGGCTGACGAGCGCCGCGAGGAGATTGCTCG
>JAGVNY010000140.1 GCA_020053015.1 Candidatus Zixiibacteriota bacterium | reverse complement strand
CACGAAGAAAGATACCTCCTCCGCCACTCAATGTGTCACCCATCTCTTGGCATAACCTGTATACTATGTCGTGGCACTGCACAGCGCCATGTCCCTACGGCATGGATTGTCTGCAGATCCACTCGCTCTCGAGAGAGGGGATGGTCCCAGACCGGGGTGAGGGAAGCATCTTCGCGCTTGCGTTGTTGAAGAAACGGAGCGATAATCTTGATAGGGATCGGGTTATTAAAGAGACCCTTAATGAAATAGCAATCCTTGAATCGCAGCATGAAACTAAGTGCACATTCCAGAATCAACCATTTGTAAGGGCTGAACGCATGAAGGTCAATATCAAGCAAATCGACGGTCTCGCACTGGCAGCGAAAGGGGAGAGCAACCATTGGATCACTATGGATGCGCCCGAGGATGTGGGCGGTCACAACGCGGGATCGCGCCCGATGCAGGTGATGCTGGTGGGAATGGGCGGATGCGCTGCGATGGATGTGCTGTCGATCCTGATCAAACGCAGACTCAACGTGCACTCCTATGAGATGGAGATCGACGCGGATATGACCGAAGAGCATCCGCGTGTCTTCACGAAGATTGTGCTCACACACAAGATCACCGGCAAGGGAATCAAACCCGCAGACGTCGAACGTGCGATCGACCTCACCGACAAGAAATACTGCGGCGCACTGACGATGATCAAATGCGCAGCGGAAGTCCAACACAAGTACGAGATAGTAGATTCGCAGTAGATCAATCCCTCTTGTCGGAGACCCTGATGAAGGAAGGGGGGATTGACGCATACCCATCGAATCATCAAGCCCTCTTCCTTCGTCAGGGCCTTCGACAGGAGGGCTCGACCTGCAATTTGCCACAAACTCAGTGCTTCCTCTCCTAACCATGACCTTGTTTTGAGGAAAGGCCTCGGGTATTTGTCCTTGACAAGAAGTGCCTCGGTGGTTATGTATGAAATACAGTACCGAAAGTTCTCTCAATCTGCGTCTCGGAAAAGGCACTTGACCCTGAGGTGGCTAATGGAGCAGGAAGGAGTAAGCTTGTACGAACCGGTTTAGCTATGGAGCGAAAGGAGGATATATAGCCAAGATTAGTCTGCTGTTTCAATGACTTGCCTTTGACCGTAGAGTGTGTTTCGTTTTCCCATCACCGCCGTGAGTACTGACACGCATTAATCGTGCTGACTCTGTGCTGAGAAGGCAGGGGACAGAGCAATGTCTCACATAGTATCTCATTGGAGGAGGAAGATGAAGAAGACGAATTTGCCATCGATGGTTTTTGCACTGGGGCTGCTGACGCTGGCTTTCACGGCTGTCGCATACGGTGCAGCTCCTCAGATGCTCAACTACCAGGGGCGTTTAACCGGCACTTCAGGCGATCCAGTATCCGGCACTTATTCTATGACATTCGCCATTTACGACGACTCGACCGGTGGAAATCCGATTTGGTCCGAAGCTTCAGACGTTTACGTCAACGAAGGCATCTTCTCGGTCATCCTCGGCTCGCAGGTTCCGATTGATGACACCGTATTTGCGGAGCCGGACCGCTGGCTTCAGCTTGCAGTGGAAGGCGAGGATGTAGTCCCGCGCACGCGACTGACTTCTGTCGCTTATTCACACCGCGTAAGCACGGTGGATGGCGCGTCGGGGGGGATAATCCAAGGCGATCTCCGAGTTGCTGGCGATCTGGGTGGCGAACGGCAACCAGCGCTCTTCGTAATCGGCCAGGACGACATGAACCTCGATCCAGATCCAGGGCGTATACAGGTCATGAACGACAATTACGAAGTCGTCATAGACCTTGATGGCTGGGTTGGAGGCAGAGCTACATTGGGACCGGGCAATACGAACACAGGCGAGTTTTCCTTCGTAGCAGGTTCTGGTAACACTGCTGAAGGCTCGTACCATACGGTGGGCGGTGGAACAGGGAACATCATTAGTGGTGATTTCTTGTCGACCATCGGAGGTGGACACGATAACTCCATCAGTGGGAATTGGAGCACAATCGGTGGCGGCAAGGAGAACGTTATCGAAAGCAATGGCACAATAGCTGGAGGAAGCGAGAATGCTATCACCGCCCAGGGTGGTTCGTCCGCAATCGGCGGGGGCCATGGGCACACGGCTAGCGGCGCTTATGGTACCGTCGCAGGTGGCAACATGAACACAGTCGGCTCTTTTTTCAGCACTGTGGGAGGTGGCGCCGGCAACACTGCCAGTAACTGGGGCGCCGCAGTTTGTGGTGGGACGATTAACAGGGCCAGCGGCTGGGGGAGCACAATTGGAGGAGGGGAGACCAACACAGCCAGCGGATCTTACGCCACAGTCCCGGGCGGCAACTACAATGTAGCGGGAGGATTCTACAGCTTCGCTGCCGGCAGGAAAGCTAAGGCCAATGACGATGGCGCGTTTGTCTGGGCAGACACGAGCGATTTCGATTTTACTTCAGTGGCTGACAATGAGTTTGCGGCACGGGCCACGGGCGGTGTGCGATTCGTCACCGGAATTGACGGAACTGGCGCTCCGAACGCCGGAGTGCAGGTTGCAGCCGGTGGCGGATCATGGTCGTCCATCTCAGATCGGAATCTCAAGGAGAATTTCGCGCTTGTCGACACACGGGAGTTGCTTGAGAGAATCGCCTTGCTGCCCATAAGTTCCTGGAACTACAAGGCTCAGAATCCTTCGATCCGTCACATAGGCCCGATGGCCCAGGATTTCTACGCCGCGTTCGACATCGGTGAGGACAACACGCACATAACTACGATCGATCCGGATGGTGTCGCGCTGGCTGGCATTCAGGCGCTATACAACGAGAATCAGCTGCAACGTGAAGAGATCGAGATGCTAAAAGCACAGTTGGCAGAGATGGAGGCATTGTTGCACAAACTCCTGGAGGACAGATGAGCAAGTCGGAAAGGAGATACATCCAATGAAAACAGCACACATGCTTCGGTGTATTGTCGCTGCCCTAACTCTTGTCATCTGCGCAACCGCACTGAGCGAGAGTTCTGAGATGAAACCCGCGGCAGTGGACGATCAATCGTCAACGATTGGCTTGGAGGCGCAGGATCCGCCGCAAGCTCGAGTCAGAATCAGCGAGCCGTTGTCGGGCGACCAAATCCACTGGCAAGTCATCTCTTCCGGCGGGTCGGAATGCACATCGACAAGCTATGTGCTCAATGGCACGGTCTCGCAGACAGCGGTTGGTGTGGGAGTATCGACGAGCTATCGGGCGAATCACGGATTTTGGCAGGACTTCGGAGTGTATTGCATACCGGGCGATGCCAACGGCAGCGGGGGAGACCCGGCGGTTGATATCGACGATATTGTGTACCTGATCGAATATGTCTTCGCAGGCGGTCCGGCGCCGATTCCGGCAATCTGCTGCGGCGACGCCGATGGCAGCGGGGGCGATCCGGCGGTAGATATTGATGATATCGTCTACCTGATCAATTACGTGTTCAACGGAGGCTGGCCGCCTATGCCGAATCCATGCTGAACGTGGGATCACGTAGGCGGGACCACTCTGTCCCCTCGCGGGGACTTCGGGTACCGCCCTACGACAAGACAGAGAACCCGCCTAAAACGCGGGGCACCCAATGAACCCTCACCCCGGTCTTCGACCACTCTTCGGGACTCAGTGTCTTCGACCCCTCTCCCACCGCGGGAGAGGGGACGGGGGTGAGGGTCGTTACGGGCACGGCGGTGCCGTGCCGCTACGAAGATGTGACTTGACGCTGAGCAGCGACAACCGCAAAAGCAAAGCCCGCCTTCGTCAGGCGGGCTTTGTGTTACCCTTCGAAATGTCTTGTTGGTTACGTCAGTTTTGTCCTCTGCGCTTTGTTCTCCGTTAAGGTTTGACTTATGTTTGCATCACACCTTTCGGTATGACAACCTCCTGTCTTGTCTCGTCCGTCAGGAGCGCCATTCGCAGTCTCAGGACAAGTGCAGGGCTCCTGACCTACGGAGTCCGATCCGCAGTGGTTCGGACCTACAAGTCGAAACCGCGAGGGTTTCGACCTACAACCTCCTACATGAATCTCTTTCTCAACACACCCATGCCGAGAAGGCCTGAGCCGAGAAGCATCAGCGTTGTCGGCTCGGGAATCGGGTCGCGCGGGAATGTCTCCTCGATAAGATCGTTGCCGCACTCAAGGGTGTTGTGAATAGTGATCGAGCTATACTGCGACACATCAAGATCCTCTTTCGCGATCCTGAACTCCCACACCCATGTGTCACCGCTGGCATCCATCGGCGGCCTGAGCGGGTTGGTTTCGAGACCTCTTTCGAACGTCAGCATCAAGCCCGCTTCTCCGATGATGTCGCCAGACACGATCTGGTATGCGCCGACCATGTTCTTGATCATCGGGCGGCCACCGTATGATCCGGGGCGCTCAGGGATGTACGACCACTCGTCAACGGCATACAGACTGCCTTCCTCGACGTTAATTGCGTAGTCATACTTATTTCCGTCGAATCCGAAGAACACATCACCCGACGAAAACACGCCGAAATCTTCGGACATCGCACCGAGACCAAATGAACTTGTCAATCCTATGTACAGATAGGCATCGTCCTCTGCGAAGAACAGTCCCTCAAGATCAAATCCCTCGCCGCCCTCACCGCCGTGGCCGGGAGAGGGGAGATATCCTATATTTGGGTAATCAATTGGGCTTGTGTTGTTGTTGTCGTCAAACACCGTCCCGCCAAAATCGTGGAATGTCCAGCTGAATCCAAACGCCGGCGCAGTAAAGACGAGTGCGAGACACGCAAGAACCAATGTTTTTCTCACAGATTGCACCTCCTAGCCAAAGCATGGTACAACAAGAACCCTAATGCAATTCAATCAAGCAATTCCGATGCCCGAATGGCGAGAAAAGCATTCACGCATCACAGTGGTAATCAACGAGTTACTGCGGCGGCGATCGGGCTTTCGTCATTTCAACATCGATGTATGCATCTGATTTCACACATTGTGAAAGCCGTGGCAGCCGTACGTTGTCTCAAGAAAGACCGGAATTCGCGGCATGCCCACCGCCACAGCGTTTCGTTTCACATCGGAGCCATATTACTGACGCACCTTCAGAACACTGCTGGTCGGCTAACGCGAATCCGAAACAATGTGTTAGGGACGCAGGAGGAACGCAACGTGGGGACTTCTTCCGAACAGCAGGGAATCAAACAGTGCGCATATTGCCGCAGATGGCTCCTCGCAACCGACTTTCTATACGATCCCTCGCTGCGACCTATCGGCATGGTAGTGTCGGAGGATTCGATCGAAGTAGCCTATTATGTCTTCCAGCATGATCTGGATGACTGCGGGTCGAGTCTGCTGATTCCGGTGGAATCACTCCGCTCGTACATTCTGGAGAAAGAGATCCCAGCGCATAAGCTCACCCTGAGTGCACAATGCAAATGCCACTGCGTCAATGTCGCAGACCTCTCAGACTGTCTGCAGGCGTGCACCTATGCGCCTTACAGACGTCTGCTGCTCTGGATGCTTGCCATCAGGGGAGAGTTATTGCCCCAGAAGAGCGGGGAGAGACTGCCGTAGCAGTCGGCTTGCCTACGGTCCCAGGTGGATTAGAAAGCTTCAGAAGCGAAGAACAGAAAAGCCTCTTCTGAAAGAGGCTCTTCGTGCGAATCTTATGATCGATGTGTTAGGCCGTGGCTACTTCTTGGTTCCCCCAGCCCTCTCAAACGTAAATGTTGGCTTAATACTTCCCTTGTCGGGGTCATACATGGTGGCCAGGAGCCTGTTCGATGGCCCTATGAAAGTCGTATCAACCGAGATGCTCTCAGTAGTAACGTCCTTGGCTCCGGAGATGTAATGGCGAGCGATCAAGCCGGAACCGGGGTGAAGTTCGATCGGTGACGGAGAGATCGACCCGATCATCCCGAGGTTGATCCTCAGACTGGCCTCCTTGGCCGTCCAGGAAGTATCTTCATACGGGATCTTGACCGCGAAAGAGTCGACGCGGGAACCTGCGAACGAAGTCGAGTCGTACGAAAGCTCGCCTTTGCTCGAGGAGATTATCAAGGGAAAGATAAGTCCAAATACCGCCTCATCATTTGTGAAGTTGATTTCGACGGCCCAGTGGTTCGGTTTGGCTGTTTCCTTCAGCACTACCTGACACGCGTCTGGTTTTCCGTAGGCATCGCTCTGAGCGAAGGATGGCGCTGCGATAGCCAACACTCCGAGAATCGCGATTACCGTGCAGAGTCTGATCTGTGTCACTGATTACTCCTTGTATTTAACCGTTGCACACTTATGGATTGAGATGCCTTTTCACTTCTTCTGAGATCGGCACATCGGGGTACAAACTCAACTGCCTTTCGTAGTATAGCTTTGCCTTGGTTCTGTCTCCGAGCTTGTCCCGCAGCACGTTTCCTGCGCGAGCGAGTGCCTGCGATCCGGCGACGGACCGAGGATACTCTGTTTGGAGCCTCTCCATTTCGGACACAGTTTCGTCCCAGCGCTCTGCATCCACATACAGATTCACGAGAGCAGCCTGAGATGCAAGTCCAAGCTGATTGCCCTTCGATGACTCACGTTTGGCGGTCAAAAAAGTCTGGGCTTTTTGAAACCACTCGTCCGCGAGAGTCGCCTGTCCGTGAGTACGTAGAAAGCCCGGCAAGCGGCGGTATGTGTCGATTGCCTCACGGCTGTCCGGGTAATTCGTGAGAAGCCATTGGTATTCGCTGTAAGCCCGATTGAAATCATCCTCCTGCTCAAACGACGCTGCAAAGATCTGCTGGGCTTTTGCCTGCACTGCAGGAAATTTCTTGAACTTCTCCTTTACGGTCGAGATCAACTTCCTGCATTCGTCGTAGTTGCCGGATGCGAATTCTATTCCAGCGAGCTGCATGTAGGCTCTTCCCAGCAAGGCAGTGTCGTTCTCGCTTGATTGGATGACAGTCTGATATCTGCGCTTCGCCTCGGATGTGTCAGCCTTGTCTGAAGCATAGATGCCAGCGATGAGAATTTGCGCGCTGCCTATAATCGTGCCGGTCGAATCTATGACCGTTTCCAGAAGCCCAATTGCCTCGTTTGGCTTATCGCGCATTATATAGGTGTCCGCAAGGAATCGCGTCGTTGTCATACCGAGCGGGCTGAATTTGAACTTCTCGATGATGCCTTTGTAGTACGTTTCCGCGCGGTCAAGCATCTCCTCAGTCTTTCGAGTATCCTCAAGTTCTTCGTACATCCGGGCCATCTTCACCGGCAATTCAAGAACATCCGTATTGGGTCGAAGAGATCTGTCGGCCGGGGGGTAGTAGCTCTCGAGCAGCCTCATGTACGACAGCTCTGCCGATTCCGCATGGCCGAGTTGCTCTTCGATGCGCCCAAGTTGCAGCAAAGCCATCGCGCCGTGATCGCGATTGTGCGGGAACCGAGAATCGAATTCACCGAGCAGCTTGACCGCCGCAATGGTGTCGCTACTGAGAAGATTCAATCTTGCCGCCTCCAGAAGGCTTGATCCGGCGAGAAAGGCTGCACGGCCTTCGTTCACGGTGATCGAATCCTTGTCTTTCACATCAGAGAAGTTGAGTTCAAATGTCGTGACGACCTTTATGTATTCGTCAATAACTTCGCGATAATCAGCTTCAGTGGCGAGCTCCGGTTTGATTCCGAGTCGTTTGTCATGGAGTTTCTCAGCCGCGAAATGGAGCCGCTCGACCGAATAGAGCTTCTTGTCGCCCGTGCTGTCACACGACATACCGGCGAAAAGCAAGAACGCGAGCCCAATGCCGAGCATCGCGAATGACATAGCCTTCTTTTGGAAAGTCAGATTCATTCCTTGAGTCTCCCTAAACGAGTTAAGACCATAAATATATGGTCTCGTAACCCGTATCTCAACCTTTTTTTTGCATTTGTGAGATTCGACGCGTTGCACTCGTCCGCATAACATCCCACACTTTCGCACTTCAGAGATCAAAAAGCTCTTGTGCATGCAGCAAGTCATCGATAAATTACTGCCCGCAAATCGTGGGGATGTAGCTCAGTTGGGAGAGCGGCGGCTTTGCAAGCCGTAGGTCGAGGGTTCGAATCCCTTCATCTCCACTTGTTTAATTCCCCTGTCGCAGATTACGCTCGCTCCCCTCAAGTAATTCAGGTAAGTGGTTTCCGCTCAATCCTCGGAAGATTCCAGCCGTTGAAGCTTCGGAACCGCTATGGACAGTCAGCACAAGGTACCGGGCCGGCGAGGAATATATAGTTGATGAGGTAGATAATGTCATCAACGTCTATCCCATCGAAGCAGTTGACATCGCCGATGTATTCCGGGTCTGGGGCTACCCCTCCCAGAAAGACGTAGTTGATCAGATAGAGTATGTCGTCGATGTCAACGAACTTATCCTTGGAGGGATCACCGCAGATCACCTGCCGGAAGTCCTGCCAGTAGCCGTTGTGCATTGTCAGACCGACAGCCCACCCTGTCCCCGTCGCCATCTGGCCGAGAGTACCGGAAAGCCTGAAGCCGGACGTGCTCCCGGTCCGACCTGCCGATGCGACGACTGAGCGCACGAGCACGAGATCGTCAGACTTTGGGCTGCCATGGCTGGAGCCCATCGTCAGGCTGAATGCCGCAAGGGCAACTACACATGCCGTGGTGAAAGCGAGTCGCAAAATACGCATACCTTTCTTTTAGCGAGCGGTCGGAATGCTATACAATATAACGATTATTCGGTTTTTGTGAAGCCAGATATTCCAAAAAATCGCATATTGGCACAGGAACTCTCCGATCCGCCAGCTTGATGCCGGATTCTCGGGGCATAGAGTGGAGTGAGCATGCAAAGAACATGAAGAAACTGATGGACTGCATACGCGACGGCGAGACATTGATGGCAGACGGCGCCATGGGCACTCAGCTCTTCGAGCGGGGTCTCAGGATTGGAGACTGCCCAGAGATTGTAAATCTCGAACATCCAGAGCTGCCTGAGGAAATAGCAAGGCGATATTTCGAGGCTGGGGCTCAGATAGTCCAGACTAATACGTTTGGCGCCTCGCCGCTCAGACTTGCGCAATTCGGGCTTGATGACAAGACCGAGGAGATCAATGCAGCTGCTGTAAAAGCAGCGCGACGTGCTGTTGGAAATGGGGCGTACATCTCTGCTTCGGTCGGCCCTTGCGGCAGAACTCTGAAGCCAGTGGGAGACATAACTCCGGCGGAGATATTCAGCAGCATTGAGCGACAGCTTCGAGCGATCTCTGCCGAAGGAGTGGATTTGATCTGCATCGAAACAATGATTGATCTTGCTGAGGCTTGTCTCGCAATAGAAGCAGCGAAGTCGGTGACTCCAGGCATTCCAATTGCTGCGATGATGACGTTTGATCAGACTTCAAACGGATTCCGAACACTCAGGGGTGTTTCTATCAGGGATGCCATACATGGCTTGGAAGCAGCAGGAACGGACATCATCGGATCGACTTGCGGCAGAGGAATAGAACAGATGGTTCGCGTCGCCGCTGAATTCCGAAGATTTACGCCGATGCCGCTGCTATTCAGACCGAGTGCGGGGATTCCCGTCAGGCAAGGGGAGAGGCTGATCTACCCCAACACGCCCGACACGATGGCTCGGCATGTGTCCGCTCTTCTCCAATCACGACCTTCAATCATTGGTGGGTGCTGTGGGACGACGCCGGAACACATAGCGGCGATGGCGGTCAGAATTCGACATTCATGATCTCGCCATTGTAGGTAGCTGCCTGCGCCTCCTTCAACTTAGTCTCAATTCCCAATTGCAGCATCTGATATGTGCCTGCCGGAATCCAGTTTTTTCCATCAGACCAGATCAGCACGCCCAGATTGCCGCTCACAATATCGTATTTCAAATACATCTCGTCGTACAGAAGCTCGGGCTCCGCTGCGCCCGAGAACACGAGAGAAACCGCCCCCACTTCGACATCGGATGTGATCGTCAGGATTCCGTCCTGCTGGTCAATCACAGCAGTGTGCGAGTGGTGCTGCAACTGAGAGTATACTGGAGCATCACAAGTGAGAATCCTCACCATGTAAACGACATCAGCCGTTGTCAGGAACTCGTTGTCGAGGTTAGCTTCTGACGCAACCGTCTGCGAATCCACATCCCAGAACATGTCTAGCCCGTAAATGAAGTACTGTGTATACAGTATAACATCCTCGATTTCATACGCACGTCCATTCAGGTCCAGATCTCCATAGATGGGATCATTCCCGATCGAGTCCGAACAGACTATGCTGACTCCGCCATTCATGTAGTGGATGTTATTGCGAGAGAGAGGGGAGGCGGGACAACTGTCCGACGGACCGGAATAACCCGGCGCACCGACTACATGCCCAACGCTGTCATCGCCTATCCAATACATCACATCCAAGACGCGATTGCTTGTGTCGCTGGAAAGACTCGAAAGCACATTATCTTGACAGTCCAACCACGCGAAGTGGATGGGCACGAATGTGCAGTTGAATCTTCGTTCAGTACTAACGCGGAACTTTAGCGTCGCAATCACATCTGATACGCCGTTAAGGAAGTAGATTGGCCTGCAAGGGCCGATTGAGTCCGCAGCTCGTGCGGTAACTCTGAGCGCCGACGTAGAATCAGGCAATTCGGTCGCTGTCACGCTGAGGGATCCCCAGCCGCAATCGCGAAGAGTTTCGGAGAGACTCGCGCTCTGGTACGCCAAAGCTCTTCCATCATACTGGATTCGCAAGTCGAACGACTTCATGCAAAGACTCAGATCCGGATTCGATAGGAACAGATCAAGCAAGAAGTCGTAACCCTGAAACTGCTCATTATGGATTCGTTCGATAGAGACGGTGATTTCACTCGACTCGGCAAGCGGCATCGGGATTGCGCAATTCTCGTCATCGTATCCCAATAATGCCAAGCCACAAAACAGAAGAAACAAGATCAACAGCGTAGTGGCAAACCGTCCCACACACTCACTCCTGTCAGTGCTAATATGTGCAATCTAAGAACGGAATCGTATGAGGCAAGTTGTTTCTATGTTACAGCGGAATATTCCCGTGCTTCTTGGGAGGATTAGTGTCACGCTTCGTTTCGAGCATGTTGAGCGCTCGGATCAAACGCGGGCGGGTTGACTTCGGCTCGATGACGTCATCGAGATAGCCGCGCTCGGCCGCGATATACGGATTGGCGAACATCTCCCGGAATTCTTCGATCTTCTGCTCGGTCGCCTTCTCAGGGTCTTCAGCCTGCGCGAGTTCCTTCTTGAATATGATCTCGACAGCGCCTTTCGGGCCCATCACCGCTATCTCTGCGGTCGGCCAGGCATAATTCATGTCGCCGCGAACGTGCTTGGAGTTCATGACGTCGTATGCGCCGCCATAAGCCTTGCGCGTAATCACTGTGATCTTCGGCACCGTCGCTTCGCAATATGCATAGAGAAGTTTGGCGCCGTGCCTGATAATACCGCCGAATTCCTGGACGGTACCGGGCAGAAAGCCGGGGACATCTTCAAACGTTATGATCGGTATGTTGAACGCGTCGCAGAATCTGATGAAACGAGCGCCCTTGTCGGAAGAATCGATGTCGAGCACCCCTGCGAGAATCGCAGGCTGATTTGCGATTATGCCGACCGATCTTCCGCCGAGCCGGGCGAAACCGATGACTATGTTCTGTGCCCAGTCAGGCATGACCTCGAGGAAATCGCCTTCGTCGACGATTCGAGTTATAACGTCTTTAATGTCGTAAGGCTTATTGGGATTGTCCGGCACGATGTGATTCAATTGCGCGTCCTGCCGATCGTGAGGATCCGAAGTCTCCTTAAAGGGGGGATCGTCAACGTTGTTCTGCGGGATGAAGCTGAGGAGCTTTCGCGTGAGGAGGATCGTCTCAGTTTCATTGCCGCCCACGAAGTGCGCTACCCCGGATTTAGTGGCGTGCGTCATCGCGCCGCCGAGCTCTTCGTAAGTTACCTCCTCATGAGTAACTGTCTTGACGACGTTGGGACCAGTGACGAACATATACGAAGTGCCTTTCGTCATCAGAACAAAATCAGTGATGGCGGGCGAGTAGACTGCACCACCAGCGCAGGGACCGAGAATGACCGATATCTGCGGTATCACGCCTGACGCAAGCGTGTTCTTGAGGAAGATGTCCGCGTAGCCCCCGAGCGATACCACACCCTCCTGAATTCGAGCGCCGCCGGAATCATTCAGACCGACAACCGGAGCGCCGACTCTCACTGCCATGTCCATTATCTTGCAGATCTTCTCGGCGTGTGCCTTAGAGAGTGATCCTCCGAAGACCGTGAAGTCCTGGGAGAACACGAATGTCATTCTGCCGTTAATCAGCCCGCATCCGGTCACTACTCCATCTCCAAAGTACTTCTGCTTCTCTAACCCGAAATCCTTGGAGCGGTGTGTGACGAACATATCGAACTCCTCGAACGAACCTTTATCGAGAAGCAGATCGAGTCGCTCACGGGCTGTCAGCTTGCCCTTCTTGTGTTGCTCATCGATGCGCTGTTGTCCACCGCCAAGTTCAGCCTCTTTCTGCTTCTTGCGAAGGAGCTCCAGTTTCTGTTCAATAGACATATCTACCTACCGTGAATTGACCGTCAATATTCAATAAGAATGGGATTCCTGTCGCCATCCTGATCCAAGTACCAACGGAAATCGTATTAACCTGCTGCGATACATGCTCAGACAACAAGCTCGCCCACCGTTGTTGCTGAGTATCTACCACCGTCGAGCCTGATGCGGGCGAACTTCACCTGAGTATCATGATCAAACGCGACGATCCATCCGCCGCCAACGATTCGGTTCAATAATCGCTTCTTGTACTCGAGCGTGTCAAGGGGAAAGAGGTCAGAAGCGGCGATGTACGTCGGTCGCAGGTGCCCGGAAGTCGGGATGATGTCGCCGGGAATCGCGACGGTTGCATCACCGACAGACACGAACACCGCCTGATGACCGGCCGTGTGGCCGCCAGTCAGTTCGACTCTGACACCCGGAAATACCTCACGGTCATCTTCGATCAGATCGACCAAGCCTGTCTGCTCGAGCTGCAGCAGGCGATCCGACGGATACGATGCCAAGGATCGATCGTCCGGGTTCAACGCCGCTATCCACTCTGTCTTTCTGAATACGTGGCGAGCATTCGGGAAGCGGGGTTTGAATGCGCCGTCTGCGGTGATTCCTAACGCTCCACCTATATGATCAAGATGCAGATGAGTCGCAATCACGAAGTCGACCCTCTGACGATCGATTCCGAGCTGTGCAAGGGCATCCTCCAATCGTGAGGGTGTTTCACAACCGTAGATCTTGCGCTCCCGCTTCGTTGTTCCGTCGCCGAGTCCGCAGTCAACAAGCGCAATTCTGCCATTGACCCGAATCAGAACAACATTCGTGTCGAGCGGAATGCGGTTCTCAGCGTCAGCGGACGCGTGCTGTTCCCACATTATCTTGGGAATAACGCCGTACATCGAGCCACCGTCGAGATAACAGCGGTTCTCGACGAAGGAGATGAGCTCGGCATCTGCAAGCATCAGTCTGGTCATCATTCGATCCCGCGACTATTCGATCGAATCCCGCCGCAAGAGGCTGGGCACCGAATCTCTCGGAAACAAGTAAGTCGGGTTCCTCAGTGCCCGTTTTGCGCTTCGAAACCCGACCTGCTTAAATCGTAAGTGCTATAGCGTTCAGCGGTCGACTGCTCCTCTATCCTCTTAGCACGTTGCCCGCGATAACGAGCCGCTGTACTTCCGAAGTACCTTCGTATATTTCGGCGACGCGCTGATCGCGATACAGCTTCTCGATTGGAGAGAACTCGCCGATGTAGCCATAGCCGGAGTGTATCTGCATCGCTCTGTCCACGCAGAAATTCGCTGCCTCGGATGCGAACAGCTTCGCTTGTGAGGCTTCAACCGTGAACTTCTCGCCTGCATCCTGCAATGCTGCAGCCTTGTAGGTAAGAAGCCGCGAGGCTTCGAGTTTGGTCGACATGTCCGCGATCATCCATTGAATGGCCTGTAGCTTCGCAATGGGCGACCCGAACGCAATGCGCTCCTTGGAATACTTGACCGACTCATCAAGAGCGCGTTGCGAGATTCCGGTCGCTTGAGCTGCTATCCCGATTCTGGCTCCGTCAAGCGTTTGCATGGCGTATTTGAAGCCTTTGCCGGGTTCACCGAGAAGGTTCTTCTTCGGCACCCTGACCTTGTCGAACCAGAGCCGCCCGGTAGTAGCGTACTTCATCCCCATCTTGTGCATCAGGGTGGCTTTTTTGACACCCGGGAGATTCAAGTCCACAAGTACCGATGATATCTTGTCGCGGACGCCCTCTTCCTGAATCTTCACGAACACAACGCCCACGTGAGCGACGTCACCGTGCATGATGAAGATCTTCTCGCCGTTGATGACATAATTGTCGCCGTCGACCTCTGCGGTGGTCTGCTGATTCGCGGCATCCGAGCCGGCATTGGGTTCCGTGAGAGCAAATGCAGGAATCAACTCGCCTTTGGCGGACTTGGGAATGATCGCCTTCTTCTGCTCGTCGGTGCCAACTCTTGTTATCGGGTCAACTGCCAACTGAGAAACAGCAGCCAGCAGCGAGGAAGGAGCATCCCAGTATGCGATTTCTTCAATCATCGTCGCATACTCAAGGGCGGTTCGACCTCCGCCGCCGTATTCCTTGGGCATAACGTAGCCCACACAGCCTTTTGCGGCAAGCAACCTGAAGATGTCAAACGAGAATGAGTCAGGCTTGCGGTCCTCACTGCGACCCATCTCCTGTATCTGTGGGCCGATCTCCTTTATCATATCCCTAACGGGCTGCTGAATCTCCGGTCTAACATTGAATGGCATTCTTCCTCCTTGGGTTGACTGCTTCTGCCAAATTTCGAGAAATCTACGAAAACATTGTTACTGGCGCAAGGTCATTTCAAGAAAAGCGGGAAACGAGAGACGGCACACCTTCGAATCCTGGATCAAGCGGATAACCACCAACAGAGACCATTTCGATTCTTCTTGCGGAATCGAGCCCCGTTCGATAGAATTCGATGTGTCAAAGTTCAAAAGAGCAGATCTAACCAAAGTGAAGCGATTCTCTATTAGAGATCGGGCGAACAAGGTCGACGTATACCGTTTTGGCAAGGCTTGGCCATCCGATGGCAATCGCGTGTCAGAATTCGTGGACAGCTTGCCCAACTTCCTGAAGGCGGATGACTTTCGTGTGGTCGTATCGCGCTGCGTGAATTCAATCAGGACTGACAAACCGATCATTCTGATGAGCGGCGCTCACACTCTCAAAGTCGGCTTATCGCCGCTTTTCATCGACTTCCTGAGCAGCTATTCCAATATGCACTTTGCTACAAACGGCGCCGGACTGATACATGACCTCGAAGTCGCGTTCTTTGGTTCAACGTCTGAGGACGTCCAGGAGAATCTCAAAGACGGCAGTTTCGGAATGGTGACAGAGACAGCGAAGCTATTCGCAGAAGTACTCGCGATATCCGATTCGAAGAACGTCGGCCTCGGAGAGGCAGCGGGCTTGTTCATAGAGCGCGAAGCGCCCCAGTTCGCGTCCCATTCGATAGCCTACGGATGGTACGCGGCGGGAAGTCCATACACGGTACATGCTGCAATCGGCACCGACATCGTATGCCAACACCCCGAGTATGACGGCGCGAAGGTCGGTAAGGCCTCGCATATCGACTTTCAAGTGTTTTGTCATTCGGTGTCGAGGATCAAGGACGGTGGCGTTATCATTAACATAGGATCTGCGGTGACGATGCCGGAAGTGTTTCTCAAAGCTCTTTCGGTCGCCAAGAATCTTGATGCGAGCTTGTCTGGATTCACGACTGCGAACTTCGACATGATCAATCACTATCGACCGAGCATGAATGTAGTGAATCGTCCAAAAGCTCTCGGCGCGGAGGGATTCAACTTCGCGGGTCATCACGAGATAATGATACCGCTGCTCCTGGCAGCGATCAAGGAGCGTGCAGGAGGAGTGTGACTTGCGGTGACCACGTTCGCGATTATTGCAATCTATCCTTGAGAGGAATAAATAAAGCGGTGGATTCTGACGAATAATCATACCAGAAGGGAGCAAGACTCGGATCACGGATATGCCCGGTGAAGAATGGAGACGAATTCTCGGATATTCGAATATTCAAGGAGGACATTATGTCTGAGCATGCGCGACACAGTTCGGAGAAGATCAGCGAAGCATTGCAGCTTCTTGAGGAGGCAGCAAAGGACAAGAAGGATGAAATCCGCGAGATGATAGCGAAGAAATACGGCAACGTCCAAGAGATCTTGGCCGGCGAGGGCGAGCATCTTTCGGACGCATTGAAGAAGGCGAAAGCGTATGCTTCCGAGCGGGCGCACCACGCCCAGGAAGCGGCCATAGAGAAAGCCAAGGAAGTCGGCACCGCCGTAAACAAAGAGGTGCACCGCAATCCGTGGCCCTATATTGGAGTGGCCGCCGTCGGCGGATTGTTGCTTGGTTTCATTCTTGGAAGAAAGAGCTCATAGTTGCTTGACTTACTCAATACGCTGTTCAGGTCGGTTGCCGTGGGTTTGATCTCGCGGAGCCTCCGTTCCGCGGTCGACATAGCGGAAATCAAAGCCGTCTCTATGTACCTGCGGATTGTCGACGCTGTCCGCAAGTCGGTTGTTGCCGTGATGGCACTGTTTCTGGTGATGTTGCTGCTTCTCGTCGGCTTTGTGGCGCTCCATGTAGGTGTCTTCATCGTTTCCGGATGGGATTTGCGGACAATCGGCATCATATCTCTTGTTCTCGGTGGGATCTACAGCCTCGTTGCGGTTGTTATTATCCTGCGGATTACGTCGGAAGAGAACTGGATGAAGCTGTCGCACGGCTCGGAACTGGTAAGGAAAGTCACGAAACGGCATTAGCCCTCTGTCCATCCGCAGAGGGGGACATCGCAGATGAGATTACGGCACGCTGACAGTCCCGCAGCTCGTTTTCGAATCTCGGCCGTGACATGAGTTAATTGACAATCCACGCTTCCATTGATCTGCGCGGTACAGTGATCTCCCTGGCGATCCCTCGTTGCTTCTCCGGATCGCCCCTCAGGGGTCGGTCAGGGTGGCGGTGCATGAGTATTATCTGAACGGGTTTGATCACGTCCCGGACCAGAAGCTGACGATAGCTGAGTTGTTCCCCGGCATTCCAAGCTTGCAGGAATGCAACATCGACGGAGTCCTTGCCGAACCCGAAAGCGACGTACTTGGCTTCCTTGCTCAGGTCGCCGTCCCCGCAGTGGAAAAGTCTGTAGCCATTCATTCCTATTACGAACTCCAGATGCTGCAAACCTCGATTTCGGTCGACCGTCTCGCCTGTTAGAGTGTCCCTTTCAATAGAAGGCGTGTGGTGCGTGGATAGAACTCGAAGCTCAACTCCCTGCATTCGCAGAATCACTGCCGAATCAGGCAAAGCGGATACTGCCATAATCCGCCCCTCAATTGCAGAGTACTCACATGAGACGGCAAGCAGCTCTTCGGTCTGCTCCGTGCATACGAGTGTAGCGCCACCGCTGTTTGCGAGATGGTCGGCGGTTATCCCTGGGTCGAAATGATCCACATGATTGTGCGTCACCAGCACCAGGTCTACGTTGTCAAAGGGGGGCTGAGCAGACTTCATCAGGCTGATCAGACTATCTGATGGAACTTGGTACCAGTTCGATTCCCAGCCGCCAAAGAGCGCATCAATCAGGATTTTGGTCGTATCGCACTCTATTAGGAATCCCGCATTTGCGACATATGTGATTTCCAAAGGCGGTCGGGCCTTAGCTGGCCAAGCGAGGACAGCTGACGCTACCAAAGCCCCGATGGCGGTGACCAAGCAGACTCGTAATTTAGAGCTTAGAATGGGGTGATCTTGGAATTTTGAGTTTTGACAGAATGTTGACACTCAGGTATATTAGCAAATTCAGCCGGTGGCCACAACTGGATTGTGATCGCGGCTTTAGATGTGTCGTCACGGAGAGCATTCACAACCCTTACCGCGACGCAAGAGCAACAAGAGAACAGGAATCGAACAATGGCCAAGTTAGTGGAAGTAATCCCGAATTTCTCGGAGGGACGCCGACCAGAGGTACTCGATCAGATAATCAACGCAATACTATCAGTGCAGGGTGTCGTACTTCTCGACCGAGAGATGGATGCGGATCACAACAGGGCGGTCGTTACCTACGTGGGGGAACCGCAGGCAACTTTGGAGGCCGCATTTCGCGCAATAAAGACAGCTTCAGAAGCGCTCGACATATCGACGCACAAGGGTGAGCACCCGCGTATGGGCGCTACCGACGTCTGCCCTTTCGTCCCGATCTCCGGTGTCACGACCGAGGAGTGCATTGAGCTCGCTCGCCAGCTCGGAGAGCGTGTCGGTCGAGAGCTTGAAATTCCTGTATATCTATATGAACTGGCTGCGACACGTCCAGAAAGAACGAATTTGGCAGATGTTCGAGCAGGGGAGTACGAAGGCATTCGGGATGACATTGAGACGAATCCGGCGAGAAAGCCGGACTTCGGTCCATCCAAAATGCACGTGAGGGGAGGGGCCACTGCGATAGGGGTCAGACTGCCTCTGGTGGCTTACAACGTTTACCTCGACACGCCAAACGTGAACGTCGCAAAGCGGATCGCCAACGGCATCAGATCTCGATCCGGCGGATACATGTTCTGCAAAGCGCTCGGATTCGAAATCAAAGAGCGGAATCAGGCGCAGGTCTCGATGAACCTGGTGAATCATCCCAAGACGCCCATATTCCGTGTTTTCGAGACTGTCAAATCGGAGGCCGAGCGATGGGGAGCGCGTGCGACATCGTCTGAGATCGTCGGCCTTGTTCCGAACGCCGCGCTGATCGATGTGGCCGAGTTCTATCTCAGGCTCGAGAACTTCTCTAAGGACCAGATTCTCGAGGAGAAGCTGCGGAAGTCTCTGGAGACCCAGTCGACGAGTCGGGGCCTCCTCGATTTTGTGGAATCCGTAGCGTCATCATCGCCTGCCCCCGGAGGCGGCTCCGTCTCGGCCTGCGCGGGCACGCTGGCGGCAGCCCTTACCGGGATGGTTTGCAGGCTGACTCTCGGGAAGAAGAAATACGCTGATGTGCAGGATGAAATCTCCGATACAATGAAGATAGCCGATTCTCTCAAACGGCAGCTTTTCGGTCTGATCGACGAAGACGCAAAAGCCTTCGATGCCGTGATGGCCGCCCGCAAGCTTCCGAAGGACAATGAGAAGCAGGTGGCGAGCAGGGCAGAGGCAATTCAAAGGGCTACGATTGTGGCGGCAGAAGTCCCTCTCAAAGTTATGAAGACGTGCGCGGAAGTTCTCAAAGTCGCAAAAGTAGCCGCAGAGAAAGGCAACGTGAACTCAGTTTCTGACGCGGGATGCGCAGCGCTGAATTGCCGATCCGGCGCGCTGGGCGCTTATCTCAACGTCAGAATCAACCTGCCGGGCATCGAGGACGAGGCGGTCAGAAGCAGGATCGTAGCGGAGGCCGATCAAATCAAGAGCCAGATAGAAGAGCTGGCACAATCGGTCTACGAGATTGTTCTCTCGAAAGTATGAGAAGATACGCAGACCTGCACGTTCACTCCAGTCGATCCGATGGGATTCTGTCACCGGAGGAAGTTGTCAAGCGAGCTGTCGCCATGGGGCTTCGAGTCATTGCTCTTGCCGATCATGACACGGTGTCCGGTTACGAGGAAGCGCGAAGTCAAGCAATTGGCTCGGAACTGGAAGTGGTGCCGGCTGTAGAACTATCGACGGCAAGCGAAGGCATGGAAATCCATATTCTGGGCTACTTGATAGATCATGAGGACTCGGTATTCGTGCGAAGAATCGAGGAATTCCGAAAAGACAGGCACAGCAGAGGTGAGAGAATAGTTGAAAAACTGAACGAGTTGGGAATAGAGCTGTCGATGGAGACAGTCCTACGGGTGGCCGGTGGCTCACCGCTCGGCAGGCCTCATGTCGCCGACGCCTTGGTGCAGGAGGAATTCGTCAGATCATTCGATGAGGCCTTTGCCCGGTTTCTTGGATACCATGCTCCGGCGTACGTTCCGAAGCAGCACATCGGTCCCGAGGAAGGAATCAGGCTCATACACGATGCCCAAGGAGTCGCGGTTCTGGCTCATCCGGGGACTCTCGGCAGGGACGATCTGATACAATCTCTTGTTGAATCAGGGCTCGACGGAATCGAGGCAATTCATCCATTGCACGACAATCGGACAACTCTGAAATACCAGAAACTCACTGAGCAGTACGGCATCATCTTCACCGGCGGATCCGATTCACATGGCCGGAAGACGGACAAAGTATCGATAGGCGGAATAACCGTTCCCAAGGAGTGCTATGAGAATCTGCTAAGGGCAAAGGAAAGATACGCAGCGTAAGGAGTTCGTGTGAAAGGTTCACTGGTTCTTGCAGGTCTCTTTGTCTGTTCGGTGTTTTGCGCATCGAGAGCCGAGTCCCTCAGTCCTGAGAAGGAAGAACAACTAAGATCCGTTCTGGAAGGATGGATCGGCATGTCGGACGTTTCTCAGTCCGCAGCCGCAGGAATTGTCGGCTCTCAGCCGCCGAAGTGTGGCACCCCTGCTTTCCTGACGATCAAGAACATGATGCAATACGCCTCGCTCAACACCCAGCAGCTTTACGAGACATTTGCCAAGCAGCGATTCAACAGCCAATGTCCTGACACCATCGGATCGCCCGCAGGACAGTTTCTCGTTCACTACGCGAAACAAGGCGCTCATGCCCCGTACCAGTCTGATGTCGATGACAACAGCAACGGCATACCAGACTACATTGACAGAACGGCCATGATTCTCGATTCGGTCTGGGCTTTTGAGGTCGATACGCTCGGATTCACGTCACCTCCAGCCGATGGCTTCTATACGTCAGGCGGTGATGACCGGTATGACATGTACGTGCTCGACATCCCCACGGCTACGGGATATCAGAACATTTACGGCGGAACCTATGAAGACGAGTTGTTCAAGGTCGGAACCAAATGGAAAGCCACGTCCTTTATCATTCTCGACAATGACTACGCGAACATAACAGTTTATAGAACCAGACCTCTCGACGCTCTGAGGGTCACGGCTGCTCACGAGTTCTTTCACGCAATTCAGTTCGGCTATGACCCGAATGAGTCCAATATGCACACTCCCAATGGCGATGTTCGAACGCATTGGCTTGAGATGTCTAGCGTCTGGATGGAAGAACAGAATTACGATGCCATAAACGACTATTATGGCTATCTCGGCTTCTTCTTCGGCAACCCACACTTGTCTTTGAGAACTTGCGACATCGATCCTCCTCCGGGCGAATTCTTCCAGTATGCAGCCGTAACATGGCCTCTCTATTTGTCGCAGAAATACGGGAGGCAGATCGTGAAAACGATTTGGGACAGCTGCGCAGTCATCTACGGACCAAATGTGTTCGAAAACGCCTTCAAGGATGCCATTGCCGAGGAATCCGACGGGGGGTCGGACTTCCCGAGTGCGCTCGGGGAGTTTGCTCTCTGGAACTACTTCACAGGCAGCCGTGCGATCGACGGCATCGGATACAGTGAAGCAGCCAGTTACCCGGTCATTCCAGAAAACTGGGACAACGGAACTACTGTCACGCCGTACATCCAGACTTTCCAGACGCTTCCGCGCATCGATTACTATCCCGGAGACGACGATTTCCAGTCATGGCCTGACTACCTGGCAGCTAACTACGTCAGAATTATCCCCGTCGGCCTTGATTCGCTGAGATTTCAACTGGACGGAGAGCAGCACCGCACGCAGGGCGATGTCGATTTCGTTTGGAATGTCCGAGCTGCAAAAGTCAATTTTCAGGTAGGCGAGAAGTCCGTTGAGATCGATCCTGTCAATCATCCAAACATCGAGCAGTTTACGATCCGGGAACTCGGAGCTTCCTCCGAAGTAATACTGTCCATTGCACCCTATGCGGAAACGGACTACAAGTACATCCACCAAGACGTGAAGTATCGCCTGACCATTCCCGATTCGACAGAGTACGCGCAAGGGACGGTTTTCCACGATCCATTTCCGAATCCTCTGTCGCTATCCCAAAACCGCAGCGTAAAATTCAAGGTGCAGACCGATGCGACAAGCGAGGATGAGATTCACCTGGAGGTATTCACCGTTGCAGGCGAAAAGGTCTATGGCCGGACGATTCCAGTCAAAACTGCGAGAGTTGGGCAGGACATCTTCATCGATTGGAATGGTCGCAATGAGAGCAACGCGGAGGTAGCTTCCGGATTATATCTGGCTTACGTGCGCGTGGGCTCGGAATCAGAGGTTTTCAAAATCGCCGTAATCGAATGAAGTCTCCTCTCTATTCGATGGCGCTCTCGGCCATTCTCGCGGCTCTTTGCTACGTCGCCATGCTACCTATGTTGGCGCTGTACAATGTGTTTCTTACTCTCTTCATCTGTTACTCTGCGGGAGTGTTGCTCGGCCCAGGTTGGGGTTTCATAACGGGCATTGTGGGGACGTTCATCTGTTCATTCTTCAATCCTCTCGGACCCGCACTTCCTCCCATAATGGCTGCGCAGATGCTCGGTGCGGGATTGGCCGGTATAGTCGGAGGGGCCACGAGCCGAATCGTTGTCGGCGGGAAGCCGAGCGCGGGGCGGTACGTGGTCATGGGTTTGCTTGGAATGATCACTGCGGTTCTCTATCACCTGCTGGTCGACGCTGTCGACGCTTGGTTGTTTGGGCCGTTCTGGGTGCGACTTCAACTCGGGTTGCTATCTTCATTGGTGACTGTCGTATCCAATATCGTTATCTTCGTTGTGCTTCTACCGGCGCTGCGCCTCTTGAAAGGAGCTTTGGCGTAGCGGTGTCCGGCCCAATCGCGACCGGACATCTCTCGGCAAATTCTTGCTGAACCGATCGAAGGAGACTTGTCCTTGATCTCGACCAAGAAAAGCACGTTCAGGATTCTGAAGTTGCGACCGAACCGCACTGGCGTTCTCTGTGCCCGACTTCTCTTGCTGATGACTCTGCCGTTCGTCTCAACGCAAGTTGGTACTGCTCAGGATGCACCTGGTGACTCGCTGAAAGGTGTTCCGTTCAGCCAGGATTCCACATACACCGAAAAGACAGATGGCGACTCGATAGTTGTGCTCCCCTTGTTCTTTGAGATGGACGACTTGTCTCTCTTCGACGACGAAACGTCGGCTGAGCGGATTGATCTGAGCGGGAATCGGGCGCGAATCCACTATTCGCTTCGGGACGCAATGAGACCGTCTACTGATTTCTACGGATTGACCTTTGGGCCAATGGGTCAAGCATTCAGTCTCTCGTACCTCGGTCTACCCTCATACATGATAGCGACAAGGCCCGACTCTCCGGACTCATACGATCTCTACCAGTTCCCTCCGACGGGATTGGCGGATTACCGGCTCTTCAGCCTCGAGCAGGGAGACGTTTTGCGTGTGAGCCGCAACGGATCGGCAGGCGCTATGGCTTCGGTCGCAGCGCATCGATCGGCGTTTAATGACAGTACTGCCCTTGCTGACGTCTCGATGTTCAAAGGCGACTACTCTTTCGCCAACACGGATGTCATATTCAGACAGGCAGTGGGGGATAGGTTCGCGTGGGGAATGAATATCGGCGTCGAACAGAGCAACGGCTACCTGAAGTACTCCTCCCGCAAGGAACGCGAGAACTACAACCTTGACCTGCGCTGGAAATTGAACAACAAATGGCAAATCCGCTCAGACTTGCGCCTAATGAGCTGCGATGACGACGTCGCCCAGCTTGGACGCTGGACAGATGTCACGGCGGAACGCGAGGTTGGACTCCGCCAGGCAACCGTCGACGCGCTCAGCGAGGATAGTGCGGGGAACGCGACAAGACTTACGGTATCGTACGGTCGATTCGACGAGAAGCTCCGGTCGCCATACCTGTTTTTGCGGCAGCAACATGAGAGCATGTCGGCGAGTGCCGAGCTGGTTCGCAGAATACCGCTGGGAAGGCTAGCTCTGGTGGGACGGCTGCTCCGCAACAGGGTGACGTTTGATCCGGGCTACGTATACTACACAAGGTTCAGAGTCGAAGGCAGTCTTGCGATGAGAGAGGATAGTCCCGTCAGATTCCTTGCCGCTGGGCACTACTTGTTCGATTACGGCGATGCTTCGCGAGTCGGCGCGACACTCGGATCATCAATGCGAGCATCGGATCATGTCTCGGCGAGCCTAATCGCCTCGCTCGATTACATACCGCCGTCGGACATGGCACGATTCCTCAAGCCACGCGGCTACGATTTTGACTTTGACGGCGCCGATGAATACGCCCACAGCGGAGATCCATCCCTGAAACCTGTCGTTGCAAAGACAGCATCTGCAGCGATAGTGGTTCACACGGAAGACGACAGCCTGATCGTGTCAGCCAGGGCATCACGGCTTGACGATCTTGCGGTCTGGCAGGACCGGGAATCTGACGGCAGTCACCTATATCGTTCGGAAGCTTCCAACTTCAATCTCTATTCGCTTTCAGCGTCCGGAGTTGTGAGACTGCCAGTCAATCTTCTGTTTTCGCCATCATATACATATGCAAGGCTATCAGAGGCTGGCTCCGACAGAAACGCCTCGCTGATGCCTCGGCACAATGTATACGCTATCCTGTCGTCAGAACAGCGGATCGCCGGACTGAAACTCGATGTGCGGCCAAGCATCGAGGTCGAGTACCATTCGATCAATTACAGCAGCTACGCTAACCCAGTTGATCTTGGCGCTTACTTCATCGTTCATTTTCGACTATCGATCAAACTCAAGAACTTCACCTATTTCTATACAATGGAAAACGTGTTTGACAAACCCCACGAGACCGTCTACGAATATCCGTCTCGAAGACGAGTATGGTGGGGAATCAGGTGGCTGTTCCTGAATTGAGGAGGCATCATTGATCTCCCGAGATGAAGCATACAGACTTGTTCTTGATCGTGTCGAGCAGAAGAACCTGATCAAGCACATACTGGCCGTCGAGGCCGTGATGGTTCGTCTCGCCGAAGAGCTCGGTGAAGACATAGAGGTCTGGGGACTTGTCGGCCTGCTGCACGATCTCGATTACAGCGTCACGGCAGACCAACCGGACAAGCACACATTCGTGACTGAAGACTGGCTCAAAGACAACGGCGCGGAGCTGACGCCCGAGATGATGCATGCTATCCGCGCGCATCCGGGACATATCCCCTGCGAGAGCAAGCTCGATTGGGCTCTGTTCTGCTCAGATCCGGTCACAGGATTGATTGTCGCAGGAACTCTCATGCATCCTGACAAGAAGTTATCAAGCGTCTCACCTGAATACATGCTTCGCCGCTTCAAAGAAAAACGATTTGCTGCAGGAGCAGACCGAGAGGGCATCGCGGCATGCAGTAAGCTCAGTCTCTCACTCGAGCAATTCTTCGGCCTCGCCCTGGACGGAATGAGTCGAATCTCACGCGAGCTCGGTCTATAACCCTGTATGGTCTCTGAGCGAGCACAGAATCGACTTTCGCTCATCGGATGGCTAGGCTACGACTTCGCCAATACGATCTTCTCCATGAACATTCTTACAATGTACTTTGCTCAGTGGATAATCGTGGATCTGGAGTGCCCCGACATTTATTACAGCATTGCGTACTCCGGCTCGATGGCGCTGGTGGCTCTCACTCTTCCGGTTCTCGGAGATCGATCTGATTATTTGGGCAACAAAAAAGGTCTGCTCGTGGGATTCACCGTCGGCTGCATTCTGACTACAACAGTGATGGGAATCGCATCGCTCGCTGTTGATGACCCGGTGATGGCTGCAGTGATGGGGCTCGTTTGCGTGGCAGCAGCCAACTACTTCTTCGAAGGAGGTCTCGTCTTCTACAACGCGCTGCTACCGTCTGTTTCGACCCCTGCGAATGCAGGTGCGATATCAGGGCTCGGTGTAGGGATCGGGTACGTTGGCTCCATAGCAGGACTGCTGCTCGTCCAGCCTATCGTGAATCACGGATTCGCCTTTCTTCCGGCTGGCCGACCTTCGGCGTTCTTTCCGACAGCAATTCTGTTCCTCGTGTTCTTCATCCCGACAGTTGCGTTCCTTCGAGAGAAACACTCCGTGACACCGGCTACCGGTGTCTATCGCCGCTCGACACTTCGCCAGAGTCTTAAGGAGGCTGCCTCACATCGAGCAGCGTTCACATTCTTGGTCGCGGATTTCATGTTTGAGGACGCCATCGCCACGCTCATCATCTTCATGGCAGTCTATGCGCAGAAAGTGATGGGTCTGCCCGACGATGTCAAGGTCACACTCTTCATCGTCTCTACTGTCTCAGCGGTAGGGGGATCAATCGTGTCCGGCAGACTATCCGACAGGATCGGGCATTATCGGGCGCTGAGAATAGTGGTGTTCTCATGGGTGGTTCTTCTGATCACAGCGAGTTTCACGACAAGTGTCACCGTCTTCTGGGTGATCGGTTCCGTCTTCGGAATACTACTTGGTTCGACATGGTCAATTTCACGGCCGCTGCTGAACACGCTGGCACCAGAATCGAAGCTCGGTCTCTTCTACGGGCTTTATAGCCTATCCGGACGAACAGCAGCCATCATCGGTCCGCTTGTCTGGGGATCTATTACGATGTGGTGGACTGAGTCAAGCCATATGGGGCGGGCTGCCCTCTGGTTCCTTGATGCCTTAGGACTGTCGATTTCCGTTACTACGTCGGCGACGATTCAGTACCGACTTGCAGTGATCGCGCTGGCCGGTCTGATGTTTCTCGGACTGGTCGTCTACTTGCGGATACCTCGGATTGTCCACATCGCGGACGATCCTCAGCATACATGACAAAAGCGCAACGTCTCAAATCAGAAACCATATTGACAACCTGCAAAACTGCATTATTATGACTTATACGGTACTGTTGAGACGCTTCCGCACGTTTGTCTCGAATGGTCTGATTACAGTTAGACAGTCAGAGTTCCAGGAGGAGTTGAAATGTGCTTTTCGGGCCTAAAGAATTGTCTTTGCAAGGTAGCCACTGCTGCGCTGTGTATCGTGCTGTTCCCAGGCGCTGCAACTGGCCAGTTCCTCTCCGATTCGACGTTGTTCTACCTGAGTCACTCAACGGCCGTTCCGGGAATGAGCGATACAATCATCTTCTCAATTAACTCGCTCTATGACGTCGGCGGATTCAGTCTCATACTCAGGCATGAGAGATCGGCTCTCAACCTGAGCGGCTTCACACTTGATGGAACACGATGCGAGGGGATTCCGACGTTCGTATCCAGCTTCGAGCAGCCTACACCCGATCTCGTCACAGGTGTCGTAGTGTTCAGCATAATGCACTCCGTATCACCGGGCGACGGGCCGATGACGAGATTGCTCGTGAATACAAACCCCAGTATTCGAAAGGGCTCATTGGCTCCGCTCATCTTCTTCGACGAGCAGCCGGGGAGACGTAACGAGACATCCGAGCCGGATGGTCTGCATTTCCATGTCCCTGATGTGATTCAAGGCTCCATATTCTTCCCGATCGATTCACTTCCGGTGATTGACCCGTGGAATGCAGGTGACGTTAATCTCAGCGGCATTGGATGGGAGGTCGCTGACTACGTCTGGACTCTCAACAGAATCCTCGCCATCACTTCAGATGCAGACTATCCGCAGAACGATCTCCAGTCAGCGCTCTCCGATGTCAACCGAGATCTTATGCCATGGACAATTGCCGATCTCCGGGTTTTCGAAGACGTGATCTTGGGAACAGCTCCAGCCCCACCACTGCCCTATATCCCGGTCAGGTCCATACTGCATCTGCAGTCCGATTCGATTTGGTATACCGGCTTTGATGGAACACCGGTGGATACTCTATTGATACCTGTCTACTTCTCAAACTCCCTCTGGGCGGGTGCCGTTTCTTTCAGGCTCTGCTATCCCGCTACTGCATTGACATTCGTTTCGCACTCTATGGAAGGAAGTAGAATTCCTCTTTCGTGGGGCATATATCCGGGCGTCGAGACGACCGACGGCTTCGCGTTTGTAGCGATGCCCAATCTCTATCCCGGAACCGATATGGACTCCATCCCACCAGGATCTGGGCATCTTGTTACGCTCAAGTTTGCCGTGCTCCATCCACCTGAGACAACCATCCCGTTTCAGTTCGAGCGGCTTCAGACGCGAGGACAAGTGAACGCCTATGCGGCTTCTGACGAGCCCCCGATGTGGAATCTGGTGTCGTTACAACAGATCGATAGCCGTGTAAGGTTCAGTTTCATTAGGGGTGACGCGGACGGTTCAGGATTCATCGACATTGACGACGTAGTATTTCTTATCGAGTACGTCTTTGCAGGAGGTCCTGCGCCGGGCATCTTCGAAACCGGTGATTTCAACAATGACTTCTTCATCGACATCGATGACATTGTTGCGCTGATCGAGTTCATCTTCGGTTAGACGCGAGGGCCAAGTCGCATACAGCGCCGCCATCTATCCGCCCGATTGAGAATCAGGCGGTTTGTCGACATGCGCTGCACGTGCGTTCACCAAATACTTGTTGACACCCCCTCGTACCATTGGTAGATTCCCCGCTAATCTCGGCGGGGGCTGATTCGGAGAAGTTGGTGCTTGAGACATATCTCCCGATCTTCTTGCTTTTGTGCGTGTCGACAGCTGCCGGTGGTGGTCTGTATCTTCTGTCCAAGTTCCTTGGAAGGAAGACAACTGACTCCCAGTATATGGACACACCTTATGAGTGCGGAATCGAGCCAGTCGGCACGACCAAGGAGAGATTTCCGATCAAGTTCTACCTGATCGCAATCCTGTTCATCGTCTTTGATATCGAAGTTGTCTTTATGTACCCTTGGGCTGTCGTCTACAGGAAGCTCGCGCTTTTCGGATTCATTGAGATGCTCGTATTCATCGGCATACTGGTCGTCGGCTACATCTACATATTAAAACGAGGGGCGCTGAAGTGGGATTAGAGGAAAAGATCCCGGAGGGTATACTTCTGACGACCGTCGACAAGATGGTCAATTGGGGACGTAAGAATTCCCTGTGGCCTCTCGGATTCGGTCTCGCATGCTGTGCGATCGAAATGATGTCGACATTCGGACCACGATTCGATCTCGCAAGATTTGGCATGGAAGTAATGCGCCCGTCCCCGAGACAGGCAGACCTCATCATAATCTCCGGTCGCGTGTCCAACAAGATGGCGCCGATCATCAAACTCCTCTACGATCAGATGCCCTCTCCGAAGTGGGTGATCGCTATGGGAGCCTGTGCATCGACCGGTGGTGTGTTCAACAACTATGCAATCCTGCAGGGAGTTGACAAGATACTCCCGGTTGACGTCTATGTTCCCGGCTGCCCTCCGAGACCGGAACAGCTTATCGATGGCATCGTGAAACTGCAAGAGAAGATCAAGAAGGAATCCATCCAAACAACGAAGAAATAGTCTGGTGAGAAATCACCTCAGCGTTAGGGACCACCGCCGCTGATTGTGAAAAGTGTAGCAAGATGATCAACGTGGTTCTTCAGAAAGTCGAATCGCAGCTTAGAGAGAATTTTCCTGACGCTCTCATAGAATCGTCGTACTTTCGCGGCGAACTGACTATCATTGTCAAGAAGAACACGTTGATAGAGATTCTAAGCCACCTGAAGACATCTCCTGACCTGCGCTTTGGGATGCTTACCGATTTGACGGCAACTGACTGGCCAGGTCGCAGTGAGCGGCACGAGATAGTGTACTTGCTCTATTCACTCGACTCGCACACGTACGTCCGAATAAAGATCAGAGCGAAAGAAAGGGAGAAGGTCCCCACTCTGACAGGCCTGTGGGATATCGCCAACTGGCTTGAGCGAGAAGTGTATGACATGTTTGGAATCGAATTTCAGGGTCATCCGGACATGACGAGGATTCTGACACCCGAGGGATTCGACGGATATCCGCTGCGTAAGGATTTTCCGCTTACATATGAAGTCCCGCAGTTTTCTCACAATATCGAAGAGCCACCCGAGGTCATCAAGTGATAGAAGCCAGAACGATGACCTTGAACATGGGTCCTCAGCATCCTGCCACCCACGGCGTGCTCCGAGTTCAGCTTGAGCTCGACGGCGAGACAGTCGTGCGAGCATATCCTATTATCGGTTATCTGCACACCGGCATCGAGAAGACCGCGGAATCGAAGCATTACTACAAAGTCATTCCGACAACGGACCGAATGGACTATCTGGCTCCGATGTCGAACAATCTCGGGTTTTGTCTTGCCGTCGAGAAGTTGCTCGGTGTCGAAATCCCCCCCAAGGCACAGTGGGCAAGAGTCTGCCTGACGGAACTCACAAGGCTTAACTCGCACCTCGTCTGGATCGGAACACATGCCCTTGACATTGGCGCTATGAGCATGCTGCTGTACGCTTTCAGAGAGAGGGAGAAGATTCTGGCAGTATATGAACTCGTCTCCGGGCAGCGCATGATGTCGACATATTTTAGGCTCGGCGGACTGGCAGAAGACCTTCCTGCCGATTTTGATCAGCGGGTGCGCGAGATCCTTGAGGAGTTCCCATCTAAGTTTGACGAGTATGAAGATCTTCTAACCAACAACCCGATTTGGCGAAGCCGGACTATTGGCGTGGCAAAGATATCGCCTGAGGACGCTCTGAGCTGCGGATTCACAGGGCCGCTTCTTCGAGCCTGTGGAATCAAGCACGATTTGCGGAAGGCAAATCCGTATTCGTCGTACGAAAAGTTTGATTTCGACATTCCAACCAACGACGGTTGCGATGTTTACGCTCGGTATCTGGTCAAAGTGCAGGAGATGAGGCAGAGTCTGCGAATAGTCCGGCAGGCGCTTGACGGAATGCCCGACGGTGATTACCGCGCTAACGCTCCGGGAGTAATCCTTCCCCCGAAGGAGAGGGCGCTCAAGGAGATGGAAGCGCTCATATTCCATTTCAAGATAATAACCGAGGGCATTCATCCACCGGTTGGCGAGGTTTATCAAGGAATCGAGTCGCCCAAGGGCGAACTCGGATTCTACATCGTGTCCGACGGCGGCCCGTATCCCTATCGGATGCGCGTGAGACCGCCGAGCTTCGTCCACACGGCGGCACTCGATAAGCTCTGCAAAGGTGGACTGGTCGCCGACGTGATCGCGGCAATTGGCTCAATCGATATTGTGCTCGGAGAAGTCGACAGATGATACTCAACGAGCAGACCGTTAAGGCAATACGTGCTGACATTCCCAAATACCCGCAGAGACGGTCGTGCATCCTGCCGGCTTTGACACACGCATACAGACAGGTTGGCCACCTGAACGAGGTGGTCTATCGCGAGATTGCCGACGTACTCGATCTCGATACAATCCAGATCGCAGAAGCAGCGTCATTCTATACGATGTTTCCGAAGCAGCCTGTCGGGAAGTACTTCATTCAAGTCTGTCACAATCTGTCTTGTTCGTTGCTCGGAGCCGAGTCGCTGGTGGAATATCTGCTACGCAAGCTCGACGTGAAGAAGGGCGCAATAACTCCGGATGGTTTGTTTACGGTCGTTACGGTTGAGTGCCTCGGATCGTGCACGACAGCGCCGATGATGCAGATCAATGACCTGTTCTACGAGAATTTGACGCGAGAGAAAGTCGACGCAATAATCGACGAGCTGAGGAAAAAGGGATAGAAGAGTGGAACTCAGAGTCCTTTTCAAATACATCGACAATCCCGATCAGCATAAGATTGCTACATATATCTCCACGGGCGGATACAAGGCTTGGGAGAAGGTACTGCGAGAGCTAAAGCCCGCCGATGTGATCGACATCGTCAAACGATCAGGTTTGCGCGGACGGGGAGGGGCTGGATTCCCTGCGGGTGTGAAGTGGAGCTTTGTTCCCAAGGACTCGCCGAAGCCCAAATATCTTGTCTGCAACGGCGACGAATCGGAGCCGGGTACCTGCAAGGACCGAGTGCTGCTCGAGAGAGACCCGCACAGAGTTGTGGAGGGCATGGCCATAGCGGCGTTCGCTATCGGCGCACACAACGCATACATTTACATACGCGGCGAATTCGCATATCCCGCGGCACAAATGAGAAAAGCCGTACAGGAAGCATATGACAAGGACTTTCTCGGAAAGAACCTCTTCGGCGCAGGTTATGATCTCGAGATGGCAGTGCACACGGGCGGGGGAGCATATATCTGCGGAGAAGAGACTGCGCTTCTTGAGTCGCTCGAGGGAAAACGAGGGCTGTCGCGTATCAGACCGCCGTTCCCTGCGGTCGAGGGTTTGTATGCCAGCCCCACGGTCGTAAACAATGTGGAGACCCTGGCGAATGTGCCCGGGATAATCACTAACGGCCCCGAGTGGTATGCGAAGATGGGCACGGAGAAATCGACCGGCACTCGGATCTTCTGTCTTTCGGGTCACGTCAAGCGGCCCGGCAACTATGAGTTGGAGCTCGGAACCCCTCTCAGCTACCTGATCAACGATCTCGGAGGTGGAGTGCTGGGGGACAAGAAGATCAAGGCTATTATCCCCGGAGGCTCATCGACTCCGGTATTGACTCCGGACAAGCTGGACGTTCATCTCGACTTCGAGTCCGTCGCCCAAGCAGGGTCGATGCTCGGATCTGGGGGCGTGGTCGTTATGCACGAGGACACTTGCATGGTGTGGGCTGCGCGCAAACTCGCCCATTTCTATATGCACGAGTCCTGCGGCAAGTGCACGCCTTGCAGAATGGGAACGCAATGGATGTTTCAAATCCTGGACAGGATCGAAAGCGGCAAGGGCTGCGAGAATGACATTGAGTTGCTGCTTGATGTGTGCGACAAGATCGAAGGGCACACGATATGTCCGCTCGGCGATGCCGCTGCGATGCCTGTGCGGGCTTTCACCAAGACCTTTCGCGATGAATTCGAGTATCACATTAAGCACAAGAAGTGCATGACAATCAATAGGATGCCAAGCTTCACCTAATGAGCCAGATTAAACTCACCATAGACGGCCGAGAGATTACCACGACTGCCGGCAAGACCATCCTCGAAGCTGCACTCGACAATGGCATCGAGATTCCGACTTTCTGCTGGCACTCGAAGCTGAAATCAATCGGCGCATGCCGAGTGTGTCTTGTCGAGGTTGAGAAGTGGCCCAAATTGCAGGTATCCTGCGCGACGCTTGCAGCAGACGGAATGATTGTGTATGCGAGCAATCAGCGCGTCGTGAAGGCAAGACAGGCAGTCATAGAGTTCATTCTTCTGAATCATCCACTCGACTGCCCGACATGCGACAAAGGCGGTGAATGCCCGCTGCAGAACATCACGTATCACTACGGTCTCGACTTTGCCAGGACGAGAGAGCCTCGGCAGAGATTTATTGTCGACGAGAACTCTACATTCGACGACCTGCCCATAGGTCCCGAGATCATCCGCAATCAGAACAGGTGTATTCACTGTTACAGATGCACCCGAATTGTCGATGAGATATGCGAAGAAGACGATCTCGGCGCCTTTGAGCGAGGTCACGGCACCGAGATACTCCCACCTCCCGGCAGAGAAATCAGAAATCTGTATTCCGGCAACGTCGTGGAGTATTGCCCTGTCGGCGCCCTCACAAACCGGGACTGGCGCTACAAAGTCCGTGTTTGGCTCACAAAACAAAAGAAGAGCGTGTGCGGCTTCTGTCCCGATGGTTGCAACCTTACGCTGTGGACGGCTCGGGAGAGGATATTCCGGGCTACTTCGCGACGTAACGACCGGGTCGACGAAGGATTCATCTGCGATGTCGGACGTTACGGATATCAGTTCGTTCATCATGCCGACAGGCTCAAGACTCCGCTAATCAGGCGGGGAGGAGAGCTTGTCGAATGCACTTGGCAGGATGCCTACAGCGCTATTGCTGCAAAGTTGAAATCGGTCAAGGAGAAGCTCGGTCCTCAGAGTGTCGCCGCTCTCGTGGGCGAGGACGGCACTAACGAAGATTTCTACGTGATCGGCAAGTTCATGCGCTCGGTCGTCGGTTCGAACTCCATCGATCATCGCCTGCATCGCAAACTCAAGCTGACGCATTCTCCGCAGCTTACGCAGTTGGGAGTGATCGGATCTGACATGTCATTCGATGATCTCGAGAAATGCGATCTTGCGGTGATCTTCGGTTCCGATCTCCACACTGAGAATCCGATCTCTGCTCTCAGACTGCTGAAGGCGAAACGATACAACAATGCGAAGCTGATTACTATTGGCCCTGCTCCCACAAGGTTAGCGAGATCGGGGGACGAGTATGTCCACAAGCCAAACACGGAAATATCTCTTCTTACGGCAGTCGCGAGAATCGTTCTGCAGGAGAAGTTGTTCGATCCCGGAACGACGGGTCTGGATGATCCAGGCGTTGAGAGATTCCTCAATGAGACTGACAATCTCGACGTCAAGGACGTTGCTGCCGAGTGTTGTATCTCTGAATCCGAGCTTCGAGCCCTTGCCAGGCAGATCGCCGGCGCGAAGAGAGCTGTCTTCATAACAGGCGCTTATGTAGCTCTTCACTATCAGCGCGACATGATCCTCACTGCGCTCTACAATCTCGCGCTCGTCACGGGCCACTTGAAGAATGAACCAAAATGCATCGTGGTGCAGAGGATTGGCGGAAACAACCGTGGAAGTTATCTCCTGGGCATGAGACCGGACCGCCTTCCGTTTGGCAGGTCGATCACGGAGAAGGATGCTCTCACACCTGTATGGCAGGGTGGAGTACCTGACCGAACAGGATTCGATACGATTGATATTCTGCGGGAAATAGACGAGAGCAGGATCGAAATGACATTTGTGGTGGCAGCCGATCCCATCCGGTCATATCCAGATCGCAACTACATTCATGCGACGTTGTCAAAACTCGAATTCCTCGTTGTGACGGATTTGTATCTTACTGATACCGCCAAGCTTGCAGACGTCGTGCTCCCGATGGCGAGTCACATGGAGACTTCCGGTTCCTTCTGCAATTGGGAAGGACGCGTGCAGACTTTTCAGCAAGCGATCAAGCCGATTGGCTCGTCGAAACCCGCATGGCTCATTTTCAACGATCTCGCAGCTGCCGCAGGCGACAAATTCGCCTATAGCTGCGCCGAGCAGGTGTTCGACGAGTACTCCCGGTTCTTTCCGGAGAGCCGAGTTTCGTTTGCCGGCTTCCCGGAGGATGGACTTCGAGTACCGGCTCGGAAGACGCTTGACCGCGCAGCTGGGCTTCAGCAAGTCCGATTCAAACCGCCCGAACTGGACGCCGCGCATAAGTACGTGCTTCTGACAGGAAACGGAGATCATCATATCGGCTCAGGGCGGACTACTCGGGCAGAGAGTCTGAATAGATTCATGGACGGACCGTATGTGGGTCTCAGCGCAAAGACCGCGACGAAGCACGCGCTGTCCGAAGGCGATCTTGTAAAGGTCGAAAACAAGTCGGGCAAACTGATCGGAAAAGTCAGATACATTGAGCGACTCACGGACGATTGCGTCTGGATTCCGGACAATTTCCCTGAGATGCAGGCCAATGCGCTCAGGAATCGCAACTTCGACATAGATATGGTGAGTCTCGTTAAGGTGTAGCATGGACTGGACGTTCCTAATCGTGAAGCTTATCCAGGTAATCGCAGTATTCGCGGTGCTGCTGACGGGATGCGCATACATGACTTGGCTGGAGCGAAAGCTTGTCGCGCGCATCCAGTCTCGGCTCGGACCGATGAACGCTGGGTATCAAGGGTTGCTGCAACCCGTTGCCGACATGATAAAGCTGCTTTTCAAAGAAGATATTACTCCGAAGCACGTCGACAAGTTCATTTACGGCATCGCTCCGCTTGCATCGTTTATTCCGGCCACCCTTTCAATTGCGGTGGTCCCATTCGGCGACAGCATAACGCTGTTCGGCAGGACGTACGATTTGGTGATCTCCAATCTGAACGTCGGCATCCTGTACGTACTTGCGATAACGTCAATCGGGGTCTATTCGATTATCATGGCAGGTTATTCATCGAATTCCAAGTATTCGCTTCTGGGCGGATTGCGATCATCGGCCCAGATGATATCCTATGAGATCGGAATGGGTCTCGCGATAGTTGTCGTTATTCTCCTATCCGGATCTCTGAATCTCGTAGACATAGTTGACAAGCAGGGCTCGTTCGTAGGTTGGTACGTGTTCAGGAACCCAGTTGCGTTCGTCGTCTATTTCATCTGTGCCGTCGCTGAGACGAACCGGTCGCCGTTCGATCTACCCGAAGCTGAGAGTGAGCTCGTCGCAGGGTACCACACAGAGTACTCGTCGATGAAATTCGGAATGTTTTTCGTGGCGGAGTATGCCAACATGATCACAGTCGGGGCGATCGCAACCACGCTGTTCTTCGGAGGTTGGCATGGTCCGTTTCTTCCGCCTATCGTGTGGTTCCTGATCAAAGTGGCAGCGTTCCAGGTCTTCTACATCTGGGCGAGAGGCACTCTGCCCCGGTTACGGTACGACCAGCTCATGAGCTTTGGATGGAAGGTACTGCTCCCGATTGCGGTGATCAACGTGATGGTAACGGCGTTCTTTGTGCTGTAGACTGAAGACATGAACGACTTCATAAAGAGACATATCCTTGCGATCCCCATAGGGTTCTACACCACGCTGAAGAACCTGATCCGCAAACCGGTCAGCGTGCAGTACCCAAAGGTCAAGATCCCGATGGCTCCGCGCTATCGCGGATTGCACTTTCTTGAGCGATATGAAGATGGCTCCGAAAGATGCGTCTGTTGCGGACTCTGTGCGGCAGCCTGTCCCGCGGATGCCATATACATGGAGCCGGAAGAGACAGAGAAGGGCGAGCGCAAAGCAAGGATTTATGAAATCAATTTGCTCCGGTGCATCTTCTGTGGATTCTGCGAAGAGGCATGTCCGGAGGAGGCCATCTTTCTCGGAAAAGAATACGAGTTCTCTGATGACGCGCGGGAGAAGTTCATCTATACTAAGGAAGACTTGCTGGTGAAATGGCCACGCACAAAGCCGTCTCCGGTGAATTTCATCCGCAAGAAACGAAGACCTTACATGAAGTAGCTCGAAGAGAAGGTTCACTCGCTTGGAAATGTTCATCTTCATACTCGCTGCAATCGCGTCGGTGGCCTGCTGCCTGATGGTCATCACCCAGAAGAACCCAGTGCGAGCAGTGCTGTTTCTCATCATGGCTTTCGTGGCACAGGCGATTCTCTTCGTGCAGTTGTCTGCCGTCTTCGTCGCCGCACTCCAGATAATCGTCTACGCTGGCGCGATAATGGTTCTCTTCCTGTTCATCATTATGCTGCTCAATCTGCGCAAAGACGAATTCGGCGGAGATAGACACCCATTTCAGAAGTTTGCAGCAGTTGCGCTTGCAGCGTTGCTCGCATTCGAGCTGGTAATTGTGGCGCTGAGAGACGGATCTCGCTCTCCGTCTGTTAGCCTTCCGGAGAACTTCGGATCGGTGGAATCGATCGGAGAAATCCTGTTTACGAAGTACTTGCTTCCTTTCGAGGCCACATCAATCCTGTTGATGGCCGCTATACTCGGCGCTGTAGTGCTCGCGAAGAAGAGACTGGATGATTGAAATGGTACCCCTGGAATACTATCTGACGTTGTCCGCTGTGATCTTCGCGATCGGAGTGCTGGGAGTCCTGACGTCCAGGAATCTGATCGTGATCTTCATGTCAATCGAGATCATGCTCAATGCCGGGAATCTCGCTCTTATCGCGTTCTCGAGAGCTCTCGGTGACGTCTCTGGGCATGCCTTTGTTTTCATCGTGTTTGCCGTCGCGGCAGCCGAGGCAGCAGTTGGTCTGGCGATCATCCTCGCGGTGTTCAGGAACAGGGAGAGTGTCAATGCAGACGACTTCAACATCATGCGGTGGTAGGGGAGAGACGACTTGTCCAACTATATCTGGCTAATACCTGCGGCTCCTCTGGCCGGGTTCCTGATCAACGGGCTCTTCGGCAAACGATTTCCGAAACCCGTAGTCAGCTCGATCGCATGCGGTTCGGTCTTCTTTTCACTCGTCGCCGCGGTCTTAGCGCTAATTGAACTCCTCGGGCTTGATCCTGAGTACCGTTCTATCGAGACTCTGCTATTCTCGTGGATTCCGTCAGGCGCATTTCAGGTCGACATTGCTTTCCTGCTGGACCCGCTCTCCGCTGTGATGATGCTCGTTGTTTCCGGAGTCGGGTTCCTCATACACGTCTACTCGATCGGCTACATGGCCCATGACAAGGAATTCTCACGGTTCTTCACATATCTCAATCTCTTCACCGGCTCGATGCTGATTCTCGTGTTGGCGAACAACTTCCTGCTCCTCTACGTAGGTTGGGAGGCAGTCGGGCTTTGCTCTTATCTGTTGATCGGATTTTGGTACAAGAAGCAGTCCGCATCCGATGCCGGTAAGAAAGCTTTCATCGTCAACCGGATTGGCGACTTCGGATTTGCAATTGGCATCTTCATGATATTCTGGACGTTCGGCTCCCTGAATTTCAGTCAGGTGTTTGAGTCCGCTGCGAGTTCTTTCCAGATTGGCAGTTCGGTGATCACCGCAATCACTCTGCTGCTCTTCGTCGGAGCGACCGGTAAGTCCGCACAGATACCCCTGTACGTGTGGCTTCCCGACGCCATGGAAGGTCCCACTCCGGTATCAGCTTTGATTCACGCCGCGACCATGGTAACCGCAGGTGTCTACATGGTGGCGCGGTGCAATGTCCTCTACACGCTCGCGCCGACTTCTCTCTTGGTGGTAGCGTTAATAGGGGCAGCTACAGCCCTCTTTGCTGCGACCATGGGACTCGCGCAGAATGACATTAAGAGAGTACTTGCATATTCTACGATCTCTCAACTGGGATACATGTTTTTGGCATGCGGTGTCGCGGCATTCACTGCCGGGATATTTCACCTAATGACGCACGCGTTCTTCAAGGCGCTGCTTTTTCTTGGGGCGGGATCGGTGATACACGCGATGTCCAACGAGCAGGATATGCGCAACATGGGCGGTTTGCGCTCCAAGATCAAGACTACTTACCTGACGATGCTCGTCGGCACGCTTGCAATTGCAGGCATTCCCGGTCTGTCAGGCTTCTTCTCGAAGGACGAGATACTCTGGAAGGCTTTCTCGTCTGAACACGGCGGAGTTGTCTTCTGGCTGATCGGTGTCGTGACCGCCGGTCTGACGGCATTCTACATGTTCCGGCTGTTGTTTCTCACATTCTTCGGGAAGCCACGTTACGACAAACACAAGTCTGAGCATTTGCACGAATCTCCTCGCAACATGCTATTCGCGCTCGCATCACTCGCGGTCTTGTCGGCAATCGGCGGATGGATCGGCATTCCAGCCTCGATGGGTGGCGGCAATCATTTCGAGCGTTTCATGGAGCCGGTGTTCGCGTCTTCCGCGGCACTTGCTTCACACGGCGAGAATCATCACTCCCACGTGACCGAATATCTGCTGATGACAATCTCTGTGCTCTTCGTGTTACTGATGATCTACTTCGCTTATGTCGCTTACATTCGGCGGCCTCAACTTGCGACAAGTCTGAGAGAACGGTTTGCGGGCATCCACAAAGTCGTGTACAACAAGTATTACGTTGACGAGATCTATGCCGCGGTCATTGTCAGGCCGCTCATTGTCATATCGATGTTTCTGTGGAAAGTAATAGACGTCGCCATAATAGACGGCATCGCAAATGGACTTGCGTATATGGTGCAGTCGTTTTCCGGAAGCACTCGTGTCATGCAAACCGGGTATTTGCGCAATTACGCCCTGATGTTTCTGGGCGGTGCGATTGTCGTTCTCGCGTTCTTCATGTCGATGAGGTAGCATGGATCAATACGTTCTTACAATCGTGACTGCTTTGCCATTGATCGGCATTCTGATCATGCTGCCGATCAGTCGCAAAGCCGAATCCGTGCTGAAAGGAATCGCCTTCACGACAAGTCTCGCGGCCTTCGTGCTGTCGCTCTACCTCTGCATCAATTTCGATTCCTCGACCGACGCCATGCAGTTTTCCGTCAACGTGCCGTGGATCAGCAGCCTGGGAGCGAACTACCACGTTGGTATAGACGGGCTCAGCCTGTGGTTGTTCCTGCTGACCACTTTCCTGTCATGGATTTCCATTTGGTCATCATGGAACGCCATCAAAGATCGACTGAAGGGTTATCTGATTTCGCTGCTCCTTCTTGAGACAGGCATGCTCGGGGTCTTCATGTCACTCGACCTATTTTTGTTCTATGTCTTTTGGGAGATGATGCTCGTCCCGATGTACTTCCTGATCGGAATCTGGGGAGGAGTCAACCGTATCTATGCAACCATCAAGTTCGTGCTATTTACGCTTGTGGGATCACTGTTGATGCTGGTCGCGATAATCGCACTATTCGTAATGCATTACTATGCAACCGGTGTCTATTCGTTCGATCTGACCGTGATGGACGACTTTGCGATTTCTTCTCAGGCCCAGAGGTGGCTGTTTGCCGCATTCGCGCTGGCGTTTGTCATCAAGGTACCTATGTTTCCGTTTCACACATGGCTGCCCGATGCCCACGTGCAAGCGCCAACTGCCGGAAGCGTGATTCTTGCGGGCGTGCTGCTGAAGATGGGAACATACGGGTTCCTGAGATTCTGCATTCCGCTCTTCCCAGATGCGTTCATGGAATCCATCCCGGTCATCTCGGTGCTCGCCATAATAGGGATTATCTATGGCGCCCTTGTCGCCATGGTGCAGAAAGACGTGAAATCGTTGGTGGCATTCTCCTCGGTGTCTCACCTCGGTTTCGTCATGCTCGGGATGGCGGCATTCAATATGCAGAGCATGCAGGGATCGATCATTCAGATGATCAACCATGGCATCTCAACCGGCGCGCTGTTTCTCATCGTGGGAATGTTATACGAGAGACGACACACGAGGATGATAGCGGACTTGGGCGGGCTCTTCACGTCGATGCCCGTCTGGACGACTTTCTTCGTTATCGTGGCGCTCTCGTCGATCGGCCTGCCTTTCACCAACGGTTTTGTTGGCGAGTTTCTTATCTTGCTCGGCACATTCAAAGTAAACGCTGCCTATGCGATCATTGCCGCCACAGGGATGATACTCGCCGCTTGCTACATGCTCTGGATGCTCCAGCGAGTCGTCTTCGGCGAAATCACTGACGAGAAGAACAGGTCGATTCGCGACCTCAATTTGCGCGAGAAGCTGATTCTTGTGCCGCTCGTGGTGTTGATCTTTTGGATCGGCATCTATCCAAGCACATTCTTCAGACCGATGGAACGGTCGATCGACTCGCTTCTCAAACGGGTTGCTTATACACAGATCGCTACGCCCGAAATCCCGATTGCAGAGGTCGACCGAAACGACGGTCCAATGGGGACATATCGGGATCAAGGTGAGTGAAATGGCAAATGTGAAGATCTACACGAAACCCGGATGCCCTTATTGCGCGGCAGCCAAAGAAGATCTGGTCAAGCGCGGCATTGCATACGACGAGTTTGACGTCACATCGACTAAGAAGATAGCCGGCGAAGCGCTGTCGCACTCGAAGGGACAACGCATAGTGCCGATCATCGTTTCCGGCACAGAGGTGAAGCTCGGCTTCAACGGAGGCTGAGGCTTCTGATTTCGGGCAGGCTGCCCGATTTGAAATGGAGAAAGCAGAGTTGGAATTCCCCCAGATTGACTACGTTGCGATTTTGCCTGAGATCATCATCTGCGGTCTTGCACTGCTCATCATGTTGTTCGCGGCGTTCCTGCCACGCGACAGACGCTGGATTACCGGTCACATTGCCTGGTTCGGGATAATCGTTGCGTCGTTCGCCGTCTGGATGAACTGGGGAACAGACACGCGAACTTTTGCCGGGATGTACAGCATCGACCTGTTCTCCTCGGTGTTGAAACTCATCTTTCTTCTCGGCTCATTGCTGGTGGTTTTCATGTCGGAGAATTACATCCGGCTTCATAAACTCGAGGCGGGAGAGTACTACGCACTGATCATTTTCTCGTTGTTCGGCATGATGATGATGGCCTCGGCAGCCGATCTTGTCGTCTTTTTCGTCGGCCTCGAAATTATGTCGGTCGCACTCTACGTGCTCGCAGGATTCAGAAGATCCGATCCGAAGTCCAATGAATCCTCGCTGAAATACTTCCTTCTCGGGGCTTTTGCAACCGGCTTCATCGTTCTCGGAATCGCATTCGTCTTCGGAGCAGTGGGTACTACTTCGATCGCGCAGATGTTCGATCCTCAGCAATACACGCTCGCGAACTCTTTCTTCTACCTCATGGTCGGAGGCGGGCTGCTTCTGATAGGCCTCGCATTCAAGCTGGCTTCGTTCCCGTTTCACATGTGGGTTCCTGACGTGTATGAGGGCGCCCCGACGGCAGTCACAGCGTTCATGTCATCCGGCCCAAAGGCAGCTGCTATCGCGGTGCTCGCGAGAGTCTTCGTCGTCGCATTCGGGCAACACATCACCCAACTCTCTCCGATGTTTTGGAGCCTGTCGGTGTTAACTATGTTCACCGGCAATCTGATCGCCATCTCTCAGACCAACATCAAACGAATGCTGGCCTACTCGTCCATCGCTCATGCAGGTTATATGCTGATCGCATTCGCGACGGGCACCGCCGAGGCGGTCAACTCAGTCGTGTTTTACCTGTTGACGTATACGGTGATGAATCTCGGCGCTTTCATGGTTCTCCTCGTCGTGGAAGGCAAAGAGGATGGTGACAATGAGATTACGAGCTTCACCGGATTGGGACGACGACACCCGTTCCTTGGAGCTGCGATGACGCTCTTCCTGATCTCGCTGGCGGGTATTCCACCAACAGCCGGATTTGCAGGCAAGTTTTTCCTGTTCAAGGCGGCTGTGGCGAAGGGTCAGATTCCGCTGGTTGTGATCGCAGTCATTAACAGCCTCATCTCGGTCTACTACTACCTTCGCGTCGTAGTAGTGATGTTCATGATCGATACGCAGACTGAGTTTCGTCCTGTTTCTTACCCCGCCTTTCTATATGTCGCCCTTGTGGTAGCCGTGCTTGGAACCATTGTTCTCGGCGTATTCCCGACTTCATTCTTCCCGTTTGATATCCCGCTGTTGGCATCCGGAAGATAGACACCGCTCCGCAATGACAAGATGCGTTGTCGGGAGATTGCTGGTCAGGCCATCTTGGGGCTTGATGCTTCTGATAGGGCAAAGTCAAGCATCGAACCGTTTGAGCTACGATTCCGAATCAGATCAGGGGTAGTACAAACAGGGTTCAGGTCCCGCTGAAAATACGTAGACTATGAGATAGACAATATCGTCAATGTCGATACCGCTCAGGCAATCGCAGTCACCCGACTCGGGCGGCTGCGGAGCCGGTCCCCCACCGAAGACGTAGGTTATCAGAAACACAATGTCGTCAATATCAATGTTCCCTGAGCTGTTGGCATCGCCGGAACGCATCTCAATCTGATACGCCGGCATGAAGTCTACCCGGAGTTGATCGTGGGGAGTGTTATCCAGCGGGTACCCCGGCTCATAGTACTCGACCATTCTGCATCCCTGATCGCGACTAAGCCCGACGAGAGCTGCGTAGTCCAAATCAAGCAGTCCTACGTCAAGAAACTGATAAGTGATCTTGTGATTACTCGTAAGCACGACCTCGAATGTGATCAAGCTATCCTCTTGGCTGCCGAAATTCCCGATCTGGAAGTATTCGATGACCAGTGAATCGTGCCCGGGGGAATTATAGTAGTACACAGCGCCGTGTCCTGCACTGGCGGCATCGATCGTGAGGTCATTCCAGAAGGGGAGAAGCAGAGCTTCAATCCCGGGAGCCGGAAGATCAATGTTCGCAAAGTAACCGTTGACATTCACCTCGTCAGTCACGAAAGACAGGCCGCCATTCACGCCTGCGTAAACGTACGCGAATACATCATTGAAGAAATTGAACGGGAAACCTATTGGGATGGCCTTCGAAGTCCCGTCGTCGAGCGCCAGTGTAGGATGAAGATCATTATGGAAGTCGGAGGGGAGCAGTTTCGTCCCAATCGCCGTGATGTCGATCCACTGGAAGTCGGGACCGGACTCATTATCACTGTCATCGACTGCGTAGTCTGTCTCCTGGCAAATAACCGTGAAGAAGACCGGAACCTTGAGCGATGTCCAGGCGCCGTAACTGACCGAGATCATTCCTTTGTAGTGGTAGGTAGTGTCATCGAGCAGAGTCGGGTCAAGCGTAACCGTCAGATCCGCCAAACCTCCCGCCACAATCGTACCCGACGTTGGCGAGACCTCAAGCCAGCCCGCCTGACCTAAGCCTTCAAGCGTGTCATCGATCGTCACCACGAAATTCCTTGGCGATTGGCTATCTTCGTTTATCAAAGTTACGTACACCTGAATCGGGTAGTCGGAGCCTGAAGCTTGAATCAACCCAGGCTGCGCGCTCAGCCCAGGACCTGGCAGGAATTGATACGCCTCGGGCAGATTGGGTCTCGGTCCGATCCATTCGTTCGGATTCGGCTGCATTGATCCAGTATAGGTCAGAAGCGCAGCGAGTGCATCCACGCTCAGCGGAACACCATACGCAGCCTCGAAAATTCCCTCAATACATGCCACCGCGCCTGCGACTATCGGGGTAGCGCCCGAAGTGCCTCCGAATGTCTGCGTGTAGTATTGGTTTTCGTCACCATCCCCGCTGAAGAGTCCGCCATAGCCGGTCGTGGTTACGCTCTTGCCCCATCCTTGAAGGTCAACTCTCGATCCGTAATTCGAGAAGTAGAGCCTTGTTCTGTCTATGCCATAAATGCCATTCGGTGGCACACCTGCACCCACCAAGATTGCTCTGGAATCCCTGAAGCTTCTGTCGAATCTGTTCTCGTATATCTCGTCATCAAGGTTTTCCGCGCCGTTCCCTGCGGCCTCGACTACGAAGATCCCTTTTGCCGTTGCTATCTGAATGGCGTCGAACGTCGCCTGAAAATACTCCATCGGGACATAACCGAGCTGATCGGGGCGTGATTCGAAATTGTAGCGAGGACCCGGAGTATGAAGCTCAATCATAATGATATCGCCCGGATTCAGGACCGAGGCCGCATAATCCACTGCGGCGGCAATTCCGATACCATCGATAGAAATCAAGTCGATCTGCGCGTCGTGGGCAATACCGGTTATCCCGTAGCTGTTCGAATCTCCCCCGATCTCGCCGGTCGTGGCCGTGCCGTGATTAATCCAGTCATCCAACGGCACCGGATTCCCCGCCAACATCGATCCGAAGTTGCTGCCAAAATCCTCGTGGGTCAGTGTCCAGTTGCCCTCGATATCTATGATGTGGACGTTCTGGCCCGTACCTCCCGGTATCGACCACGAAAAGTCGGCGCCGATTCCCCCGGGCGGGGAGTACAGGTACCCCTGGTCGCCAGAGAAATCCGGGGTGGGAGGAGGCACATCCTGAGCAAGCTCGGCCTCAGGTTCGATATAGACAGTCTCGACAATAGCGGTACTCCTAAGCTTCTTCAAAACCTCCTCTGCACGAGTGTGGTCTTTCAGGTCAATCTGGAAGTAGGAGTTCTTGTCTGCAACGGCAGACGGCGCAGAAGCCTTCAGTGCCATACGTTCAAAATCGATATCCTCTTCGGATCGGATGAACAACGGCTTCAAAGGGATACCTTTGAGCGCGGAGTTGACTGCGCTTAGGTCGGCATTGCCCAGACTCGCCAGTCCGTTTTCTCTGAGTCGCACCACAGCTGACTCTCGGAACTTGACTACTATCCGAGCTATTTTGATTCCGGAGGAAATGCGATCCGCATCCTCACGGGCTGATTCCGCGTCCGGATTCGCAAATAACGAAACCGTTACCAATAGCAGAAATACAGAAACGTACTTACGCAAGAGTACTCCTTCGGGTCACTATCAGAAATGGATGTGATCAATAGCCGCGCCTTGTTGATTATAATACAATTATCGAAACTGTCAATGCAGTAATTAACAGAGCTTTAGCTTGCCGTTCTTGCGCTCAATGGGAGTGGGATACTTGCCGGAGAAGCAGGCAACGCAAAACTCTTCATCGGGGAGTGAGTTCATGGAGAGCATGCCTTTGATCGATAGATAGCCAAGGGAATCCACGCAGAGACTTTTGCGAATCTGCTCGACGGTGTGCTTGGAGGCGATAAGCTCGCGTGTGGTCGGCATGTCGATACCGTAGAAGCACGGACTGATGATGGGTGGAGACGAAATCCGCATATGTACTTCCTTGGCACCAGCGTCATAGAGCATCTTCACCAGTTTCCGAGACGTCGTTCCACGGACGATCGAATCATCCACTATGACAACGCGCTTTCCGGCAATAACACCTCGGACGGGATTGAACTTGATCTTGACATCGAGGTCGCGAATCTTCTGTTCGGGGTCTATGAAAGTCCGCCCGACGTAGTGATTCCTGATGAACCCGATCTCAAGCTTGATTCCCGACTGCTCAGCATAACCGAGAGCGGCGGTATTCGACGAGTCCGGCACGCTGATCACGATATCCGCGTCAGCCGGATGCTCCCGCGCAAGCTGTCGCCCAAGGCGTCTGCGCACCTTATCTACGTTCTCTCCGAATATCTTGCTGTCCGGACGCGAAAAGTAGATGAACTCGAATATGCAGAAGGCGTGTTTCGAACGCTGTTCGATCACCTCGCTGTGGAGGCCGTGATCGTTGATCTCGAGAACCTCGCCTGGCTCGACGTCCCGCACATACTTCGCGCCGATGATATCGAAGGCGCAGGTCTCCGATGCCACCACCCAGGAGCGATTGAGTTTCCCGAGGGCAAGGGGACGAAATCCTCGAGGATCACGGGCAGCGATAATGCTGTCATCTGTGAGGAACACAAGACTGTATGCTCCCTGCACTCGCCGAAGCGCCTTGGCGATCTTACGTCGCATCAACCGTTCTTTTGAGCGAGCTGCGAGATGGAGGATCACTTCAGAATCCGACGTCGTCTGAAAAATCGCTCCCGATTCTTCGAGTTTCCTCTTCAGCGTCAGAGAGTTCGTGATATTGCCGTTATGCGCAACGGCGAGATTCTTGCCCCGGAATCGGGTTACCAGAGGCTGAACGTTTCCGACAGTGGACGATCCCGTAGTCGAGTAACGGTTGTGGCCGATCGCAATCGTGCCCCGCAGATTCGCAAGCGTCTCCTCGTCCGCGTAGACCGCACTGACTTCGCCCATTCCCTTGTGGAGATGAATGGCACCCTTGTCGTTCGTGACGATTCCTGACGATTCCTGACCGCGATGCTGAAGTGAGTAGAGTCCGAGATAGGTCAGATTAGCGGCTTTGCGGACGCCGTAGATGGCGAAGACAGCACAGTTATCATGTAACATTCGAATTTCTTCCCGTCTCTGCCAAAGAGCGAAAGCTTCAATTTACCGCTGCAAGTGTGCAAGTCAAGGCAAATAAGCAGGTTGAGCAATGCAGCAAGTGTGAACCGGATTGCATCGTACACAACCGGCGTACCCGACTCGGGACAATGCGAACAACAGAGCGAATTGTCTCGCTTTTGTCGAACTCAACCCTATATTATAGAACGCGTTGCCCGGTGCGATGTTCTTGCCGCACGACTGAGTTTTGTACGAGGAACGGTGCCTTGACAACCCGCAAATGGGTTATCGCAGGATTATGGACACAGGCATAGCGTTTGCGCTGTGATATGGCATGAGACCGACCGACCCTATTGAAAGCGCTGAGAGAATTCGCCTCAAGTACGAATCCCTGCGTGACATCGCTGTCAAAGCCGCTTCAGGGGCGAGTCAGGATGAGATTTGCGGGAAGGCCGTGGAGAATGCTGTCAGCGTGATCGGGGTCGATGCCGGCGCTATCGCCCTCTATGGTGATGACGGCCTACCGTACGCAAGTTACTCTTCCGGCTCGGATCAGTTTACTCCTTTGATGGCAGAGATGCAGGGAAAGCTCATCTCGATGCTCAGAAGTGAGTTCTCCGTCGAAAGTCTCTTCCTGACATTCGAGAAAGATAGCCCTCACAGCCTCTTTTCGTATCCGTTGACGGTGGCCGGGCGAAACCTCGGCACGATCTCCGGAGTCGTCGCCGGCAAGCGCAACTTGTCCGCGGAGGAGGAATTCATCGGAGCTATATCATCTCAGCTTGCTATTGCAATTGCCATGGGATCACAGATCGGCTCGGCGGGAGCCGATATCCGGAAGGCAAAGACCGAGGCAATCGTGGAGACCGCAGTAGCGCTGAATCACGAGATCAATAATCCTCTGACTGCCGTTCTCGGCAACGTTCAGCTTCTTCTTATCGACCGCGACAAACTCGATGCGCGCACATTGCGGATGCTTGAATCAAT
>JAGVNY010000089.1 GCA_020053015.1 Candidatus Zixiibacteriota bacterium | reverse complement strand
TATCGCTCTTAGCGGTCATCCCCGCTGTGATGGCGGTCGGACCGCTGATCGGATTCTTCATAGGACGGTGGCTTGACAACAAACTCGGAACAGAACCATACCTGATGATAGCATTCATAACGTTCGGGTTTGTCGCAGCAGGCAAGGAAATCTACGGAATCGTGAAGCGAGTTTCGAACGAATCGGATGATTGAACGCGCTTAAGTATATCTGCAAGCGCGGTAGTGTTTTGCGTTTTCTCAAATGGGACTTGAATTTATAAACAGAGTTATCAGAACCTCGCTGATCTTAGCGGCGGTCGTTCTCGTATTCGGATCGGTGTACTATGACTGGCGACACGCTGTCGGTGTATCATCAGGACTGGTGTTCGGCTCAGTCAATCTTTGGTTTCTGATGGGTTTGATCAAGAACACGATCACGCCGCAGCCAAGACGCCCGCTTCCGATTCTAATTATCTCAGTAGTCAAGTTCCCTGTTCTCTATTTTGTCGGATATCTGTTGCTACGGAGTGGAGTTGCTCCGGTGCCCTCTTATGTGATCGGTTTTACGATGCTTTTCGCAGTGATCCTTCTGAAAGTCCTCGGCAGGCAGCTTGTAGATTCGAGCTGGATGCGTGTAGCTGAGGGCAGGAAAGGAGCTTCGCAGTGAATCTCGCTCCCTATTGGCTGATAATGAGCGCACAGAGCAGGCAGGTTGCCGATACGGCCGCTGCAGCTGCTGAGCACGGTGGTGGAGACAGCGTACCGAAGCTCCCCAATGTTATCACATTGATAAACGACCTCCTGCATCACCCCAAAGAGGGATTGATGCCGTTCCTGCATCACTTCGAGGTAGTCGTTTTCGCTTTTGTCGTCTTAGCATTCATGTGCATTGTCGCTATGAGAGTCTACAAGAAGCGGCAGCTGATCCCGGGCAGGGCACAGTCTGTTGTCGAGATGTTCGTCGAAGGACTCTCGAATTTCTTCATAGGCATAGTAGGCGAGAAGTACGGTCCGATGTATGTGCCGTTTCTCGGGACGTTGTTTGTCTATATCCTGCTGATGAACCTGTCGGGGCTGATCCCGTTCCTTCATTCTTCGACATCAAATCTGAACACAACGGCTGCACTTGCGATCTGCGTCTTCCTGCATGTACAGGGAAGCGCGATCAGACACCTTGGCATCGGCAAGTGGTTCATGCACCTTGCGGGCGACCCGAGGGACGCGATATCATGGGCGCTTGCCCCGCTGAATCTTCCGATCCATATAATCGGCGAGCTCGCCAAGCCTTTCTCGCTCTCTCTTCGTCTTTTCGGGAATATCATGGGCGAGGACGTGCTGATTGCTGCGTTTGTGGGGCTCGGCGTTTTGTTGCTCAGCTTCATGCACTCGCCGATCGGGATTCCGCTCCACCTGCCGTTCATATTCTTGGCAATGCTGACATCGACAATTCAGGCGCTGGTTTTCAGTCTGCTGGCGTCGGTATACTTCTCTCTGATGCTCCCGCATGAGCATCATGAGGAACACGAACATTAGGATGAATCAATAAAGGAGTAGTGGAGGACTTATGGATTATCAGACTGCTCTGGGTTTTGCGCTGCCGATAGGCCTTGCGTTGGCAGGATTCGGTTCCGCGATGGGTCTCGGTCGTGCCGTCGGTTCCGCGATGGAGGCGATGGGCCGTCAGCCGGAGGCCGCGGGCAAGATTCAGGTCGGCATGATCATCGGCGCAGCTCTTATCGAGGCGCTGACCATCTATTCGCTGGTGGGATTCTTCGTCCTTTCCGGCAAGATCGGCCACTAATGACTTTGCGACGGGCGGATAGACTCCGCCCCTCGCGAATGTAATCGACTTTCAAGCCAACGGGAGTCTGTTGTGATAAGTTTAGAATGGCAACAGATACTGACGCACATTGTCGGGTTCGTTATAGCTCTCCTGATTCTGAAGAAGTACGCCTGGAAGCCTCTGCTTGGTATGATCGACGAGCGCAGAGAGAGGATTCAGGGTGATCTGGAGAAGGCAAAGGAAGAGCTGAAGAAGGCTGAGGAGCTTCACGCCTCTTACGACAGGCGGATGAGAGAGGCGGAGTCCGAGGTGCGCGCTAAGATTCAAGAAGCCGTTCGCGAAGGACAGGGCGTGGCTGCGGAGATCAAGGAAGCCGCCCGGAATGAATCGAAGGACTTGATCGAGCGCGCGAAGCAGGAGCTCTCGAGAGACGTGGACAAGGCTAAGGTTCAGCTCAAGCTCGACATAGTCCGCATGACTCTTGCCGCGACAGAGAAGATGATCGCTGAGAAACTTGATGAAGCCAAGCATCGGCAATTGATCGAAGGCTTCATTAACGACGTAGAGAAGGTCTGATGATAGGCGCCGAAGTCGCGCGGCGGTATGCGCACGGGTTGTTTCTTCTCGCGGTCGAGAAGAATATCGTCGACAAAGTAGCTGCCGAAATGAGAGAGATTGATGCTCTGCTATCAGCGGACAGAGCGCTGCTCGACTTCCTCGCTGCTCCGCAGATTCGCGATCAGGACAAATTTGCAGTGCTGCGTGCCGTCTTCTCGGGCAAGGTAGCGAGGGAACTCGAGGAGTTTCTGCTGCATGTCGTCTCGAAGCGGCGATATCCGTATCTGCATGGAATTGCCGAGGCGTTCGAGGCTCTCGTTCTGGAGCACAACGGCTTTGTCAAGACGAAGGTCGTGACCGCCGTGCCGATTTCAGAGAAGCACAAAGAGACCCTGATTCGAAAGCTCGAGGCGAAAAGCGGCAGGAAAGTAATGCTTCGAACCGAAGTCGATCCGTCGATAATCGGCGGCGTAGTGGTCTTTCTCGGAGATCAGATTATCGACAGCTCCATACGTCATCAGCTTGAGGTGCTGAAAGACCAGCTGCAGGCGGTCAAAGTACACTAAGAATAGATGCGGTTGCCGATTGGCTGAGGATAATATTCGCTCAAATATACGGAGTTTTCAATGGCTCTAAAACCGGAAGAAGTCAGTTCCATAATAAAGAAGGAAATAGCGAAGTACGAGACCAAGCTTGAGCTTGAGTCTGTTGGTACTGTCCTTCAGGTCGGCGATGGCATCGCGAGAGTGTGGGGGCTTGAGGACGCTATGATGTCCGAGCTAGTCAAGTTCCCGGGCGACGTGATGGGTATGATCCTCAATCTCGAGGAGGACAACGTCGGAGTCGTGGTGTTCGGCTCAGACACTCTGATCAAAGAAGGTGACACTGTCCGCCGCACTGGCAGGATCGCCTCGGTTCCCGTGGGCGACGCGATGATTGGACGCGTGGTCAATCCGCTCGGCCAGCCCATCGATGGTCAGGGCCCTATTGCTACCGACAAGTTTCGCAATATCGAGACAATCGCACCAAACGTGGTCGAACGTCAGCCGGTGAAAGAGCCGCTGCAGACCGGTCTGAAAGCAATCGACTCGATGATTCCTATCGGTCGTGGTCAGCGCGAATTGATTATCGGCGACCGGCAGACCGGGAAGACCGCGCTTGCTCTCGATACGATTATCAATCAGAAAAATACTGATGTGTTCTGCATCTACGTTGCTATCGGCCAGAAATCTTCGACGGTAGCTCAGGTGGTTGAAACGCTGCGCAAGTACGGAGCCATGGAATACACGACTGTTGTTGCGGCCAGCGCTACCGATCCTGCCCCGCTCCAGTTCATTGCGCCCTATGCAGGCGTTGCGATCGGCGAGGAATTTCTGCACACGAAGAGGCATGTGGTTTGTATCTACGATGACCTGTCTAAACACGCGCAGGCATATAGACAGCTATCGCTCCTGCTCCGTCGTCCGCCGGGACGTGAGGCTTATCCGGGAGACGTGTTCTACTTGCACTCGCGTCTGTTGGAAAGAGCCGCTAAGCTCAATGATGAGCTGGGAGGCGGGTCATTGACGGCGCTGCCGATCATCGAAACTCAGGCGGGTGACGTAACGGCCTACATTCCGACGAACGTGATTTCGATCACTGACGGCCAGATATTTCTCGAGGCTGATCTGTTCTATTCAGGCATTCGGCCTGCCATTAACGTCGGCATCTCGGTCTCCCGTGTGGGCGGAAATGCCCAGACGAAAGCAATGAAGAAAGTGGCGGGTGGATTGAGGCTTGACCTTGCGCAATACCGCGAACTCGCTGCGTTTGCGCAATTCGGCTCCGATCTCGACGAGGCCACAAAGGCACAGCTCAATCGCGGCGCGAAGATGGTAGAGATTCTTAAGCAAGGTCAGTATGTCCCGATGCCCCTTGAAAAGCAGGTCCTCATCATCTGGGCAGGCTCGAACGGATTCCTCGACAAGATTCCTGTCGACAATCTTGGTCGCTATGAGGCGGAGCTGACAGAGTTCGTGGAGAAATCGTATCCGGACATAGGTCATGTGATTGCCAAGGACAAGGTTATATCCGACGAGACCGAGGCAAAACTCAAGAAAGCGCTCGGCGAATTCAACGCGAAATTCGTCCTGAAGCAGTAGCGCTCGAACGGATGTTGTAATGGCGACAATCAGAGATCTAAAGAATCGCATACGCGCAGTTGGATCGACCAAGCAGATCACCAAGGCTATGGAGATGGTTTCGGCCGCAAAACTGCGCCGTGCGCAGCAGAGAATCGAGTCGTATCGCCCATACGCAGAGAAGATGATCGAGATGCTCGGACATCTCGCAACGGCGTCCGGTCAAGTCTCTCACCCGTTCTTCGAAGAGCGTCCTGTCAAGAAGACCGCGCTTGTAATCTTCACATCCGACCGTGGGCTCTGCGGGTCATACAACTCCAATCTGATCAGGAAGGCGGAGGAATTCAGCAGAAGCTACACACCGGAGAACTTGGAACTAATCTGCATCGGTCGCAGGTCACGCGACTACTTTCGCAGACGACCGATTCCGGTAGCGCAGTCGTATGTGGATTTCGCCGGGAACATGGATCTGTCGAAGATGAAGGCGGCGACTCACTTCCTCACGGAGAGATTCCTTTCCGGCGACATCGATCGGATATTCCTGCTCTACACTGCTTTTCTCTCGACCGTGTCGTACAGGATTACTCTCAAGCAGTATCTTCCAATAGCGATGGAGTTCGGGGCCACTGATGAGAAGCACTCCGCGAAGGAGTACATCTTCGAGCCTGATCCTGCATCGATATTCCAGGCGCTGCTCCCGAGCTATGCACAGACACTCGTTCAGATGTGCATGGCTGAATCGCTGGCCTCAGAGCACGGTACCAGAATGATTGCGATGGGTGCGGCCACGAGAAACGCGGGCGAGATGATAGACAACCTGACGCTCGTTATGAACAAGGCTCGTCAGTCCGCGATCACCAAAGAGCTGCTCGAAATCGTTTCCGGCGCCGAGGCGCTCAAAGGATAGAAGACCGAGAGACTGTATTTGAAAAGACGTGAAATAACATAGAGGTTATTGCAGATGGCGCAAAAAACCGTTGCTACGGTATCCGGCAATAGAGGCAAAGTTGTGCAGGTGATTGGTCCGACAGTCGACTGCGAGTTCGACTCCGCTCATCTGCCGAATATCCTCAACTCCATTAAAATCGCGGATGCCGAGCGCAAGATCGATGTCACGGTGGAAGCCGCGATGCACATCGGAGACAATATCGTGCGGTGCGTCGCGCTCGGTTCCACTGACGGGCTTGTGAGAGGAATGACGGCGACCGACACCGGCTCTCCGATCACTGTGCCGGTAGGTGAGCTGACGCTCGGTCGTATCTTCAATCTTCTCGGCAACCCGATTGACAAGCTCGCTCCGATCCCAGAGGGGACGAAGCGGCTTCCGATTCATCATCCTGCTCCCAGTTTCCAGGATCAGGATACCAAGACCCAGCAGTTCGAAACCGGCATCAAAGTAATCGATCTCCTTGAGCCATACGTGAAGGGTGGCAAAGTTGGTCTTTTCGGCGGGGCGGGCGTCGGCAAGACGGTCATTATCATGGAACTGATCCGCAATATCGCGCAGGAGCATGGTGGCTACTCCGTCTTCTGCGGCGTCGGCGAACGAACCCGTGAGGGCAACGACCTCTGGCTCGAGATGAAGGAGTCGGGAGTGCTTCCGAAGACATGCATGGTTTTCGGACAAATGAACGAACCGCCGGGATCGCGTCTGCGCGTCGGGCTGTCCGGTCTGACAATGGCGGAGTACTTCCGCGACGAGATGCATCAGGATGTGCTCCTGTTTGTTGATAATATCTTCCGTTTCGTTCAGGCAGGCTCAGAGGTGTCGGCGCTTCTCGGAAGAATGCCGTCGGCAGTGGGTTATCAGCCTACCCTCGGCACCGAGATGGGCGCTTTGCAGGAGCGAATCACATCGACTAAGGCTGGCTCGATCACATCGGTGCAAGCGATCTATGTCCCTGCCGATGACCTGACCGATCCGGCTCCAGCTACGACATTCGCGCACCTTGACGCCACGACGGTGCTTTCGAGACAGATATCCGAACTCGGTATATACCCCGCGGTCGATCCACTCGCCTCGACTTCACGCATTCTCGATCCGGGAATCGTCGGTGAGGAACATTACAGGGTCGCTCGCAGAGTGCAACAGATTCTTCAGAGATATAAAGACCTCCAGGATATTATTGCGATTCTGGGTATCGATGAGCTTTCCGAGGACGACAAGCTGATTGTGTCGCGCGCACGCAAGATTCAGAAGTTTCTTTCGCAGCCGTTCTTCGTAGCGGAGCAGTTCACGGGTCGTCAGGGAAGGTACGTCAAGATCGCTGACACGATCGCCAGCTTCAAGGAATTAATCGAAGGTAAGTGCGACGAGATTCCCGAGCAAGCATTCTACATGGCTGGCACGCTTGACGAGGTCTTCGAACGCTTTGCACAGATGAAGAAGGCATAGGGCGATGTTCAGGCTTTCGATAGTCTCGCCTGCCCGCGTGCTCTACGACAAAGAGGTCAAGAGCCTGATTGCACCTGGCTCAGAAGGATACCTGGGTGTGCTCTCCGATCATGCTCCTTTGATTACCTCACTGGCAGCCGGGAAGATTACGATCAAAGAGGGCGATGATATTGAGCGGACAGCGGCAGTGTCAGGCGGATTTCTTGAGGTGTCGGACAATGTCGCGACGATTCTCGCCGATTCCGTCGAGTTTGCTGAGGAGATTGATGTCGGCCGCGCCAAATCAGCTTTCGAGCGAGCGAAGCAGAGGCTTGGTCTGCAATCTCCCGACCTCGATTTGACCCGCGCTCGTGCCGCACTGAAACGCGCCGAGAACCGCCTGAAGATCGCAGGCGGCAAAACGTAGTCGCTAATCGCTGCCAATAGCTGAAGAATCTGGCCGCTCCACTCGGAGCGGCTCTTTTGTACTCCGTCGAATCTTGAAACAGTGATAGCCGTAGGGGCACGGCACCGCCGTGCCCAATCTGGATGCCCGTTTCCACTGGCATGACAACCGTTTGGTGCCCCGCCTCTTGGCGGGTGTTGATTTACAATGCAATCCTTCCGGCGTCAAAACAAGACATCGGGCCGATTTCCGCAGCAGCTGTTTCAATGAGAACATTATTGTCATTCCGGCGCACGGGAGTGTTGAAAAACCCTATTTTCACACATTCTGATGTTAGCAAACGAGGCGCTCCTTCCTGAACCGGGTATTTGGAGCAGT
>JAGVNY010000138.1 GCA_020053015.1 Candidatus Zixiibacteriota bacterium | reverse complement strand
CTACGAAGAATGTCTCTCTCCGGGGTTTTTCAACAGTCCCCCCTGTGGGAATGTCAATAGCTGTTGTTACACTCCAAGTCTGACGTCTAACGGGGATATTTCTCAGAAGAGCTTGAAGGCGAACAACTTCCAGTGTCCTTCAATCCGATGCACGCCCATCTTATTGTAGTATTGCTTGACAGGCGCTGCTTCCCTGTCAATAAACGACACCTCGATGATCGCTGTGTCTCCGCTCACGTTCATGTTGCCCACCACGATTTGGTTCTTGACCCACATCGCCCTGACCCTACCGCCTGCAAGGAAGAGGTTCAAGAACCTCGTCGCGTTGTCCTCATGCGACATGCTCGAGTCGTACTGATACACCGAGCCCTCGGTTAGCAGCTCGTCGAGATCAAGCAGAGTTCTGAGATAGCCCGAGCTCGTTGTATCCTCGCGAATGGATCGGAGAAAGTCGACTACCACACTTCTGGGTTCAGGAGTCTTGGAGCAGGATAACCAGGAGAGCAAGCCTATCGCGATGACAGGAAGCGCTCGCCATGAACACGATGCCACGCTGTGAGCTTTCATCACCAACTCTTGGACACGGCTATCCTATGGCTGTTCCCAAGATCCGCATAGGGAATGAATGCGTACTCGAACACGAACCTGCTTAGCTTCAACCCGAGACCAAACGAAAGTCCAGCCCAGTTGTCCTTCGACGAATCGGTTCTGTAGTTCTGTCCCACGGTCGAGTAGCCGGCACGGATCTCCAGCGGTTGGAATCTTGTCAGATTCAGGCCAACGGCGAAATACGCGTCGTTGTCAAACGGCTTCACAACATCCGCTGCGATTGCAATTGGAGCAGCTTTCAGCCTGTGACCGACACCGGCTCGCAGAATCGCCGGCATCGAGTCTTCGTGCCCCGAGGAAAACGACTTCATCTGAAAACCGAGGTTGCTCGCCGATACACCCAGTCTCGTCCGTTGATCGTTCAATCCGTAGATCACGCCCAGGTCTACCGCAAGCGCGTCCGATGTATAGTCCTCAAGCTTTTCGTATATTAGCTTCGCCGTAGCTCCGACGCTGAGGCCACTCCACCTCATGTATTCGTCTTGAATCTCATCGTAAGGATCACCGGCTGCGATGATGTTATCCACGGCCGATGGCCAGCGGTAGGCGAATGTGATCGACAATGCCAGATCGCCTCCGCCGAATTCGCCCTGTGCGCGACCGAGTGAATCGGCTCTGGTCATTGTGCCGTAATTCAGATAATCCACTGCAAGGCCGATGCTGCTGCGCTGGCCCCAGGATGTTACATACGAAAGATAGCCACCCTGCATACCTGCGAGATAGTTGTTGTAACTCGCGAATACCGAGGAGCCTTCGAATGAAGTGATACCTGCCGGATTGTAAAATGTCGCCGTCTGGTCGTCCGCCAGACCCGTCGACGCTCCACCCATTGCGGGCGCTTTCGCGCCGACCGGAATCTTCAAAAAGGAGTAAGCATAGGTACCGGCCTTGGAATTCACCGCCTGAGCACTCGATACTCCCACAAACAACCCCGCCAGCAGAATCAATGCTGTCAGCTTCTTCATCTCTGTCATCATGTCTTCCTGTACTTAGATGTTGCCAATCTGCCTGATAATCAGCGGCAATCGCGAACACAGTACGCTTACCAGTCGCGCACTGTCCTGTTCACCATGTCCTCCGCAATTTTCTCAATAGCACGGGACTTGCCTTCATCCTCAGTCTCTGCATCTGCTTTATAAATCCCGAACGCGGTCAGCGAGCCATCTTCCCACACGACCTCGCCGTCTGACTTGGCGAGCCGGGCCGCGACCGAGATGTTCACTTTGTATTCCTGCACCTGATCGTTCTCATCATACGTGTATGCCACTCTCTCATAGCTCTGAATCGTCGCCTCCAGTACGACGTCGGCTTTCGCTCGCGGGACAACTTTCAGCGTGTTGTCAGATACGAATCTGTCAACTACTCCCGCCGTGAGCTCCTCCGCAATGCCATACTCGACCGACTTGTTCTCGAAGACCGGCACTGCTATGGACTTCATGCCCGACCGCATCGAGCCCGAAAAAGAGTAGACTCCACACCCGAGTGATGACAATGCGAGAATTATCGCAGCCGCCAAGAATCTTTCTCTACGCAGCACCATTACTTAAACACCTTTGCAGTATTGGAGTTGCAGCTTCATTTAGTGCGCAGAGAACGGACGAAGAGACTGGATTCGGGCTGGAATCGACCCCGCATCTAATACGGCTCAGAAACGACATGCGCAAAGCCCGCTCGTCGTCATTCCCGCCAAATGGACTGTTGAGAAGGTCCTGATTCGGATTGTGTGGTTCTGGAAGGCGAGTAGTGTTGGGACAGGTCTTCACCGCGACGAAGTCGTGGTTGTGACCTGCCCGCAACCACTTGCGAGGGCGCCGGGTCACACTCCCCGCTTCGGGGAGTGTTGAAAAACTCTGGAGAGAGACATTCTTCGTAGGTCGGGTTCCGAGTGACGCGAAGCGGAATGAGAAACCCGACAACAGCTTGTCGGCTTTCTCTCCCGACCTCCGGTCGCGCTCGGAAGCCGACCTACAAGGTTTTTCAACACTCCCTTCGGCGGGAAGCAATATCCATCGCAACTCTTCGGGCGGTTCTGGGTTTTTCAACAGTCCCGAAAACGGGAATCCACCCTGATATTGATCTTTAAGAAACGCACCCCTCTGTGCACAAATCCTGACTTCTATAAATGTATCCCTATGCTGCTCGGCTGCCATGGCTCACAACCCTGCCTTTCTTAAACACCTTGTCGACAAGGTTAATTCCATATAGATAGGGCATCTGGCGATAATTCTCCGCATTCCACACCACCATATCGGCCTGCTTGCCACGCTCAATTGACCCGACTTCCGAGTGCGTTAACACCGCACACGCCGAATTTATTGTAACACAATTGATTATCTCTGCGGCTGTAAGCTTTAGCATTGTCGCCGCGAAGTTCATTATGATCTGCAGCGACGGCGTTGCCGAGCTGCCCGGATTGAAATCCGTGGCAAGCGCCAGGGCAACCCCGGATTCAATCATCCTCCTGGCTGGAGGCCTGTTCTTCATATCAAGGAAATGCACAGTTCCGGGAAGTAGCACGCCGATAGTGTTCGACTGCGACAACGCATCGATTCCGACATCCGAAATCACCTCGAGATGGTCTGCCGAGATTGCGCCGAGTCGGGCAGCAAGTTCTGCCCCACCAATCCCGACGATCTCATCCGCGTGGAATTTCAACTTGAGACCATGCGCTGCGGCAGCGGACTGAATCTTCTCAGAGTCTTCGATTTCGAACACGCCCCTCTCGCAAAATACATCTGAGAACACAGCGAGCTTGCGTCTTGCGATCTCTGGAATCATCTCATCAACGAGTAGACCGACATAGCCGGCTCGGTTGTCTCTATATTCGTCCGGCACTTCGTGCGCGCCGAGAAACGTCGGGACTATATCCACCGAATGACTCTCAGCGAGCATCTGGATCACCTCAAGCTGCTTGATCTCGGATTCTGTCGAGAGACCGTAACCAGATTTAGCCTCGACAGTCGTTGTCCCGTGCGCGAGCATCAGATCGAGATAAGTCGTCGCATTGGCGAACAGCTTTTCTTTCGATGTCTCTCGAAGCTTACGCACCGAGTTGCGGATGCCACCGCCAGCTTCCGCGATCTCCATATAAGACTTGCCGAGATTCCGCATCTCGAATTCATCTTCGCGAGTGGTAGCGAACACCGGATGCGTGTGGCAGTCGACAAGGCCGGGTGTTACCACCTGCCCCTTTGCCTCAAAGATCACACTGTCAAATACAAGCTCGATCTGTTTCTCGACCTCTGTGGTCTTGCCAACTGCGACGATCCTTCCGGCGAAACAAGCCACTGCTCCGTCATCGAAAACCTCAAGATGATTCAGCTCGCTTCCTCGCAGCGGTGGCTTCGTCGACGGTCGGCAGGTCACGAGCTGCCCTATGTGTCTTATGAGCAAATTAGCCTGCAAACTCACTCCATCATCGGAATGTTCACATCATTCTTTTTCGCGAACCGGATTGCTTCGTCATAGCCTGCGTCAGCATGCCGCATAACGCCGGTTCCCGGGTCGGTAGTCAGCACGTGCTTCAACCGCCTGTTCATCTCCTCGGATCCGTCGGCAACCACCACCATACCCGCGTGAATCGCATAACCGATTCCGACACCGCCGCCGTGGTGAATCGATACCCATGACGCGCCAGCGCAGATATTCAGCATCGCGTTAAGAAGCGGCCAGTCGGCTATCGCGTCGGAGCCGTCCTTCATGGCCTCAGTCTCGCGATTCGGCGATGCCACCGAACCACAGTCAAGATGGTCGCGGCCGATCACTATCGGAGCTTTGAGCTTGCCTTTGCGAACAAGCTTGTTGATAATCGACCCGAATTTCGCTCGCTCACCGTAGCCAAGCCAGCAAATCCGAGATGGCAACCCCTGGAACTGGACCTTCTCGTGCGCCATCTTGATCCAGTTGCAGAGATGTTCGTTGTATGCGAACTCCTTGAGCACGACTTCATCCGTAGTATAGATGTCCTGCGGATCGCCGGAGAGCGCAGCCCACCTGAACGGTCCTTTGCCTTCGCAGAAGAGCGGACGGATGTAGGCGGGCACGAACCCGGGAAAATCGAACGCATTCGCCAGACCAGCCTTGAGCGCCTGTCCGCGGAGGTTGTTGCCGTAATCGAATACGATCGAGCCAGCTTTCTTCATATCCAACATCGCTTGCGTGTGAATCACCATCGATTCGTAGGCGCGCTTGATGTAGTCGTCAGGGTTCGTCTTGCGAAGCTCCATTGCCTCGGCAAGAGTCAGCGTATGCGGCACATATCCATTCAGTTCGTCGTGTGCCGATGTCTGATCGGTCACGATGTCGGGCGTGATCCCCATCTTGACCAGCTTTGGAAGAATCTCCGCGCAATTACCGACGAGTCCGACAGACAGCGGCTCCTTCTTCGATTTGGCGACGTTGATCCATTCAAGGGCTTCGTCAAGGCTGGACGTCTTCCTGTCGCAATAGGCCGTCTTCAAACGTTTGTCGATGCGGGCTTCATCGACCTCGACCACGAGTATCGCAGCGCCTGCCATTGTCGCCGCAAGTGGTTGGGCTCCACCCATACCGCCCATGCCGCCGGTCAACACAAACTTGCCGCGCAGATCGGAGCCGAAATGCTTTTGTCCGCAGGCTACGAATGTCTCATACGTGCCCTGAAGAATTCCCTGCGTACCTATATATATCCACGAACCAGCCGTCATCTGTCCGAACATGATCAACCCGAGCTTCTCAAGCTCTCGAAACTTCTCCCATGTCGCCCAGTGCGGCACCAGATGCGAGTTCGCGATCAAAACGCGGGGGCAATGCTCGAATGTCTTGAATATCCCTACAGGCTTGCCCGATTGCACGAGCAGGGTCTCGTCCTTTTTCAGCGACTGCAGCGATCTGATAATCGCATGATAGCATTCCCAGTTGCGTGCGGCTTTACCAGAGCCGCCATACACAACCAGCTCCTCGGGCCTTTCACCGACTTCCGCATCGAGATTGTTCTTCAGCATGCGCATTGCTGCTTCGGCATGCCATGTCTTACAAGTCTTCTTTAAGCCGCGATCGGCTCGTATCGGCGAATAGCCGACGGCCACTTTTGCAGATTTATTGGTCATTATCTACTCCTCAGATTTCAAAGTCGACAACCATGCCCAAAGAACGGATTAGCAGGGCGTTGGTCAACAGGATTTGGCACGCAGAATTCCTACGAGGTCACGGTTGTCTGGCCCGCACGCCATGCGCAATGACCGTAGGGCGGTACCCGAAGTCTCTCGTCTAACGAGAGACGGAGCGGTCCCGCCTACTTATCTGCATGGACTTGACAAAATGCGATAATATGGATATATTTTATCGTCGTTGATGTTCCTTTTGTCTGTTGTTAACGAGATGTGACATGGAATTCGAAAGGATAGATGATTATGCCAAACACAATTCGCCTTCACCGTGTCTTGCGAGCTGCACCTGAACGAGTCTACCGGGCGTTTCTCGACCCCGATGCGATGGTTAAGTGGCTTCCGCCGAACGGATTTACGGGCAAGGTTCACCATCTGGACGCTAAGGTCAGCGGCACCTACAGGATGTCGTTCACGAATTTCACTACCGGCAGCAGCCACTCCTTCGGCGGAACCTACCTCGAACTTGTGCCAAACGAGCGGATTCGGCATACGGACAAGTTCGAACTCCCGAACCTTCCCGGAGAGATGCAGGTAACGATCACTTTGAAGAAAGTGTCCTGTGGAACTGAAGTAAGCATTATTCAGGAAGGTGTTCCCGATATCATCCCCGCCGAGGCCTGCTATCTGGGCTGGCAAGAGTCGCTCGCGCTTCTGGCAAAACTGGTCGAGGCAGAGATTCCAGATGGGCAATGAAGCCGAAGTGACAGTCAGCGAACGCTGGCGGTTCCCGGCCTCTTGAGGCGGGTTCGAAATTTCCTCGCGAGTGAGTAGGTCGGGTTCCGGATTGCGCAACGCGCAAGAAGAAACCCGACACGGAACTATACGACCTCAGATCAAGATACGTGCGTTCCCGATCCACGTCAAGAACGCATCCGATGGTAATAGAGTAGTCGAAACCGCAAGGGTTTCGACCTACGGGCTCGACGACGGGCTACCCATGAGAATCTAGACTGCGGGAATTCAGACCTGTCTTCTGGGGCAGGTCAAGTGGCATGCTTGTTTGGCTCTGTCGTCTTGAAGTAGACCTTTCCCGCCATTGTGACAAGATACTCCTGGCGTTTCCGGAGACTATCCGGGCTCCAAGCAGAGATGTCTTCTATCTCGCGGGTTATTCTGAAAGCCGTGGTCTTGCCCTCGAAATATGCTTTCTTCTTCTTGGGGAATTCATAGTTCCGAGCCTTCGAGTTCTTTCTGCCACTCAGAAGCACAAGATTGCCTATCCCGTTTGTCATTCGGAGCAGAGAGTCGTCGTTGAAGGTCTTTCTCCATTCGCTGCCTTCTGCAGGAGACTGCGGAAGGATATGCTCGACAGTGATGGTACCCGGATAACCACCGAAGTTCTCCATCTCCCAGAGTTCCATGTCAAGGCGCAAAAGCAAATAGCGAGCAAGTTTGCCGCCGTGCAGGAAGTAGAACTGCTCATCGGCGACCTTATCTCCAAACGTTTTCCTCGTCGCAGATTCATCTTCCCATCTGACAACACGCGGAATCACCTCCTCCGCGTTCTGTGCATCGTCGATCAGTTTGAGAACTTGGCTTAGGGACACGATTCTCTCAGTTAGCGATTTGCCCAGTGTCCATTCCACAATTACCCTCTTCTCCAGTTCGAGGATGAAGCGAATGAGAGCATCATCGGACTTGAATCTTCGATAAAAGGCCAGCACTGGAGGAATCCAGTCGTTGAACGGCAGGAAACGGCTGAGAAGATCTACAAGGGTTCGGTACTGATTCTGTGCGTCTGCAGTTCCCGTGATTTCTGGTTCGAGCACTTTGTCGTGGTAGATGTCAGCGATATCGGCGATGTGTTGAATAAACGGCATACCGCGACCGACCAGCCCCTTGTCGAATATCTGCGACTGATACTCCTCGAAGATTCCATGGCGCGCCTTTTCCTTGATGTGCATCATGCGAATGAAGGCCACGATCTGCTCTATGCCCTCTCGACCGAGCTGGTCCTCGATCTTCTGCCACTTGTCTGCTGCACGCTTTCGGTCGTCTCCGTTTGCGATCGCGCCGAGGTTATCGCTCTTAAGTAGGTCAGCGGTTCCCAGGGGCACTCCCCGGGTGTTCAAGACAGTGAAAAGACGGTATGCAGATGCAAGCTGGTTGGTCTTGATGTAGACAACATAAACGCTGCCCATCAGGTACTTAACAAAACGGTCGAGAACTATAGGATCTTTCAGGTGTGACTCGTAGCGGGCTTGAAATACTAAGATGGCCTCGTACAGGTGGTACAGCGCATCTTCGGGGTCGGTATACCTGATCTGTTCACCCTCGATCCTCTGTAGGTAGTCCATTGTCTTTCCCGTCTCGTACACGTATTCATTAAAGACGTCTACCATGTGTTCCCACGGGGTGATCCTAACCTGCCTTGGAATTGATTTGTAGTCGTCGGCTTCTTGAAAAAGCGATTTCGCCAGAGAGTTCTTTAGCTCCTGTTTGTCTGTCAGGTCCCGGATAACGGCCATTAGGAGGGCCAATGCAGTCAGACGCTGCTGGCCATCCACGACCTCGTACCTGCCTGCCGTGGTCCCGGATTCCTGAAGGATGATAGAGCCAAGGAAATACTGTTGGTTACCGGTCTGTGTCGACTCATAGATATCGTCGAAGAGTAACTCGAAGTTCTCAGTCGTCCAGCTAAGTGGGCGCTGATACTGAGGGATTTCAAATAAGAACGGTGGGCTAAACAGACCGCCCAAGTTGCATTCTTTTGCCTCAATAGTGTTGGCCATTATTTCTCCTAGGCTGCAGGATTCTGAACCTTCAAGCTAAGGCTTGTTCGGTTGTCAGGCAAGGGACAAAAAAAGGCAAACTGATCCGTACTTATGCGGTTCAGAGCATTCAGGCCAAGTGTTGCCCCCCTTATTGCCCACAAACACGAGTCTCTCGACTCAAGGCTTCTTCTTCAGCTTCTCCCACCACTCGATTCGCTCGCGGATCGTTTTCTCGAAGCCGAATTTGGATGGATGATAGAACTTGGTGCCCTGAAGTGAATCCGGAAGGTACTCCTGTTCGACATACCCCTCTTCGAAGTCGTGCGCGTACTTGTAGTCCTTGCCGTAGTCAAGGTCTTTCATGAGCTTTGTCGGGGCGTTGCGGATATGCAGCGGAACCGGCTCGGTCGGTTTCTCCTGAATAGCGCGCATAACGCTGCCATACGCTTTGTAGATGCTGTTCGATTTGGGTGCGGTAGCCAGATAGACGATCGCCTCGGCGAGAGCAAGATCGCCTTCCGGCGAGCCAAGAAAGTCGTACGTGTCTTTCGCAGCCACACACACAACCAACGCCTGCGGATCAGCAGCGCCGATGTCCTCGATTGCCATCCGTATCATCCGCCGAGCCACATAGAGCGGATCCTCGCCCGCATAGAGCATCCGCCCCAGCCAATAGAGCGCTGCGTCTACATCTGACCCACGCACGGCCTTGTGCAAAGCGGAGATGATATTGTAGTGTTCCTCGCCATTCTTGTCATAAAGAACCGTCTTCTTCTGAAGCACGACTTCGGCCTTCGCACGTGTGATGACTTTGGAATCATCATCGCGAAACTGCTCTGCAAGAAGCTCGATGTACGACAGCGCACGCCTCGCATCACCGGATGACAGCGCGATGATGTACTCCATCGCATCGTCATCAACTTGAAGTTCGTATTCACCGAGTCCATTCTCTTTGTCACGTAGAGCACGCTGCACGATATTGCGAATGTTCTGCGGTTCGAGACCGTTGAGTGTGAAGACCTGACATCGCGACAGAAGCGGCCCGATCACCTCGAACGACGGATTCTCGGTCGTTGCGCCGAGCAGAATGATCGAGCCCTTCTCGACGAACGGAAGAAAGAAATCCTGCTGGGCTTTGTTGAAGCGGTGAATCTCATCGATAAAGAGCGCCGTCCGCTTGTGGTAGATCATCCACTGCCGCTCGGCGAGATCGACAACCGCCTTGACCTCCTTCAGTCCCGAGGCAACTGCGGAAAAGAACACAAACTGCGCATCGACAGCTCCGGATATGAGAAACGCGAGCGTGGTCTTCCCGCAGCCGGGAGGCCCCCAGAGGATCATCGAAGGGATCTTGCCCTGAACGATTGCTTTGGACAGCGGTTTGCCCTCGCCGAGCAGATGCTCCTGCCCGACGAATTCTTCGAGATTTCTCGGACGCATCCTCTCGGCCAGAGGTCGGGGAGGCAATGACCCGTTCGGAGCTGTTTCGTTTTCGAACAAGTCCATAGATCGACTCAAACGACAGGGCGGGATCGGCTTGCCCGTGTGCTGTTCCAGAGCGAATCTACACCATAATCTCAAATGAGACAATCACTTTGTGAGAATCATCTGCAGGTCGTCAAAGTTCAGCTATTTGATCGTCACCCGCTAAAGTCGTCTTTCCAGCTACCGATAGACTAAGGGCGGCAACCATGCTGACACGGAGAATGGGACTCCAGACGGTTGGGTTAATGAGGATTCTTTCAATAGCATATGGCCAGTTTCCACAAGTTTTCAAGCTTTACAGCAGATTTCAGCCCGGTATCGGGCATCTCAAGGTCATTCTTGAAATCACTCCGGCGGGAGGTTTCGAACGGGCGAGATTTCTCACAGTTTTTCGCCAGCTTGCGGAGTTCTTTCCGACCATCTCTCAGCACTCGTGCTGTGAAGAGTGGGAGACTGCGCCGCTCTATCTCGAGAAAGAAGACGGAGTCTCGATTAAACGGGTCGGCGAAGCTGCCGATGTCGCTCACCTCATCGAACATGTCATCGTCGATATGCAGGTCGGTCTCGGCGGACTTCATCGCTGCTCCGGGCTCACATGCGGCTGGAAAGACCCGGACAACAGGTTCGATCTCTTCGTTGAGTGCGCGAATGCGAGAGTGGGGTTGTTTGCGTCGCAGTTCGCGGTCTATCTGGTATCGAGGATTCTCACAAAACGGAAACTATCGGCGAGGAATCGCTTCGTGCTGACGCTCGCGGCATATATGCAGGCAAATCCGTCGGTGAATATCGATGTGCCCGGACTTGCCAGAGCGCTCGGCTGGAAGAAGCGGGACACCGAGATGGCGCTTTCGAGGCTTCGCGAGTTTGGATTCTTCGAGAATGGCAAGGATGATGAAGTCAGGGAGGAAGAAGATGTATAGAGCAACGCCGAAGAGGCATAACAACAGAATCAAACAGCTCTTCATGGCGAAGGGGTTGACCGCACGGGATTCGGGAAACATCGCTGACCACGAATCCTCGCCGGTCGCCGGACTCTATAGAATAGTGCTCAATTGTGAATCAAAGAATGCAGGCGCCGAGCAGCGCCGCAAAATAACCGTCGGTTTTCCGACCGACTGATGCTTTTCAACCCAAACGAAGGAGGTCATACAATGACCCGGTTCAACTTCTATGATTTTCGCAATTTCGACCGCACGCCGGCTTCGCCGCATGCGCTCGGCTGGAACATCCAGAACCTGATGTTCAGCTCCGTTTCGTGTCGTGCCAAGGTTGAAACCTGCAACACCGAGACCGGTGAGTATCGCATTGTCCTGACCGGTACTCTCGACATGGACCCGAACTTCTGGTACAACGTTTACTAAACCGTTTTGCTGACGCTACCGGACACAGAACTATCAAACAAGGAGTACATAGAAATGAAGTGGACAGTGAACGATCTGAATATGATAGAGAAGACCCCGACCTCGCCGGCTTGGCTGCAGACGAGAGTCTGTGACATCATCTACAACTCGACCAACTGCCGTTGCAAGGTTGAGACGACCAACCCGACCACGGGCGAGTATCGCATAGTGCTTCAGGGCACATTCGATCGCGACGAATTCACCCCGAAGGGCACGTACTAAGCCGACGAGCACCTACTAAGAATCGATCTGAGGGGAGGGAGCCCCGCTCCTTCCCCTGTTCTTCCACCAATACTCTGTTCCCTGTCATTCCGGCGCACGGGAGTGTTGAAAAACCCTATTTTCACACATTCTGATGTTAGCAAACGAGGCGCTCCTTCCTGAACCGGGTATTTGGAGCAGT
>JAGVNY010000016.1 GCA_020053015.1 Candidatus Zixiibacteriota bacterium | reverse complement strand
ATTGGATGCTTTATTGCCCGTGACAGCGACAGGATGTTCGGGCAGGTCTTGACCGCGACAAAGTCGTGGTTGTGACCTGCCCGCAGCCACTTGCGAGAGCGCCGGGTCACACTCCCCGCTCCGCCGGGGAACAAGACCCGTCGCAACTTTTCGGGCGGTCCTGGGTTTCTCAACAAGCCCCTTCGCGGGAATGACATTCGTGCAATTGAGCCATGATCCGGAACGGGGTCATTTGATGCTCTTCACGGAGTTGTTGCCCAATGTCGGATTTTCTTCGCATAGCCTTAGCTCAGATCAATCCCATCGTTGGGGATCTGGAATACAACGAGAACCTGGTCGCCGACTCGCTCCGCAAGGCGGACAGGCAGTCGTGTGACATTGTGCTGTTTCCGGAGCTTGCGCTCTGCGGCTATCCGCCAGAAGATCTGCTCTTGGAGCCGAAGTTCATCGATGACACTCGGAAACATCTTCTGCGGCTTGCTAAACGCGCCCTCAAATCGATGGCCGTTGTTGGGTATGCCGAGCGATTCCGGGGGCTTCTGTACAACTCAGCTGCCGTGATTGCTGATGGGAGGGTCGCGCACTCCTATAAGAAGGTCTGCCTGCCGAACTACGGTGTGTTCGATGAGCGGCGGTATTTCGCGAGCGGCCCGGAGATACCGGTTTTCGACACCGGCAGGATTAAGATAGGCATCAATATCTGCGAGGATATCTGGATAGAACCGGGTCCGGGCGATTTGCAAGCTGAACGGGGAACATCGCTTGTAGTAACGATCAACTCCTCGCCGTACCACGTAGGCAAAAGCGAAGACCGAATGGAGATGCTCCGGCGATTCGCAAAACGCAACTCGGTACATTATGCCTATGTCAACGTAGTCGGTGGTCAGGATGAGCTTGTGTTCGACGGAACCTCGGTTGTAATTGATCCTAAAGGCAAGCTGCTGGCGGTGGGCAACAGATTCGAAAATGACTTGATTCTGGTCGACATCCCAATGGAGCAACTCGAAATCCGGTCTCGCCGCCCAGGCCGGAGACCTGAACTTGAGTCGGCTCGGATTTCGTTTCCGGGGGTTGTCGAATACCAGTTGCCTCGCACCATTCGCGCAAAGCAGCAGCGGCTCGCTTCGCACAAGATTGCACCGGCCCTGAAAAGAGAAGAGGAGATATACAGAGCGCTCGTCACCGGAACGAAGGATTACCTTCGCAAGAACGGTTTCACTGACACGGTCGTGGGTTTGTCGGGCGGAATCGACTCTGCGCTTACAGCGATCATCGCGCACGAGGTGGTCGGCAGCAGGCATCTGCATCTTGTTTATATGCCGACGCGCTTTTCCAGCAAGACGAGCGAAAACGGAGCAAAGAGGCTTGCCGCCAATCTTGGTGTGAAGCTCGAAACGTTGGAGATCGATAATCTTTACGAAGCATACAAAGCGAAGCTTGCGCATGCGTTTCGCGGTCTCGATGAGGACATAACCGAGGAAAACATCCAGGCTCGAATCCGCGGCAACATCTTGATGGCGTTCGCCAACAAGTTCAACTGGTTAGTTCTCACAACCGGCAACAAGAGCGAAATAGCGGTAGGCTATTGCACGTTATATGGCGACACAGCAGGCGGATACGCGGTGATTAAGGATGTCTACAAGACCATGGTCTTCCGGCTCGCCAGATGGATCAACCGCCAATCACGAGCGCAGAGCCAGGAGAATCTGATTCCACCGATGATAATCACCCGACCGCCGTCGGCTGAGCTGCGACCGAATCAGAAAGATTCCGATAGCCTGCCACCGTACGATGTTCTCGACAAGATTCTGATACAGTATGTCGAACGCGGCATGTCGCCTGCTGAGATTGCGGAGCTTGATTATGACATCAAGCTCGTCAGCAGGATCGTGCGAATGGTCGACACCAGCGAGTACAAAAGGCGGCAGGCGGCGCCGGGCGTGAAGATCACGCCACGCGGATTCGGCAAGGATCGCCGCATGCCGATTACGAACCGCTATCGGTTCAAGTGATATGAGAGCCTGCATCAGTATGGATTCCCGCCGGAGTTCACTCCGTCCTACGATGCTGGGCGGGAATGACCCCGCGAGCAGGGTTGATTTCTACTTGTGTCATTCCGGCGAAAGGGATTGTTGAAAAACCCTGTATTGAGGTATTGTCCCATGCTGGGACATCCGATGTTCGGGCAGGTCTTGACTGCGACGAAGTTGCGGTTGTGACCTGCCCGCAAGAGATTGTGAGAGCGACGGGTCACACGCCCTGCTGTGGCGGGTCGCAAGACCCATCGCAACTCCTGATGCATATCTGACTTTTTCAACAGTCCCAACAGCCGGAACCCAGTGTTCCCTTTGTTCTCAGGATTTGCGGGACAGCCGGAAGCACAGTGATTGCCATCTATACCGATATCGGACGCGGTCATCCCAACTACCTCGATTCTGTTCTTCGTTATCTGAGACAGCATCACCCCGAGAGTGCGAAGCGGATAGAGAAAACCAGCGTATTCGATATCAGCAAAGGTCTGTCGCTTCAGGCATGGAAAATTGTCCGGATGCTCTACAGAATCGGATCGCGAGGCGGACCGGTTTCAGAAGCGTACAGCAAATTGCGGAGCAACGGCTCTGCACAGTCTGGTCATTCGATTCTGTTAAGCATACTCGGCAAAGATATTATCACACATCTTAGTCAACGAAATGAGACTTGCGTCGTGGAGCATCCGATCGTCGCACGAATCATCGGGGACAGATGGCCGGTATTCTATGTTCACGGAGAGATCGCTGCTCCACGAGAAAGCGCGGTGCAATCGGTCTCGAAAGTGTACGTCCCTCTGGCATCTACCGCCGAGAAGATGATTGCAGCGGGTGTGAGAGCCGAATCGGTGGTAACTACCGGTCTTATGTTGGAACCGGAGCTTTGTCCGGACTTGAACCGAATTGTAGAGGCTCGACTCGCCAGACTGCGACAATCTGAGCGCTTTCCGCTGACGATAGGATTCTTCATATCGGGCGCCTACCCTCATCGCCATGTCGAGCTGATGGTCGCCGGAGCGCTGTCCTGCAGAAGACACAACTGCAGAGTGAGGATGTTCTGGGGAGCGGATACGAAGAAAGCGATGAAGCTCCGCGACAGATTCCAGCAAGCGGGAGTGACCGTCACCCTTGATGATGGGACCGGAGATCCGAGAAACGGCGATCTCGTGATTGTGAGCGTTCCATCGCGTGAGGCTGAAACGATCAAGAGCACGCAGTATATCCCTCAACTCGACCTGTTTTGCGCAGCTCCGCACGAGAGAGTGAATTGGGCTGTCGGCGTTGGACTTCCTATGATCGCGATAGTGCCACCGATCGGATCGTTTGCGCCGGAGAATCTCAGGTTTGTGATGGAGTCAGGCTGCGGGATCGCGTTATCTACCGGAACGGATTTCGCCAACCTTGGTGAGTTAGTATCGATGATGCGCAAAGACGGCAGATTGCACCGAATGTGCATTGCAGGCCGATCAACTTGCGACGTGAATGGCACACAAGCTGTCGCGGAGGACATTCTTGCACACGCGCGCTGATTCGAAGCTCGGGGTCCGAACAGTAGGGCAGTACCCGAGTCCCGCTTGGGCGGGACGATGCGGTTCTGCCTATGCACCACGACTAATACCAATCTGCAATCAAAGATATAGGAGACGGTAGTGTGTCAGGTCACACGGCTCCCCGCTGGCGGTGGAGCCGCAAGACCTGCCACAACTCTCAATACTGCAATGCATGCAAATCAGTCTGAGTTGGCTAGCCTTCGGGCGTCAGGAGCGCGGGGCTCCTGACCTACGGTCGCTACGATCTTGCTACAACTTCAACGAACAGAATCGATGGGTTTCACAGTAGAGTCTGACTTCCAGACTGAGTCTTGCTGGAATGACCGGAGGATGCTGTCAATCGTAGCTCTGTCTTCGGCCAGGGGCTGCAATGGAGCACAGGCGCTGTCGCTCACAGCTTCGAAGTCCGGCTCGCTGCGGGAAGACATCATCTGTACCCGATCGACCGGAATACTCGAGAGAGGAATATACTGCTTGGCCATTAAGTCGCTCTCCGACAAACGGCAGTCATGGGGATCAACAGTACCGAGATAGAGCAGGGAGCCTGACGAATCGAACACCATGTGAATCGGAACATCGACCCTCCGTGTGTCTGAGTATTTGGCGAAGAAGCTCTGCCCGAAAGCAGAGAACACAAACATCGTATAACCGGGAGCTTTGACTTTGAACTCGAAACTGCCGGAGTATGTGTCACCAACTCTGGGTCGTCCCTCCCAGGATGCCGGAAGGTTGTAGAGCCGAATCGAAGGCCACACAGACCACTCGAACTGGATGTT
>JAGVNY010000189.1 GCA_020053015.1 Candidatus Zixiibacteriota bacterium | reverse complement strand
CCCGTTTGCTTGTCTTGATGTACCACGACCTTGCGCCGGACGCCGAAATGGGATCGTTGAGCTCGACTGTCAGAGAGAGGCTCGCGGCATCGCATTTCGAGGCGCATCTGATCGCCGTACGCAAAGCCGCCCGAGTCATGACTGTAGCGGATGCGGTTGACGAGATTCTCCGCACCGGAGGCTTGCACGAAGACACCATCTCGATAACCTTCGATGACGGCTATCGGGCCGTACACGACATTGCGTATCCACTCCTTCGGAAGTACGAGTTGCCGGCCACGGTTTTCATCACGACCGGTTGGCTTAACGGTTCGATCTCATTGTGGTGGGAGGAGCTTGCAGGCATTATTGAAAGTTGTGATGCGGAGAGGTTTCCCTTTGCAGACTTCTTCGAAGTCATCAAGGTAGATATCGCGGAATCGTCGGGTATGCGACCCGGCTCGGTTGAATGGAGGGCAAGACTGTTCGCAACGGCCTCCGCATGCTTGAGGGATATAGATACTGAGGCGGCAGCTGATAGGATGTCTGCAATCAGATCGCTCCTTGGCCCAGCTCCCGAAGAGCGCTTGGCGCGACCTTTAGACTGGGCGCAGGTAGGTGAGATGTCTAAGAACGGTATCGCCTTTTCCTCGCACACTGTCACCCACATTAATCTTAGCCATGCTGATGATGTCACCCTCGAGAATGAGATTGTTGGAGCGAGATCGGAGATCGAAAGTCGGATCGGCAGTGCAGATAGCGGTTTTGCATACACATATGGCCAGGATGTTTCTGCTTACCGACGGATAGCGCCCATTTTAGCCCGCAACGGCTTCCAATATGCGTGCACGGCAATCCCGGGCGCAAATGATGCATCCTCTGACAGGTTCGCGTTGCTTCGCGAGACTCTGTCGCCGACAACTTCTCGCCTTCTGTTGAAACGAGAAGTGTCGCTCGACCTTGGCGGACCGACCATTAGTTGACGGTAGTGGTATGTTCAATGAGCTAAAGAATCTCTCCAAGCACTCTCTGGTCTATATGGCCGGGTCGATCGCCAGTCGCATGGTCGGGTTTCTAATGATACCCGTTTACACAAGATATCTGACACCGACTGACTACGGAGTGCTTGAGTTAGTCAGCCTGACGATTGACATTATCGGGATGTTCGCAGCCCTCGGCGTGAACAGTGCTGTCACAAGATTCTATTACGAATACAAAGAGCAATCTGAGAAAGACGAGGTAATCACAACAGCGCTGCTGTCCACCCTGGCGTTGGCTTCGTTGCCGACTATCGCCTTGATACTTGGGGCTAAGTGGTTGTCAAGCATAGTCTTTAGCGACCCGCAATACAGCTTCTATTTTCAGCTCCTGCTTGCATCCAATTTCCTGGATTTGATAGTGATGATTCCGATGACCGTTCTGACCATTCGGGAGAAATCCAGAATCTACGTCATGTTCTCCATGCTCCGACTGGTACTTAGCCTCTCGCTCAACGTCTATTTCGTTGTTGTACTCCAGTACGGAGTCGTTGGAATTCTTTACAGTAGCTTGATATCCGTGTCCATAACCACCGTTTTCCTGCTCGTGCTCATATTCAGCAGAATGCGGCTCAGATTCTCGGCGGCAAAGGCCTCCCGCATGATCCGTTTCGGCGCCCCATTGGTGATTGCGGCCCTCGGCACGTTCGTGCTGAATTTCGCAGACAGGTACTTTCTGGAACACTTCAGCACACTTCGAATCGTGGGTCTTTATGGCCTCGGCTACAAGTTCGCATTAGCTCTCTCTCAGCTCCTGCATGGCCCGTTTAATCTCATGTGGAACGTCTTCATGTTCAAAATTGCTGATCGGCAGGATGCGAAGCAGATGTATGCCCGGGTGCTCACATATAACTCATTTGTCGTCATATTCCTCGCTCTTGGGATGGCTGTGCTGATCAAGGATGTCCTGAAGATACTCGTTACGGACGAGTTCCTGGAAGCTCACAAGGTTGTGCCGCTTGTCCTTGCGGGGTTCTATTTCTACTACCAAATGCCCATTCTCGATGTCGGAATAATGCTCTCAAAGAAGACATACCTTCGGGCCATCAACGTCACCTGTGCTGCTGTCGTCAATCTTGCCCTCAATTACTTATTGATTCCGAGGTTCGACATGATGGGCGCAGCGATGGCGACGTTTCTGTCCTACTTGTTTCTCTCCATTATGACACATTTCGTCTCAGGAAGTGTTTACTGGGTCAAGTATGAGTATGCGCGGCTGCTCAAGATGTATGTGGCAGCCGTAGCGATATTCTTTTTCGCGAGTACGTTTGAGTTTAGTAGTACTGTGGTTTCGATTTGCGTGAAATCCGCTATTGTTGTGATGTTTCCTCTGGCGCTAGTTCCTCTCAGATTCTATGATGAGAAGGAGAAACGCAAGATTGCGGAACTTTATCACACTTACGTCGCGAGGCTCTTCGGACGGTAACGTGGAATGGTAGTACTGATAGAATCCACAATCCGAGGTTATTAAGTTGTCATCTCAGCGAGACAAAGTGTATCAGCAGCCTGAGCGGCTCGGAATGCCGGATCAGGGAATCCGTCCTGCCATTCAGCTCCGGCATCTCGCGTGGATCGCGCTTGCGCTGACGGCGATCTCAGGCGGGTTGCTTCTTCTGGGCGTGCCAGACAAAATCCAGCTCGCCATACTATTCGCAGTCCCAGGGCTCTTCGCGGCAATGCTGATTCTGATGTATCCTTTTGTCGGCGTGCTTCTCTACTTGCTTTTCGAGTTTCTGAGGCCGTACGATCTGATTCCTGCCCTTCTCTATCTCAAGGTGCCTATTCTCGTGATTGGATTGACTACAGCGGCATGGTTGTTGCGCCTTTCCAAGGACAAGCGCTTCGTCTGGACGAATTTCCATTGGATCTACTTCGGGTTCGTGTCGTTGATCGGCTTCACTATCGTAACCGCGGACAACTACTATGTAGCTCAAAAGACGTTTCGCGAGTTAGCGCTCTTCTTCTTGATGTTTGTGATCACTCTTCATATCGTTCGCACCGAGTCCCGACTGAACAAGCTGGTATGGTTGATGCTGATGATCCATCTCTACTTCGCACTTAAGGGCATTTCTAACTACGCTGCCGGAGCGGACGTGACTGGGGGACAGCGAACCAGCGGGAAAGTCGGAACTTCATTCCTCGCCGACGAAAACGATTTTGCCCTCGCGCTGAACACGATGGTACCATTCGCGTTCTTCGCACTGACATACGGCAAGCGTTTCCTAACGAGGGTGTTTGCGTTCGCAGTCCTGATGGCGCTTGTGTTCGGTGTCGTCTCGAGCTTCTCTCGGGGTGGCTGGGTTGGTCTGGTGGCGGCTCTCGGTTATTGCCTTTTCAGGTCCAAACGCCGAGTTCTCGCATTCAGTTTCGCCGCAATCATTGCCGTTGCGATGGCGATGGCCGCGCCGCAGGAGTACTGGCAGGAGATTTCCACCATCTCCGACACGCACGAGTCAACCGCTGAAGCGCGGCTGCAGTACTGGGAGGCCGCTGTCAGAATCTATCTCGATTACCCTGTGGTGGGAGCTGGAGCCAGCAACGGGGGATTCCTGCTGCCAGAGTACATGATCGGCATCGCCAATCCCGCAACTCAGTGGGGAAGGGCATTTCACGGAACACTGCCACAGGTGCTGGCTGAACTTGGGACAATCGGCATAGTCCTCTATCTGGCGATGGCGTTCTACGTGATTCGAGGATTGGCGCGCGTGCGCAAAGAAGCCCTGATGCGTGGAGAAAAACCGTTTCTCGTTCAGTATTCCGACGCGATCATCGGCGGAATCATCGGTTACTTCGCCTCAGCGACGTTTCTGTCAACCGCATACTATCCACAACTATGGACGCTCTATTTGTTCGCAATGCTCGTGATAAACAACCTGTCGGGCCAACCTGAAGATGCCAAAGTCGATCGCCATCTCCCAACTGAAGGCGCGGTCGCGACTTCATGAACGTGATTGGCAGGAGCTATTGGGAAGCTGCAACGGCTACTCGAAGTTTTGAGTTGACTTTCGACGGGCATTTCAGGAATTGATATGCTGCGTCTTAAGCTCATGTGTGTAAGGAGACGGCTAAACTCTGATGCTTGAAGTTCTGGAATACGATGACAGTTTCGAGAAGGCATGGACCTCTTACGTAGAGCGCTCTGCCAACGCCCGAATCGTTCATCACATCGGCTGGAAAGACGTGATCTCCAGAGGTCTCGGTCACAAGCCGCGCTATCTGATTGCTTTCGACGGCGCAAACGTAATGGGTGTGCTCCCGCTGTTTATCGTTTCTACCTGGTGGCGTGCGAAATATGTCATCTCCGTACCGTGGCTTGACTACGGCGGTATCTGCGTCGACAGCCCGGACGTGGAACGTGCGTTCTTGAGCGAGATCGAGAGAATCGCAGTCGAGGAAGATGCCGAGTTCGTAGAATTCCGTTCAGTTTGCGCGGGAGTACTTCCGCTGGAGAAGCGGCTGGATAAGGTTACATTCCAGCTAAAGCTTGACAAGGACCCGGAAGCAATGTGGAAGAACTTCGACGCCAAGCTCAGGAATCAGATTCGCAAGGCTCAGAAGTCCGAGCTTGTTGCGGAAATCGGTGGCGTGGATCTTCTGGATGATTTCTATCGTGTTTTCTCCAGGAACATGCGAGATCTCGGCACACCTGTTTGGGGAAAAGATCTCTTCGATCTCACTTTGACCTGTTTTCCGAAAGCTGCTGAACTCGTCGTTGTCAGATTGAACAGCCTGCCGATCGCTGGCGGCTTGGCATTGACATTCAAGAACACTCAGTATGTACCTTCTGCGTCGGCACTGAGAGAGCATATCAAGCTATGTCCGAACCACGCAATGTACTGGACGCTCATTCAACGTGCCTGCGAAAAGGGATTCGAGCTCTTTGATTTCGGCAGATCCACCTGGAACTCGGGTACGTTCGATTTCAAGAAGCAGTGGGGAGCTCCTCCCCAACAACTTGAGTGGCAATACTATCTGAATCGGGCGAAACATGTGCCACATATCAGCCCGGACAACCGGAAATATCGGATGTTCATAAGTCTCTGGAGGAGACTACCGCTTGGAGTCGCCAACAAACTCGGACCGCGATTAATCAAGAATTTCCCATGACCCGATTTCGTTGCTGCAAGACAGTCGCGCACGGGTGAGGTGAGTGATAGATGTTCTATCTGACAGCTCCGGCCGGAATTCCAATTTCGCTGCATGAGGTCGCTGAAGCGGCGCGTCAGGATGGATGCACTCATTCGGGTGCGGAGTTTTCTCGGCTCGTCGGTGATATGGTTGGAGCCCGGTACTCTTTCGATTTCGGTTCCGGTCGCGCCGCACTCTGCTCAATACTGCGGTCGCTTGCCATGCTTTCCAAGAACGACCGCGATCAGGTTGTCATACCTGCCTACACCTGCTTTTCCGTGGCATCAGCGGTTGTTCGAGCAGGCTTGAAGATCAGGCTGAGCGATATCGATCCTGTTACACTCGATTATGCTCCGGAAGCTACCGTCAGGATGGCCCAGCCACAGATTCTGGCCATTGTGGTTTGCAGTCTATTCGGTCTGCCGTCCCGATGGGACAGCCTCCGTTCAACTGCTGCCAAGACTGGAATATACTTGATCGATGACGCCGCTCAGTCGTTCGGCATCGAATCTGACGGAGTCTTCTCCGGTACGCATGGGGACGTAGGTTTCTACAGCTTTGGACGTGGGAAGAATCTGACCACATACTCCGGCGGGGTCGCTGTTACCAACAGGCCTGATATCGCGAATCGAATCGGCGCCGTGCAGGCGCAACTGGCGTATCCGTCGAGAAGGTCGCAGTTGTCCACTCTGGGTCGACTCGTGGCATATAGCGCCATGCTGCGACCGGAGGTATACTGGCTTCCGAGCTCGCTTCCCTTCCTTGGCATCGGAGAGACGGTTTTTGATCCGGGCTTCTGCCAGTCACGACTCGGCGATATCGAAGGAAGGCTGGGACGATTACTGCTTGATCGAGTCGATGTCCTGAACAGCGTCCGATCATCAACGGCGAGGCTCTTTATCGATGGACTGTCGAGCATGGAATCTCTGCAAGCGCTCGGCTCTGCCGGAGAGACGACGCTTCCATATCTTCGACTTCCCGTATTGCTTAAGGATAGAAAGGTGCGGGATAGAGTTTTGATCTCTCTCCGCAAAGCCGGAATCGGGGCGTCTGCAATGTATCCGTCGACGATGGCGGACATTCCGGGCATAGAGAGCTATCTCGCTTCCGACGAGCGCGACTTTCCGGGAGCGACCGCTGTAGCTGATAGGTTGATCACGCTGCCGACACATCCTTACGTGTCGAGGTCCGACGTCTATCGGACTGTAGCCATACTAAGAGAAGTGATTGGATCGGGAAGTTGAAGACATGAAGCGGTTCGTCAAATACATCGCATGCCTCAAGGGTTATTACTATGGTCTGGTAACGCTTTTCAGACTCCTGTCTATACGCAGGACTCCACTCGTGCTTACTTATCACAGAGTTGTAGACCTGTCAGAAGTCGGCCGATGCTTATCGCAGGCGGGGATGGTCGTCACAACGGAGACATTCGAGAAGCAGATACGCTACCTCAAGCGCTCGTACAGGGTCATCCCTTTGGGAGACTTGATTGAACAGGCAGCTTCGGGCACATCGACGAAGGGTCTCTGCGCGATCACATTTGATGATGGCTGGCGTGACACGTATGCGAATGCTTACCCCATCCTTAGGCGGCTTGGTGTACCGGCGACCGTATTTCTGACAAGTGGCTATGTAGGTACAAGTCGGCTGTTCTGGCCAGAGCGGCTGACAGAGGTGCTGCTCCGCGCAGAACGGAAGCCCGATGATCTGAAGAGGCTCGAACAGATTGATGCTGAAATCGCAGCGATGACTCGCAAAGTTCTTTCCTCCGAGGATCATTACCAGCGCATGGATGCTCTGGATCGTCTGATAGTGGCGCTCAAACTGCGGGATGAAGCGACTCGGGAACAAGTCTTGCAGTCTCTTGGTGTGTCAAGCGCTCGAGAAAGCCGAGGAGAGTCCCGTGAACGCCATATGCTTGATTGGAACGAAGTTGGCGAGCTCAAGCAAGGCGGGTTTTCGATTGGGTCTCATACGGCAAATCACGCGATCTTGACTCAGGTCTCGACTGATGTGGCGGAGACCGAAGTCAGGTCGTCGAAACAGGAAATCGAGAACAGAATCGGAGAGCCTGTGACCCTGTTTGCGTACCCGAACGGCGACTGGAATGCCGAAGTGAAGAGGATCGTCCAGAGATCAGAGTATCTCTCAGCGGTCGTCACAAACAATCCTCCAGACTCTGGGGCTGTGGATCGCTTCGCAATTGGCAGGGTCAATGTTCATGAGGGAACGTCTGCTTCTCCATCAGGCAGATTCTCGAAAGCTGTTTTTGCATGTGAAATCAGTGGATTTCTCGATTGGCTAATTCCCGGAAGAGTGAGGACAGGCTACTGAAGGTTTGGCAGCGGGCACATTAGGCTGTGATTGTGCGCTTTATCAAAGGCAGATATGGCTAAGAAAAGGGTTCTTCATCTGATTGAAACATCCGAGCCGGGAGGAGCGGAGACGGTGCTCGCCTACATTGCGAAGAACCTCGATGCCGAGAGATTCGATTCCACCGTGTGCGTTCTTGAGGAGGGTTGGCTCACGCAGCATCTTAGAGAGTTGAAAGTTCCGTTTACTGTATTGGCAAACAGAAGACCGTATGATCCGGCTTTTCTCCTTTCGCTGATGCGTCTTGCGCACAAAGAGCGCATAGACATTCTCCATTCGCACGAGTTCATGATGAGCGTTTACGGCTCGGTTGCCGCGCGTTTGCTTCGAAAGCCGATTGTCTGCACGATCCACGGCAAGGTATACTACCCGGAATCGCGCCGGAGAATTCGCCTTCTTAAGCTCGCTCTCGCGCTCTGCTCAAGGATGGTAGCCGTGTCCGAAGACCTAAAGCTGTTCATGCGTGAACTGATGCGGACTCGCTCCAGCAAACTCGTGACGTTATACAACGGCATTGATGAGCGGAAGTTTGCACCACCGGTTGAGAAGAGTGAGTCACGAGACATGCTCTCCATTCCGCGAGCTGCTCTTGTCGCAGGAACAGTCGGAAGCCTCTTCGAAGTCAAAGGGCTGCCTTACATGTTTCAAGCTGCCAGGATTCTGCGCGACCGGTTCCCGGGTTTCATTCTGATTATTGCAGGGACCGGAAACCAGGAGGAGTCGCTTCGACAGCTCTCCACTTCGCTTGGACTGAATGACACCGTGAGGTTTCTCGGATTTCGTGACGATATTCCGCATGTGCTCAATGCGCTCGACGTCTATCTATGCTCGTCGCTTTCGGAAGGGCTCTCGCTCTCTATTCTGGAAGCGATGGCGATGTCAAAGGCGGTGGTGGCGACATCCGTCGGAGGGAATCCGGAGTTGGTTTGTGATGGCCATAACGGCTTCCTGGTCTCTCCACGAAATCCGGAAGCGCTCGCGGATCGTGTCGGATCGCTACTGTCTGACTCGAAGCTACAATCTGCGATGGGCAGCGCAGGAAGGAGACTTGTCGAGGACAAGTTCTCGCTCGACACGATGATTCATGGGTATCAGTCGATGTACCTGGAGTTGTTGAAGTGATGTTACGTGAGGTGGCGGAAATCGTATTCTGGCTCTCGGTGTTCCTCGTGTTCTGGACGTACGTAGGATACTACCTCCTCCTGAAGCTGCTCTCTGTGCTGGTAGTCCGCGAGACGGAACGAGTGGATATCACACCTGGTGTCAGCATTGTCATTACTGCCTATAATGAGCAGAAGAAGATTTCGAGGAAGCTCGAGGAGTGTCTATCTCTCGACTATCCAAAAGATCAGCTGGAGATAATAGTCGCCTCGGACGGTTCCACCGACGGTACGAACAGCATTGTCCAGTCGTTTGAGACGATGGGTGTCCAGTTGATCGCTGTACCTGAGAGGCGCGGCAAGCATTACGCTCAAGAGCAGGCCATTGGAACAGCTCGACACGGCATTATCGTGCTAACAGACGCAACAACATCGCTCCGATCGGATTCGATACGAAAGATCGTGCGCAGCTTCGCGGATCAGTCAATTGGCTGCGTATCCGGCATGGATGTTGTTGCGAGTTCGACAGAGGCTCCACAGGGTGAGGGTGTCTATGTCCGTTACGAGATGAGCCTGAGGTCTTTGGAATCTCGGGTTTGTTCGCTCATCGGCGTCAGCGGTTCTTTCTTTGCTGTACGAAAGGAACTCTGCAACACCTGGTTTGCCGACATGTCGAGCGACTTCTTTGTCCCGATCGTGTCGTACATGAACGGCAAGCGGGCCATATTGGACAGCGAGGCGATCGGCGAGTATGAGCTGGTCAAGAACCCGGAGCGTGAATTCCACCGCAAGGTCAGGACGGTTGTTCACGGTCTCGCGGTGCTCATTAGGCTTGCCTCCGTGATGAATCCATTTCGATATGGACTGTTTTCATTTCAGATGATATCTCACAAACTGCTCCGATGGCTGGTACCTTTTCTATTGATTCTGATGCTGGCCACAAACCTGTTGTTGCTTTCGAGCGGATTGATTTACGTGCTTCTCCTTTTTGCGCAGGCCTCTTTCTGCATCGCTGCACTTGCCGCGTACCTGTTCAAATTCCTCGAAAGAAACGCGGTATTCAAGATCCCCTTCTTCTTCGTAATGGTGAATCTGTCGATACTGGTGGCCTGGATCCGATACCTGACGGGCGAGCGTTATGTCACTTGGGAGAGGACCGACCGGTGAAAGTGTGTCACGTGATCTCCGGCGACCTTTGGGCCGGCGCAGAGTCTCAGACCCACACGTTGTTGCGCTCGCTTGCAAGGTACACCGACAGCGAGCTCTCGGCCGTGCTTCTCAACGAAGGCAAGCTCGCCGAGAGACTAAGGTCTGACGGCATCATTCCTATCGTGATTGAGGAAACCAAAGAGGGATTCTTCGTGATAAGAAGAAGCTTGGCGCGAGTTCTGTCGGAGATTCGACCAGAGATCATCCATAGCCATCGATACAAGGAGAACATCCTCGTGTCTCTCGTTG
>JAGVNY010000180.1 GCA_020053015.1 Candidatus Zixiibacteriota bacterium | reverse complement strand
GTGGACAGTTCCGAGACGCCATGCTTTGGCATGGTGGAAGCATCGGCGGTGACCGTTAACGGCATGGCTTCGTCCAAGTTCTATTCATCGGGTAATTGCTTCCCGACATACGCTCCGATTATCGCCGAGACCGACGGTGGTCGTATCGCTGATACGACCGGTCTCTGGGTGTCGGGTATTCCTTCGCAGATCAGCATCTACAGCTACCCGACCTCACTCTATGCGGATGGCAAGGACTACGGCAAGGTGTACGTACGAATTCTCGACGCGCTCGGAATCTACGTACTCGACGGCACCGAGTTTGATCTTGAGTTCTGGCCTGAAGGGACTGTCTCCGGTGGATCAACTTCCGACGGCTGCCATACCAGCGTTGGAGTCTCGAAACTGACGAGTCAGGTGCTTACGAAGGATTACTCTTACAGCGTGCCTGACGACGGCATAGGCGCTGTCGGTCATTTGACCGCCACTGTCGGGGCTGGAGCAGGAGTGTCTAACACGGTGAATGTCACACTGCTGACAGGCGCATCGCACAGGGAAAAGTCCGAAATACAGATAGCGGCCAAAGTAGCGCCGGGATCCTCCGAGCCGGTGGTTATCGTGATCAAAGACAGAGCAGGCAACCCGCTCAGCGGACACCTGCTTGTCGCGACCGCATCGCTCGGATCGATTACAACCGACACGGATCTTGGCGATCTCGACTCGGTCTATACGAACAACTATGGTGAGGGCGTGGGACTGACCTACGTAGCTCCGGGCGGCATTGGCAACGCCTACATTACCGTGACCGATCTTGATCCGGTGTACGGCGGGCTTGTCGTGACACAGAAGATCAAGATCGAATTCGACGAATAATCTCGCTTGCAGTTCCGAATCGAGCAGAGGCCATCCGACGCTGTCGGATGGCCTTTTCTATTGCCTCCAGATCGGTTCAGCAGTAGGTTGTCAGTATGGCCGACAACGTCACCATAACCCCAACCGGTGGCAGCAGCGCGAAGTGGATACCGGATATCCTCGATATAGCTTGCTCGAGCTATCCCGACAATGTGCTGTTCAAGGATTGCACAGGGGTTGAGACAACGTACTTTCAGGCCGCATCTCTTGTGACATCTGCCGCAACGAGATTGGCGCTATCAGGCTACAAGATCGGTGAGCGACTCGCTCTGATGGGCGACAGGAACTGCTCGGAATGGTGCATCAGTTACCTGGCTATTCTCCGGGCCGGAGCGGTGGTTGTGCCGCTTGATCCGGGTTTGAAGCCGGAGGAAGTCCGGTCTATGCTAATTGACTGTGATGCCGCGGGTGTTGTCTGCGCTCAATCAGCCGAGAAGCTCATTCGCGACGTTGCAGATCGCTGCCCGTCAGTCAGAGACGTAGTCATCCTCAGCGATCTTTGCAGAGAGAGACAGGGCGCAGACCTCGCTGAAGCTGAGTTCCCGGACCACGATCCCTTTTCGCTTGCTGTTTTGATCTACACATCAGGAACCACTGGAAGCCCGAAGGGAGTGATGCTTTCACACCGAAACATCCTGTCAGATATTGAAGCGATAGAAAGAACGCTCAGTTTTACGCCGGACGATGTATTTCTATCAATATTGCCTCTCCATCACACATTTGAGTGCACGTGCGGTTTTCTGGGCGCCATGTTAAAGGGCTGCAAGATAGTTTTTGCGCGGAGCTACAAATCGTCTGACATCCTCGAAGACATTCAACAGAACCGCGTCAAGATCATGTGCGGGGTACCGTTGATGTTCGAGAAGATGTATCTCGGCTTCAACCGCAAGATAGGCAAACTGCCAGTTCACAGGAGACTTGCGTTTTGGCTGCTGTTCCGCATTTCATGTGCCGGTCTCCGCATTTACAAGTGCTGGGGCAGAATTCTCTTTCGGTCTGTCTTGAAGAAGGCAGGACTCGACAGCGTGCGGATGTTCGTATCCGGCGGTGCAGCATTGCCTTTCAAAGTCGGTCAGTTTCTCAACGCGCTCGGAATAGCTACGGTGCAGGGATACGGCCTGTCCGAGACATCGCCCGTGTTGTCGGTCAACCCTGTTGAACGCAACAGATACTGGACAGTCGGGCCACCGCTCAATGGCGTTGAGATCAGAGTTTTGCAGACTGACACAAATCGCCGAGGGCAGATTGCGGTACGCGGTCCCATGGTTATGATGGGTTATTTCAAGACTCCTGAGGCGACAGCGGAAGTCATTGAAGACGGATGGTTTCTCACGGGCGATATCGGCAGCATTGACTCAGAGGGTTACCTTACAATCACCGGACGTTCCAAGAACGTCATAGTCTCATCAGCGGGCAAGAATATCTATCCCGAAGAGATCGAGGCTCAACTCAATCTCTCTCCGCTAATTCTTGAGTCGTTAGTCATGGGAATGAAGTCGCGGACTACCGGCGAAGAAGAGATCGCGGCCGTGATCGTCCCGAATCGAGAGTCGATAATGCAGTCGGTGGATTCGCCAAATGGTCTTGGCCAGCACGATATCGAAAGTATGATTCGCGATGAGGTCAGGTCGGTCTGCTCACGGCTTGCCGACTTCAAACGTGTCAAGCAAGTCTATATCCGCAACGAAGAGCTTCCTAAAACCACCACGCGAAAGATCAAGCGCACGGTCTCAATCGATCCGGACGGAAGGCTGATCGAGCTTCGTAGATCAGGCCCTTTCGGGGCTTGACTCTCCCTAAGCGGGTCTCTCGCGTTAAACCGTGAGAGGACTTGACTTCCCCCTGACAACCTCTGACAGTGCAATAATCCCTTGACAAGGCTGTCCGCGAGTGTTAAACTCTCGTAGTTCTTATTAATAGATGCTCTCTGAATCTCGGGTAAACCGGTGCCCCAACTATTGGGAGGAAGTAATGAAACGCCCGTTACAATTTGCAGTCTGGGCCCTTGTGGCCGCGTTCGGAATGTTGCTGTCCAGTTCAGTCAAGTCAGAGATAATTGCTGGAAGCGCCGCGCCGAGTAACCTGTGTTCTGGTGCTCAGATCTTCATGACCGGTGGAGATATCGATGCACTGTATCCGCTCGTTGACGGTGACGTTCTCACCGGCGTGGATCAGTCAAAAATGGATGGAACGCCCATTGAGTTGAGATTCACTGGTAAGCCGAAATGGGTCAATAGAATCCGAATTCTTCACGATGGTGATCTTAATCTCCGTGTGAAGGCCAAGAATATCTTCAAAGAACCTGCCGATTTTGACTTTACGTCCAGTGCATCGAAGCTGGAGAACGGTTACTCGGAAACGGTTCTCAAGTGTAAAGATATGCGTATGACTGCGCTCTTACTGGAGCCTTCGAAGATTCGTGACATAGAATCTTCGGTCACTTCAGGCAAGATATACGAGGTAGAGAGCTATTTCGTGTCAATAGATCCCGATAACGGTAGGGATGACCATCGCGTTCGCGTCGAATGGATAAATAACAATGAGGGCACGCCGTGCCATAGAGGTGATGATCTCACTCACTCTGACGATATCGCGGCAGGTTTCCGCGACAAGCTCGTTGACAAGCTCGGATGGATTGATCTGCACACGTATGGGAATGCCGCAGCATCCAGCGATCACTTCGGTGTCGATGAGCAAGAGTATGTAGATGAAAGTGATTTCGCATTCTTCTCTGGTCACGGTAGCTTTGGGACGTATTTGTTTTCCTATCCCGATTCGGACTGCAGAGGGGATCCCGGAGACAGCTACGGCGCTTGGGGAGACCGCCAGATGGACTGGATCATGTTCTCTACTTGCTACACATTGTATGATGACGATGGAAATCGCGCCGCGTGGCACGACTGCATGGATGGACTCCATCAGGTGATGGGATTTGCCAGCTCGTCGTGGGACGTAGAGGATTTCGGGAAGCAATTCGGAAAGCACATAGCGCAGCACGAAGACAAGATAATAGTGGGACTTGAGGATGCAGCTAGGTCTGAGTTCGATTACTACTTGGATTTTGAGCGAGTTCAGATATTCGTTATCGCTGAAGCTCCCATCAATCTGGATGATCACGTTTGGGCTGCCGGCAGCGTATCTGATGACTACGAGCATGATAGTAGGTACACTCCGTTCACACAAGTACTAAGTGACCACAAGGGACACGATCCGAGTGACATACTCGGCTATCCGGTTGCCTCCACCCGTTACATGCCTGGAGGTCGCGGTCCTGCAATTGTAGTCACAGAGCGTTCTCTTGAGATTCCCGTCGAAGATACGATGCCGAGGTTCATGGTGGAGCAGAGGATGGTTGACGCGAACTTCCTCGACAGCATCGCGGAGCGGTTCTGTGTGAACTATGGTTTCTTCTGTGACTATCAGAGTCAGTTCGATCCGGAAGAGGAGGAGTGGGCAGCCTTTGACGGTCCGCATGACTTGCGTGTCTATACCGCTTCGGGTGGTTGGGAGTATACGAATACTGTTACATACTGCACGCGAACTGAGACACCTCCGTCCCTACTCGGGCCGGCGGCAGCTCATATTGCAGCGGATGCATTCTGGGATGCCATGGGCGAGCTGCCTGTAGGGGCACTGCCTGTTCCGCACTCGAACTTGTTCATAGGGGTGTACGACAGGGACATCGGAGCTTACATCGAGGACAGCTCATGGAACATCAGTATGAATATTGGTCATAAACGATCGTTCGCAAATTACCCGATAGTCGGTCCGGGAGCCAAGCTGGAGGTTGTAACGGGTGATGGTGGTGAGATTCAGAGCGCGTATTTCGGTGGCTGGCGTCGAATTCAGCCCGCACCGGGCTTCATGCCAGTCTATCTTGAGGCTGTCCTCACTAACATTGCAGCAAGCGGCGCCGACATATGCATTGGCGGTATGCCCGTATGCGACACGTTCATAGTCGACACCGGCTTCATCGGCTATTACGAGGCAAGTCCTTACACACCCGTGACTGAGATGCATCCGGTCTGGATGATCTATGGTTGGGGCGTGCTCGATGGAGATACAAGCAGGTTCTTTGTCACCGTACCTGCTGACTATCCTGTGCCGACGGGACAGATCATCTCGCCGTCACAAGACACATCGATAGTCTTTGACGACAGTATCTGGCTTGGAGCTACGGCCAGCAATGGAACGCCTCCGTATGACTTCTACTGGGAATCGGATATTGACGGGTCGCTCGGGAGCGGTTCGACGTTGTTGGTCTCGAATCTCAGCTCGTCCAACCCCGAAGGTGGACCTGCAAGACATACAATCACACTGCGTGTAACGGATGCAAACGGTTACGTTGACCATACAAGCGTGTTGGTGGACGTTTTCGAGCAATATGTTTGTGGCGATGCAAATGGCAGCGGAGGTGATCCGGCGGTGGACATAGATGACGTGGTGTATCTGATCAATTATATCTTCGCCAGTGGCACACCTCCGGATCCCCTCGAATCTGGTGATGCCAACTGCAGCGGTGGTGATCCGGCAGTTGATATCGACGATGTTGTGTATCTGATCAACTACATCTTCGCGGGAGGTCCCGCTCCGTGCGCGGATTGTCCGTAGATTTCAGCACCTTCATGGATGAGGATGGATACCAGAAGTTGCGACAGGTCTTGCGTCCCGACAAAGTCGGGGCGTGTGACCTGGCGCGTCCATAGCTCCTTACGGGCAGGTCACAACCTCTACTTCGTCTCGGTCAAGACCTGCCCGAACACTAAAGTCAATCGTCAGACTCTCTTCCTTCGTCAGGGTCTTTGACAAGAGGGCTTGACCTGCTTGTGTTGAAGAAGAAATTACGTAATCTGCGTAATCACTTCGTGGAGCGCGTCCTCGGCGTAGACTATGCCTATTACGCTTCCGTCACGCGAGACCGGAAGAAAGCTGAGGTCACGATCGATCATCGTGTGCAGAACAATCAGGACATGGTCGTCGTACGAGACAGTAGTCTTAATCGGCGACATGAATTCGATTATCTGTCGATCCATCTGTCTGCGGAGATCTTTGAGAACTTTTGACGGCGAGAATCCTAATCTGAACATGTCGCCCTTGTCGACTTCCGGCGTGTATCCGCGTGGATCTGCGATACTCAGCTGCGCTTTGATCCCCTGGAGTATTTCCCTGCGGCGCACTATTCCAAGCAACTGATTCTGCGCGCTGAAAACGAGTATGAGCCACGGAATGGGTCTGTCGATGGCACGCTTTATCTCCATGTCTTCGACTTCAGCTAACGCTTGACGCAACGTGAACCAGTATGGACAAAACGGGAATGCCTCGAGCGGCATCATTATGTCGCCTGTTCGCTTCGCATCCATGACTGGCAGATCCTATTACTCGATCCCGAGCTTCTTGAGAAACTCCTGCAAGTACCATTGCGCTCGCGCGTCGCTCGAAAGCGACATGTCAAGCTGCTTCGTCAAAACGGTGACCCGTCCGAGAAGCTTCAGCTTCTCAAATATAGCGTCTTTTTCCTGATATGCCGAAATAGAGTCGAGAAAATCACCTTCAGTCGAGCTCTCGAAGCCGACTCGTCGGAGTATCTCGGTTATGAGCCAGATTCGTCTAACCCGTCGTTCGAGCGGAGCTCCTCCGAGCTTGAACTGCATTCGCACATAGTTCTTGGAAAGCTCGGACGTGGCCATTGCCTCAATCGTCGAGAAATGGTAACCCATGCGGAGGCTCAGAAGCATGAACTCCTCGCTGAGGAACGCGTAGCTGTTCTCGGAGAACTCCGGCGTGTGGCCTTCCTTGACGTTGGCGCCGACCACCGCGAGGAATCCCTTTACATCGGCAGGGATAGGTCGGGACGGCCACCCCTCTTCATTCACTCCGTCCCAGAAAGCTTGCATCGGCGGCGCCTGAACTGCATCATCGGCAATCCATCGCGTGTTGTCGGCGTTGAAATCTCGGTCGAGGTAGATCAGGTTCACAACGAGCGGGATCTTCGTTTTCAGTTTCAAGCCGATGTCATCTTTGTGGCTCGTTCCCTTCAATCCAGAGAAAATCTCATCCATCGATTTCTGGTGAATGAATCTTATGATATCATGCAGCGACCTGCAATTCTCGGCCTTGAAAGCGGGATCGCCCGGGTGAATCACGCTCAAGTGGGTAATGGTCTCCACCATCTGGCGAACGGCTTCTACATCAGGCGATGAATCAGGTCCGTCAGCGCTCTCCGCTTTTGAAATCCACTCCGGATGGCTCCCATCATAGATGACTCCTCGCCCGGCGTCGACCGTCACAAGGTGGCCCTGGTGAAGCTCCGATGCCTTTGGCATTCCGACTACAGTCGGAAGTGATACTTCACGTGCGAGCGTTGCGAGGTGGCTGGCGGTACCGCCCACTGCGGTAACCAGTGCGCTGATTCTGTGCATTACTGAGACAAGTCTGGGCGATGGATTCTGGGCGACAAGCACACATCCGTCAGGAACCGTGCCGAGGTCAGAAGTTCCCTTCAGGTGAAAGACCGCGCCTGCGCCGCCTCCCCCGCAAACTGTCGTGCCGCCCTCAAGGAGAATCGATGGACGAACGTCCGATGGAATCTCGACCTTGGCTCCCGGTTTAGTGAGCTTCAGCGGTCGCGCCTGAAGGAAGTAGAGATCCCCGGTCGAGTCAATCGCCCACTCTATGTCCTGCGGGTTACCGTAGTGGCCTTCGACTTTGAGCGCGTAATCGGCTATGAGTCGAAGGGTCTCGTCCGACACAGATTGCGATTTCTGTTCGGCCATCGGCACATCTGTTTCCGAGACTCCGCCCTCAGGGTTGAGGACGAGCTTCAGTTGCTTGTTCGCGATCTCTCGTGACAAAATATCTCCGCCCGGCCGCGAAAGAACAAAGACGTCGGGTGTGATGATGCCGTCAACGAGATATGAGCCGAGCCCATAGATGGAATTGATCACTATGCGGGATTCGCCGGGTCTGGTTGGGTCGGCGGTGTAGACTACGCCACTGGCGGCAGAATCTACCATCTCCATGCAAACGACTCCCATTGCAGGGTTCATTTCGGCAAGAGAGTGGCGCAGAAGGTAATAGATGGCAGATGGGGTGAACTTGCTTGCGAGAATGTCTCTGTATCGGTCGAGGAGGTTGTCTCGTTTCACGTTCAGATAGGTCACGTACTGTCCCGCAAACGTGGTCGACGTATCTTCACCGATTGCACTTGATCTCAGAGCGAAGCCTGTTCCGCCACAGCGTGCAGAAAGCGCATCGAACGATCTAAGGATTGCATCGGCAAGGTCATCAGGAACAGATCGAAAGTTCACCATCTCCCGAATGTCGTCGCTGACTGCTGCGAGGTCTGAGTACCGCGAGATGCGCACGTTGGCGAGCAGCCTGTTGATTCTGTCCTGGATCTTGTTGGCCTCGACGAAGTGGTTGTATGCCCAGGCCGAAATCGCAAAGCCGTCGGGGACGGGCGCCTTCATCCGGAATCTCATCTCCCCGAGGTTGGCTGCCTTGGTACCGAACGAATTCGCGTGTTCTCGTCCAACCGAGTCGAGCGACACAGTGAAGAATGTTCGCTCAGGCCGTGGAGAGCTCGGAAGCAGGCCTTCGATTGTGTGAACGATGTTACGGAGCTGCGCATGAAGAGTTTTGTAATCGTTTCCCCCGAGAGCGATCATTCGGTCTATTAGTCCTCCGACTTCTTGCTGAATGACCACGAATTCATTCCACACCGTCAGGGCATCAGGAGCGGGTCCCTTTCTGTGGTTCTCTTCGAACGCGCTAAGGGTCTTGAGGGCGCTGTAATGTTGATCAAGTAGCTCGCGAAAGATCGAGAATTTGGCGCGTGCCTGGGAAAGCACGTTGAGGCGTCCCCGCCTTCGAGCGCCAAACATCCGGCTGAACAGACCCATAATCTGGCTGCCTATGGCGCAGTCTTCTCAGTCCTTTCGGCTTTGTAGCCGCGTATCATGAGGAATACGATGACCGCGCACATGCCAAGAGCCGCCGCCATCACAGTATATGCAGCGACGATGGTGACATCCATCTGCTTGAGCGCCACCGAAGCTCCGGCGAGCATGATCATAATTGCGAACAGAAGTCGAATGCCATAGCCGTGCACGTATCGGACTGCGGTAACGCCGATCTGCGCCCCAATCGACGCGCCAACGAGCATTATGAGCGCAGCCATGATCTCCACGCGACCTTTGAGCGCGTATGTGAAGCAGCCATAGGCTCCGGTGAACACCACGCTGAACAAATCAGTTCCGACGGCGATCGCCGTTGGGCAGCCAATCAGGTATATCAACGCCGGCATACGTATGAAGCCGCCGCCCACACCGAGAAATCCTGACAGCCAGCCAGTTATGAAGAACACGGCAAGGACCACCCACAATGAAACTGTGACGCCTGAGACCGGGAAGCTGATCATCGGCGCGATATTCCATTTGCTTTTCTTCGGAGCCTCCGATGTTCCCTGCATCTTCAGCTCTTTCTTGGCAAGGCGCTTGTCCTTGGTCAGATAGTCATAGAGCATGTAGATTCCAAGGCCGAACAGAAGAACCATGTAGGAGTATCGTATTACCGGGCCGGCTACACCTTTTGAGGTGAGCCACATGACGTTCTGCGCGCCGACCTCGACTCCGATCACTGATCCAATTATCGAAAGGAGCCCCATCTTGACGTCCACGTTCCCCATCTTGCCATGTTTCTTGGTGGCGACAATCGACTT
>JAGVNY010000216.1 GCA_020053015.1 Candidatus Zixiibacteriota bacterium | reverse complement strand
TACGCCGGATCCACTACGCTCAGGATGTTTAGCTGCCCCAGGTAAATTGGAACTGCGATTGCACGGCTTATGACGCAGAGCAGGATCATTATCCCGGTGACGAGCCTGATCATGCCCTCTTTGATTACTTTAGTCCCGTAAGCACCAACATATACACCCATTAGCGATCCGAGGTAGAGAAGCAGCACCAGACGTATATCCACGAATCCCTCAAGCGCGTAATTGATTGCCCCGAAAGCGCCCATAAACATCGCGAGGAAAAGTTCGGTTCCAGCAGCTACAGCTGTTGGGACTCCGAAAACGTATATCATTGCCGGCACACCGATGAAGCCTCCCACTCCGATAGTTCCGGCGAGGTAGCCGGTCAAGAGCCCAACAGCAAGTATGATCCAAAGCGACACCCTGACGTCTGCAACTGGAAAATGGATCATCGGAAACAGACGGAGTTTCGATAAATATGTGGATATTCTCTTTGACGGTCCTTCGTCATCGTCGGCTCTTCGGGACAGAGAATCACGAAGCACTGACAGTGATACAAGTGAAAGCAGCACGATGAAGACGACGCTGATATACAGATTAGCGGCCACTCCCTGGACGTCATGTGAGTCGCTGATGCCGAAAAGGTATGAGCTGATCCACACCGCCAGTCTGATTCCTATCAGCGAAGTTATCAGCAAGAATATACCCAGCTTCTTATCTACATTTCCGAGCTCTGCATGACGCTTTGAGGCCATCATTGCTTTGCCGAATTTGTGTGTGATGTTTGTACCGACTGCAACAACCCCCTGAACACCGAGATTCATCATGCCAGGCGTCATGAAGAAAGCCCCGCCGCTTCCTATGAATCCGCTGAGCACACCTCCGATGAAGCCGAGCATCACAACCTGCAGATAACTTCCGAAGTCGAGTGCTATGAACAAATCACCCATAATCTGTGCTCCCGTCAGTCAAGCCCAATCATCTTCAGCAGCAACCTTGCAGCCGAACCATACACGAAAGCGAAGAAGGAGACGAACAGAAGAATGCCTGCTGCAGATAACACACGAGCGGCCGTGCCTTCCCGAGACAGCAAAGAAAGTACTTCAGTGTCGAAGGAGAACACCAGATATACCGCAATAGCAGACAACAGACCGAAAACCGCTAACTGGATAAGCTGCTTCTTGCCGAAATGATACCTCGCGTCTATTTCGTCCATCCCCATGACAGGAAGTCTTAGAGACTCAGAAAGAAAGTGAGTCCATTCACGGCGAAGCCGCTTCCGGACGGCGGCCTCTCTGTTCAGAAAGACATTGTCGAAAACAACCAGGCGATAACTAACCGATCGGTCAACCGCACTTAACAGCGCCTTGCGAGAACACTGAACAAGTCTTCTCCCGCCCGCTCGACCGTCGTTGACCAATCGCATGTGTACCTGCGACATATCTGCCGGCTCATTGCCGCGTTGCTCGTTACCTTCGTCCATGATTCCGGTCTTGCGCCAGTCTTCGTTCTCGCTCGAGTCCTCGACTGATTCACCGGCCGGAACTTCACCCTCGTAGCATTCCGCCACTTTGATTAGCTCGACAGCTGCGTCCCAGGTGTTCGCTAGGGAGACGATCCTGCCGTAGGATTCGTCGCGTACGTCAAAAGTCTCTTGAATCCACAGAATGTTGGTTGCTGCTTCGGTGCATACAATCTCTCTTGCGTCTTCCAGCCCCTTCAGCACATCCACAAGGAGACTGGGATCCTTTACTTCCTGGCCGAGATATGTAACATAGACAATCTGGTTGCTCGATCGTACTTTGATTCCGAGTTGGCTCGTCCTTCGATCTCTCGCGAAGAGAAGCCTGGCTTTGGCCGCCACGCTGAGGTCCTTGAGCTTGCTGATTGATGCCGGTGTTGCCCGAAATTCAGGCAGCTGCGCCATAGCGCACATTGCCGAAGCGGCGTTATCGGCGCCCATCTGGCTCAGATTCAGCACGGCATCATACAACGTGAAAACGTCCCAGTCGACGTTATAAAATCTCTTGGCCCATCTTCTCCTGTCATCCTCGACCTGTTCGACGTAGCGTTGCGCCTTCTTCCTGGACAGCCCCAGTTTGTCCATGACGGATTGAATGCGATATTCCATGTCGGCGACCACCCTGATCTTGAGAATGTGCTCAACGCCGGGGAACAGCAGATGACCGGTTCTGCCATGGTAGACAATATCTCGCTGCAGGGCTTTCTCGCACAGTATCGATGTAGCCAACGCTTTGTAGTGATCAAGCTCCCGGAGGAGACGGTCAGAAAATGTATGTGGCTTCAGGATGGCCGTTTCCAACTTCCCGATGGGAATACCCTGTTCAGTGGCTTCTTCAAGCAAAGATTCTCGACTTAGGCACTCACAACCGAGGTTGGATGCGAGCCTCTCAGCGAATTCGGCGCCTTTGCTTTGACTTCCACGGGAAACACATACAATGTGCATCAATCACACCAAAGCGAAAGAAATTCCAATCCAATCGAATGCAACCCAGGGCTGAGTATAGCAGCAGTGATAGTGAGTGTCAAGCCATTATTGGACGACGAGTTTCTTCTGAGTCAACTTAAGCAAAGAAACGGAGTTTTGCAGCGTCAAACCGCCACCTTCTGCACCTCGACTCTACTGAAGACAAAGCTCAGAATCGGGTTGACTTTTGCATCTGGAAGAATAGATTGATCCGAGCATCCGGGGTGACCTGTTGCATCGCGGACAGTGGTGTAAGGTGTGCCCTCAGGTGCGAGTGGCGTTATGAGCTTCTATCTGATGCAAATGCTGGCAAAGTCTTACTACAAGAGCCAGCTGTAGCCACCTTGCCGTCTCCAGTTGGAATAGTCGTTATTCACAAGGTGCTAATCAGATAGAAAGGAGACTGTCATGGCCGCAATACATAAGCCCCAGATAGTGACCGAGCTTCCCGGCCCCAATAGCCGCAAGCTGATAGCTGAAGACGAGAAGTATGTGTCTCAATCATATACGAGAATCTTCCCGACTGTCCTCGAAAGATCGGAGGGCTGCTACACGTGGGACGCTGACGGCAACTGCTTCGTCGATTTTCACGCAGGTATCGGCGTTTGCTCCACCGGGAACGTCCATCCGAGGGTTGTCGAAGCTGTAAAGGCTCAGGCTGAGCGCGGACTGCACTTCGCCACCGCCGACTTCTTCCATGACCTGACAGGACGGCTTGCTCACAAGCTCGCTCAGATAACACCAGGCGACGAAAACAAACGCACGTTCTTCACTAATTCGGGCACAGAGTCGGTCGAGGCCGCGATCAAGCTCGCCAAATACGCGACCAAGCGGAGTCGCTTCATTGCATATATCAGCAGCTTTCACGGCAGAACTATCGGCGCTGTCTCGCTGACCGCGTCGAAGAAGAACCAGCGGCTTCATTTCCACCCGATGATGCCCGGCGTCACGCATGTATTCTACCCTTATTGCTATCGCTGCCCGATAAACCTGAAATACCCGTCGTGCAATCTGCAGTGTGCGGATATGATAGAGGAAATCTACTTCGCACAGGTTTGTCCTGCTGAGGAGGTGGCAGCTTTCTTCGTCGAATCGATCCAGGGCGAGGGTGGATATGTCGTACCGCCCGAGGGCTACTTCCCCAAGATCAAGAAGATGTGCGAGAAGTACGGCATCCTGTTCGTGTCTGATGAGGTCCAGTCCGGTATGGGGCGAACCGGCAAATGGTTCTGCATCGAGCATTTCGGCGTTGCGCCGGACATAGTCACGATTGCCAAGGGAATCGCGTCAGGGTTGCCGCTCGGAGCGACAGTCGCTTCAGCGGACATCATGAACTGGGAACGAGGCGCGCATTCCACGACTTTCGGAGGAAACCCGGTTTCATGCGCTGCAGCGCTTGCAACGTTGGACATCATCGAGAACGAGCTGCTCGACAACGCGCGCCTGATGGGCGAGTACTTCATGACCCGCCTGCTTGAATTTCAGTGCACCTCCGAGATAGTGGGCGACGTACGCGGGCGGGGTCTGATGATAGGAATAGAAATCGTAAAGAATAGAGAGACGCGCGAGCGCGCTCCCAAGCTTGCCAATGACATCATGATGCAATGCTTCAGGAAAGGTCTGATGATGTTGACGGCCGGCCAGAACACGCTTCGCATTCTCCCGCCGCTGTCAATAGCGAAGGAGACTGTCGATCAGGGTCTCGATATTCTGTTTGAAGTCATACGCGCTATCGAGAAGGAACGTCGATAGTCCGCGGCGGCGGAGCCGCACATCGCGCCATCCTGTGGTGAGCGGGCCGGAAGAAAGGAGATATGGATGCGGCTGTTCGAATACGAGGCTAAGCAGCTTTTTGCGAACAACAAGATTCCGGTGACTCAGGGAGTACTCTGCTCCACTCCCGCTGAAGTGAGGAATGCGGTTCTCAACTTCGAAGGCAAAGGTGTGCTCAAGGTGCAGATACTCTCCGGCGGCAGGGGGAAAGCCGGCGGTATCAAAAAGGTCGAATCTCCCGAGCAGGCAGTCGACGTCGCTGAGGATCTCTTTGGATCGACCGTTAAAGGGTTTCCTGTCGAGAGGATTCTCGTCGACCCGCTTCTCAATATCAGGCGTGAGTACTACCTCGGCGTGACCATCGACCGCGCGAGATACAGAATCGTCTTTATCGGGTCGCCCACCGGAGGCGTGGACATCGAGGAGTTCGCCAAGAAGAATCCGGACAAGGTTTTCAAGGAGAGCTTCGAAATCGACGAGAACATGTACGGCTTTCAGTCCTACGGTCTCGGTTTGCAGTTGAAGTTCCGCAAGGAGCGGTTGAAACAAGCGTCTGCCATCATCTCGGGATTGTACAGGACTTTCAAGCAGTACGACTGCAAGCTGGCCGAGATCATCCCGCTTGTCGAGACAGAAGAGGGCGAGTTGATCGCTGCCGACGCGAGAATATCCCTGGACGACGACGCGCTGTTCCGTCATCCGGATCTTGTGAAGATGGGTATCGAGAAGCGGCATGAAGAGGGCGAGATGACTCCACGCGAGAAACTCGCGCGTGAGAACGGCATCCCGTACCTCGATCTCGACGGCAATATCGGCATGTTCCCCGGAGGCGCAGGATTCGGAATCATGGGAATCGACTTCATCAACTATTACGGCGGCAAACCTGCCAACTTCATGGATTCCGGCGGGGGGCCGACACCGGAGCGGCTCGCGAAAATGCTGGAGCTGCTCGACGACAACCCTGCTGTCAAAGCGATCTTCGGCGCTCGTTTCGGCGGGATTTCCCGTTGCGATGATTTCGCTAAGGGCGTGATCATGTTCCTCAAGAATCATGGCCTCTCGAAGCCGATGGTAATGCGCATGACGGGCAACCAGTGGGAGGAGGGCGTTCGCCTGTTTGAAGAAGCGAAAGCCGAAAGCCCCGAGCTGTTTCAGGATATCGAGGCTCACGGAATCGAAACTCCGATCGAGGATATCGCTCGCCGCGCGGTCGAGCTTGCTGCAGAGGAGGCACGGTAATGGCAATCCTTGTTGACAAGAACTCGAAAGTGCTCGTTCAGGGCATTACCGGCACGGCGGGGCAGTTCCATACAAAGCGAATGATCGAATACGGCACGCAGATAGTGGGCGGCACCTCTCCCGGTAAGGGCGGCGAGATCGTCGAAGGTGTGCCGGTGTACGATACGGTCGAATTCGCGGTTGATGCTACAGGCGCTGATATCTCGGTGATATTCCTTCCCGCGCAGTTTGTTCGGGAAGCAGCCATCGAAGCGATCTGGGCTGGCATCAAGCACGTCGTGGTGATTCCCGAACACATCCCTATCTTCGATATGATGGCGATTAGGAAAGAGGCCAAACGATACGGCACAATAGTGCTCGGCGGCAACACACCGGGGATCATCTCTCCCGGTCAGGCGAATCTCGGCATCATGCCCGACATCGCATTCAAACGCGGCAAGATCGGCACAGTGTCCCGCTCGGGCTCGATCACATACTATGTCGCTGACACGCTGACCCGCTCCGGCTATGGCGAAACGACGTGCGTCGGGCTGGGCGGCGATCCTGTTCTCGGCTCGACATTCGATGATATTCTGATGTTGTTCGAGAAAGATCCGGAGACCGAGGCGGTTGTCATGTGTGGTGAGATCGGCGGAGTGTACGAAGAGATCGCGAAAGATACTATCTCTCGTATGAAGAAACCGGTGATCTGCATGATCGGCGGCGTGTTTGCGCCTCCGGGCAAGCGGATGGGACACGCAGGCGCGATTGTCGAGGGGAATATGGGCACGGCGAAGACCAAGCTCAAAGCCCTCGAGGACGCGGGCGCGCATCCGGCGAAAACCTTCCTCGAGATTCCCCGAATCCTCGAAGCCGAAGGGATCAAACCGGCGTATTAGGCTTCGGTAATGTCATTCCGGCGCACGGGAGTGTTGAAAAACCCTATTTTCACACATTCTGATGTTAGCAAACGAGGCGCTCCTTCCTGAACCGGGTATTTGGAGCAGT
>JAGVNY010000041.1 GCA_020053015.1 Candidatus Zixiibacteriota bacterium | reverse complement strand
TGGCTCAAGGCCGCTGAGTATGTGTCCCGAGGCGGCAATGACTCCGTAATCCTGTGCGAGCGCGGCATCCGGACATTCGAGCCGAGAACCAGGAATACACTTGACGTTGCTGCAATACACATTGCGAAGAAGCTGTCCGGTCTGCCGGTTATCGCAGATCCATCGCACGCGGCGGGTGATAGCGATCTTGTGATTCCGCTCGCTGTCGCAGCTGCGGCGGCAGGCGCTGATGGATTGATGATTGAAGTCCATCCAGAACAGTCAAAGGCGCTCTCTGACCGTCGTCAGGCGCTTTCATTTGAGCAGTTTGACGAGCTACTCCGCGGTCTCAAACGGATTCAACAAAGGTAGAAAGTACACAATGGTGCTCTCGTCACAGCAACTTGAAACAGCTGCCTCTTTCCAAAGACTTGGCTCATCTGACCTCTGCCTCGCAGACCGGCTGAAGTTGATAAGAGCCAGGCTCAATGATCGGATGCCAGCTCTGCCAATGCTGTTCAGCCGCGAGGTTTCGCCGATCCATGTCCTCGGATGGCTACACAGCCAACCTGAACTGCCGCGCGTCTACTGGTCGTCAAGAGAGAATGACTTCGAAATAGCGGGAGCAGGCACCGTGGTAACCCTTGATTCGAGAGACCACGGTGTCGATCCGATTGGCTTCATCAAATCTGTCGAGCAGATCATTGAAGCTTGCGGAGAGCAAGCTCCGTTCTTCGTCGGTGGATTTCGGTTTGACCGCAATCGAGGAGTCGGAAGGCAATGGAAGAGCTTCCCGGCCGCATGGTTTGTCGTTCCCGATTCGGCCCTCGTTCGCATAGGCAGTAAGTACTTCCATGTCGTTGCAACGCCGGTCGCCGAGGATACGACAGCAGAACAGCTTCAAGATTTCTGCGAGCAAGCCAAGCAAACGTACAGTCCATGTATCGGTCCTGTGGGCGCATTCAGCACGGAGATTGGTGCGAGAACAGATACACCGGACGTTCGTCAATGGCGAGACAACGTAACACTGTGTCTGTCGAGCATCGGATCGAACGAAGTTCGCAAGATCGTAATGGCAAGGCGAACCGATTTCAAGCTATCGGATGAGGTTGACCCAATTGCGCTCTACTCATCTCTTGCCTCAGAGACAGGCCGGTGCTTCGGATTCATGGTTGAGTTTGATCACGGTGGGGCATTCCTCGGAGCGAGCCCCGAGAGGCTGTTCAGGCTATCTGGGAACACGCTCATCACCGAGGCAGTCGCGGGAACATCCTCTCGAACAAACGCTTGCGAAGCATCAGCATCAGCGATAACGGACAAGGAGGTGCGTGAGCACGGACTCGTTGAGGAATTCGCGCTTGAAGCAATGAGGATACTGTGCGATGACGCCCAAGTGACGGAGCCGCGATCTCCGCTCATTCTGGAACATCTCGCGCACTTCAGATCTGAGATTCGAGGGAGATTGCGGGACAAAGTCGGCATTGCAGACGTCGTTTCTCAACTTCATCCGACGCCCGCCGTCGGAGGTTATCCGCGCGAGAAAGCACTGCAGATTATCAGGCAGATTGAGCCTTTCGACAGAGGGTGGTACGCTGCGCCATTCGGTGTCATGACGCAGGGGTTTGCCGATTTCTCAGTCTCGATTCGATCGGCTGTTGTCTCCAGCACCGGCCTCAGCCTCTACTCCGGGGCCGGAATTGTGCTGGGATCGGATCCCGATAACGAGTGGGATGAACTCGAGCGCAAGATCGCGCCGCACCTTAGGATTCTCGGCGGGGTCAGTGCTTGAGCAAGGAGGAACTCCAGAGCCTTTGGGCGGAGATTCTGGTAGAAGAACTTGTCCGAAACGGGATAACCCAATTTTGCATATCTCCAGGTTCCCGCAACACGCCGCTCGTGCTCGCGGCCTCAGCTAACCGGTCGGTCAACTCCAAAGTTCACTTCGACGAACGCGGAGCATGCTACTTCGCCGTCGGCTATGCCAAAGCTACCGGACAAGCAGCAGCGCTGATTTGCACGTCCGGAACGGCAGTGGCCAATTACCTGCCAGCTGTCGTAGAAGCTCACTACTCTGAAACGCCCCTTCTTCTGTTGACCGCGGACAGACCCGCTCATCTCAGGGGCACAGGCACTAATCAAACGATCGATCAGGTTGGTATCTTCGGCAAATTCGTGAAGTGGGCAACCGATCTGTCTGTGCCGTCTCCGGACACTCCAGTCGAATCGGCGCTGGCCGCGGTGGATCAGGCGATCTCCCACGCTCTGGGAAACCCACCGGGACCGGTTCAGATCAATTGTCAGTTCGATGAACCGCTCGCACCCGAGCAATCGGCCAAACCGTATGTCATCCTCAGCGAGGCGGTCGAACGCTGGAGGGGCATCAGCGCGCCGTTCACAACTCATCGACTTCCGGAGACACTTTCTTCGGAATCCGCTCTTCCCCAAGTACAGGAGCTTCTATCGGACTCAAAGAAACCCCTGATTGTTGCCGGCCAGCTCGGCGTCGATGTGGATGTCAGATCGATATTTAGGTTTGCCGAGGACATCCGAGCGCCGATCATGGCCTGCGTTTCCTCAGGTCTGCGTTTCTGTGGCGCTCGGTCGCAGAATCTGGTCACCCGATATGACGCGTTTCTTCGAGATTCCCGCACAGCCGAACTGCTCACTCCCGATCTGATTGTCCATCTCGGCGGCGCCATCGTGTCAAAGCCGTTGCTTCAGTACCTCAGTTGCGCAGGCTGCGATTATGTGCAGATCAACAGCACTCCTCGGAGATTCGATCCGCTGCACATGGTCTCAATCCGTATCGACATGGAACCCGCTACCTTCTGTAGGTCCCTTGCCACGACTTCTGGCTCGGAGCAGTACCTGAATCTGGCGATGCGCGCAGACGCTGCAGCAGAACGCGCGATAGCGACTTCGCTGTCCGACGATCTCGATAACGAATTAGCGATCGCACTCAACTTGATCAGCGCCATTCCCAGCGGGTTCGGGCTTCTCCTCGGAAACAGCATGCCGATACGCGATGCCGATGGCTGTGGTGTTGTCTGCGACGGACCACTGAGACTCTGCGTGAACCGCGGAGCAAGCGGAATAGATGGCTCAGTCGCCACCGCATGTGGATTCGCAATAGGGCTCGGCGTTCCTACAGTTGCGATCGTGGGCGATCTCGCCATGCTTCACGATTTGAATTCGCTGTCGCTGGTCGCGAATTCGGAGATTCCTGTGATCGTCGTTATCGTGAATAACCACGGTGGCGGAATATTCGAATTCCTGCCGGGGATCAAACAGCACGACTGTTTCGAAAAGTACTTCGCAGTGCGGCATGACTATGAATTCGAGAAGGTCGCCGCGATGTTTGGAGTTCATTATGTTGAATCGAGGACTCAGAGCAGCTTTCGATCCAGTCTCTCAGAGGCTGTGTCTGCAGGGACAAGCACGATTCTGGAACTGAAAACCAACAGACACTCAAACGCTGATCACCATCGGTTCATCTGGGAACAAGTCGCACAGGCAGTGAGAAACGCGCTCTCCTCATGAACTAACTCTCACCTGTCCGACGATATGAACCACTCGGGAGCCGCCGCTTCGACTATGCTCGTGATTTCTCGGTCGATTTCTCCCAACGCTTTTCTCTGAATCAGTCCTTCGATAGTCCTGTGAAGCAGCACCATCTTGTCCCGAATAGGAATCAGGGCGGGATAGTACTCATTGTTGAAGAAGATGCGGAACCGTTTGCGAGCGTTCTGGTCCGCAAGCAGGTCGGATATCTTGTCGAGCAACGGCTTACCGCGCAATTCGGCGAGCAGGTCCTTGGGCGATCGCATTCTCGCGATAGTATTGTCAATACCGTCGACGCAGGCGAAAGTCATAGTCCACAGCTCCATCAGACCAAGCGAGTTGACTGTGAATGTGTTTACGGTGACCTGATTGGTATTCCGGTCAAAGCTCACGCCCTTCATATCGGGCATGAAGTAGTTGTCCGAGATTGCGCCGAATGCCGCTACGCCGCCAGCAAACGGATCTTCCATGATGTCCTTAATGGTGAAGTAAGGCTTCTGCTCAAACCGGCCGTCCTGAATCTGGATGAACTCATCTTCAGTATAGTGAAACCTCTCACTCCAAATCTTTTCGGGAGTGAGACCCGGAGTGGTCAGAGCCGACTGGCTGGTGAGCATCCCTATCGCCTGCCCTCCGCGCCAAATCAGCGGCAGCACACCGACAGCCCATTCTGCGGAACCGCCAATCTCGCCTATCATTGACGAGAGCCCGCGCCCATCGGGAAACTTGAGACCTTCAAGGCCCAGCAGGATTCCGGGAAAAAGGTCGCCATCTTTGTCAAATGGGGTGGAGATGCCAGCCTCGTTCAGTCTGTCCATAGCGAGATAATGGCGCTCGCGATCCAGAAAGTACGATGACAACTCGCTGAGATTCGATACGCCGTAGGCCGCTGCGATCACCTGTGCCGCCTCAATAGTGCTTGCTTCGCGGGGGTTGAACTCCTCGAAATTCGCGCCAGCCATCCATCGCTGCACGTAGATGTCAGGAAGGTGGCGTTTCACGCCGGATTCCGTGACGAATAGCGCCGTCATGCTGGAGTGGAGACCTTCTACAGATTTCCCGGTGCCTTCCACGACGTCGTTGCCCATCGAGAGAAGTGTCACGCTCTCGGGCATCCTGAGACCGTACGTGGCGCGATGCTCCTTCTTGCCGAATAGCGCGCCCACGGCGATGGTCGGATTGCCACCGGCTTCCTTTCCCGGTTTAACGCGGACACCTTCGGTGATTGTCGATTCGATGACTACTTCCTCGCCCACCGGGAGTGATTCGGTCGCAGTCTGAAGGACCTCAGCCATTACCTGAGCCGCGGTTCTGTCGTTTGCCCTCTTCAGCTCGTTCTTGAGGTCTTTGGATTGAGATTCCTTGGGGATATTCTTCCAGCTCCCGAAACCTGTCAGCCCGACGGCTACTGCCGAAAGCGCGGCGGACAGGTGGATCGATTCCCGCAATTGCCGATTTCGCAGGGCGCCGAGATTTGACTTGTTATTGATTTCGCTCCCGATTGTCGTGACGCTGTTGTCGACAAGCTTAAGCGAATACTTCTCCATCAGAGAATGATGCCGCTCATTATATGCGACAACGTTATTGGGCGCATACTTTCGGACTTCCTTTGCTCCGTTGTATGCCAACCTCTTGTCGCCGATATTGAATCTCAGATCGTTAGCCATACGTCACCTCAGTTGCCCTGATCGCCTCAAGTGCTTTAGCAGGGCGCATTCCATGCAGTCCATCTTCAACTACCGCCGAAGTGTAAGCTCGATGCAATACGAAGTCAAGAGCGTTCGTTCGAATGATTATCTCTTACGTTTCCACGCGCAAGAGATGCAAACACGCCGAGAAAGCACAGACAGGCAAATACGACAAAGGCGATCCGAAGACTCTTCATGAACTGCGGATAGACATCGGGAGTGATCTGTGCCCGACCGATATTGACAGCGAATATCAGAGTCGCAATACCCATCGAGAGCATCTGTCCGGTCAGCCTCATTGTTCCGACTGCGCCGGAGGCTACTCCGTAGTATCGTCTCTCGACGGAACTCATTATGGCATTAGTATTCGGTGATGAGAACAGCCCAAATCCGAGGCCGAGAACGATAAGACTGGCAACGAGATACAGAACTGATGTCTGCATGCCAATGCCCACAAGCATCGCCAGTCCCACTGCAACCAAGCCCATGCCCACTGACGAGACCACTCTCGGCTCGATGCGATCGGAAAGCCGCCCTGCCAGCGGAGAAGACAGGGCCATGACAATCGGCTGTGCGACAAGCAGGCCACCTGCTTGTTCCGGCGTAAGACCCTTTATGTACTGCGCGTACAGACTGAGCAAGAAAGAAACCGCAAACGTGGCAGCATAGTTGATCAAGGCCGCGAGTGATGAGAACGTGAATGCCCGGCTCTTCCGAAAAAGATCCATGTTCATCACAGGGCTCTTCGTTAGCATTTCCCATTTTACGAAGACGACCATACCGACCGCTCCGAGTGCAAGCAGAGCCCATCCGAGCAGACCAGGTAATCGAGTGAATCCGTACATGATCGACACGAGTGACACCGCATAGATGCCTGAGCCGAGATAGTCGAGCCTTTCCCCTCTTGCTTCCGCCCACTCGCCTTTCAGCTTCCAGGCCACAAGCGCTAAGATGAAGAGACCGACCGGGAGATTTGCGAGGAAGATGCTTCGCCATCCGAAGTGCTCGATCATCAGTCCACCGGCGAACGGTCCGAGCGAGAGACCGAGATAGACTGCCGCGGTGCTTATTCCGAGCACTCGCCCTCTCTCGCTGGCGGGAAAGACAGTAGTGAGAATCGCAATCCCTGTTCCGAAAATCATCGCGCTGCCTACGCCTTGTAGCGCGCGGAATACTATGAGCATCGTTGCCGATGTGGAGATGCCCGAAAGGAAAGAGAGGAGCGTGTAGACCGAAATACCAATCGTGAATATCTTCTTCCGTCCATAGATATCTGCGAGGCGACCAAACGGTACGAGAAAGACCGCAGCGGCAAGCAGAAACGAAGTCGCGATCCAGCTAAGAACAACGGCATCGACAGCAAATTCGCGCCCGATCGAAGGCATGGCCACATTAGCAGATGCGCCCATAAAAGGAGTGAGAAACGATGACAGCGTGAAAACGAGAAGTGCGGAGCGTCTGGCGCCGAGGTCTGTTGTGCTCATTCAGTCGCCGAAAACAGTTGCAGGGCAATATCGCACCATCGCTGACAATTCGCAAGGTCAATCGGGATCACCGGAGCGCCTTGATCAGGCGCCAGATTTTGGCTTCGCTGCCAAGACACTTATGCTCAATACTGAATTCCCGTATTCATCCGCTTCGCCTTGATCACTGTGGCTGACAACAGCAGCAGCTTCGGCATGCGCTGATGGCAGACAGTCCGCAGAATATGTGGCCTCAGAGACGACTGATATATCAACAAACCCGGCGTCGGAAATGAGCGCCAGATAACTGCCTTTCAGGACTGCACCTGAGATACAGCTGACGTATGCCGAAACTGAGTTCTTGACGGAATCCGGCAGCTCCTTCGTAAGGACTATATCCGAGACCATGAGCCTTCCACCCGGTTTCAGAACCCTGAAAGCCTCCGAGAAGACGCGGTCCTTTCTCGGAGACAGATTGATGACGCAATTCGAGATTACGGCATCTACAAACGAATCTGCAACAGGGAGATTCTCGATTTCGCCGAGCCTGAATTCAACGTTTGAGTAGCCATCGCGAGCGGCATTCGCGCGCGCTCGTTCAAGCATCTCCGGAGTCATGTCCACACCGATCACCCGACCTTCATGCCCGACACGCCCTGCGGCAAGAAAGCAGTCAATCCCTCCGCCGGAGCCGAGATCGAGCACGACCTCACCCTTCTTGAGCGAAGCAAGAGCAGTCGGATTGCCGCATCCGAGGCCGAGATTCGCGCCATCGGGCAGAGACCGAAGCTCCCCTTGCGAATACCCCAGACCTGCGGCTAAGTCTATGAGAGATGATGAGCCTCCGCAGCAGGATGACCCTTTACGTGCAACTTCCGCATAACCCTCGCGAACCGCCTTCTTGATCTCATGTTCCTTCATATCGTATCTCCGCTAACATTGTGTCCTGATCAATCCCGTTGATCCCGTCGGTCTGTCTCATTGTAATACACAGCTCGGAATCGTCTGTTCCTTTGCTATCGGCGACCGTCCCTGAGTGGAGACCTTTGTAGTATCATGGTCCGATCGAATGGATCGAATGAGACGATGTATTTCCGATCAAATGCTCCCGAACCAATCATGACATCGTAAGACAGCCCGGTTATTTCGTCTCTGAATCTGGCCGGTCGGATCTGTGCACCGGCTCTCTCGAAGACTGCTCCACCTACATCCATTGAAAAAGGTAAGGGAGCTGACTGGGGCGAATCTGACGAACCTGCAACCTGCAACGAAACGCCTAAGTGTGCGGTGAAGTCAGCGTGGATGCTGATGTCGTCGGCGCCTGTTTCGATCAGCGCAATCGCGGACAGACTGTCATTCATCGTCACCGGCACAAGAGGCGATCTGTAGCCGTAGCAGGGAACTCTGGTGACTTCCGAAGAGTCAGCTGCAATATCGGACTCGAACCGATCTTTGGTCCGAAAGATCAACCTGCTTCCAACGTAGTCGATCGTCACGACGCGGTTTCTGATGAAGAACGGATTGAGATTTGCGTCATAGAACTCGCCGTCCGGTTTCTGAAAGGAGATTCCATGTGCATTGCGGATGACAGCGCTGCCAAGATTCAGACTGTCGGTTACGATCCGATAGCCGGTCAGATTGCGAAGTATTGCTCCAGATGAGAGGGGTATGTTCGCTCCCCTTCTTGAAACCAGGCATTTCCGAAGGTCTGTGTGGCACACCGTCCAACCCGCTTCGTTGCCGGTATCGATGAGCACTCTGTATGATTCGCCTTCCATATTGAGGAGTACGCATTTCCTCCAACTGCGTGTCGGCAGATCGACAAGGGGCAACTCGATCAAATCCTCCGACGCTTCCGCCACGTAAAACACATTGCCGGTCATCCCGGCGTACATCGCGGAATCACGGAGAGCATTGCCAGCAGCTGGGAGATTGCCATCATGTGCATATCTTCTTGCCAAGAGCCCACAGAGTTCAGACAATGCACCCCAATCCCCGGCAGCCGATAGTACTTCGTGAGCGATTTCATATACCAAGAACCGCTCGGTGAAAGCCTTGTCGATTTTGAGAATCTCGAGAATCAGATCCCGCGCCAGGGAAGACCGGCGAGAATACAGCAGGAGCATCGCTTTCGTCAGTCTCGCTCTAAGATTACCTGGATCGCGAATCAAAGCACAGTCTGCCAAGCTGTCAGCAAGCCTGAATCTCCCGATAGAGAGAGCAACTGCAGCGGCTGTTCCGTCCCACGCAGCCGAATTCCTATGGCCAATCCTGATCTCCTCGAGCTTCCGCAACGCTGTATAGCCGTTTCCGGTACGTGCCTGACACTCAAGTAGAAGCATCTGCTGATCGGCTGTCAGTCCGTCCCACGGCAGCTCCCCTAACTCGGAAACTATCAAGGCGAATTCGGCCTCAAAGTACAGACTGTCCAGTCGTGACAGATCTGCACAGACGCCGCTTCCGACGCACAGACAGAGGACAAGAGGGGCGAGGGCAGATGTAACCAGAACCATACGGATTGCAGTCATGCTGAACTTACAATACGAGCGGGAACCTCTTGAAGCAAGTTCGATTCAACGGTCGTTAGACTTGCATGGCTGCGGCTCCCAAGAAAATTGACAGTTTGGGTGCCGGAAGGTATATTCATTGCAACGAAGGAGATCCTCAATGGGCCAGACTATAGCTGAGAAGATATTCTCTATGAAAGCCGGTCGGAAGGTTGTGCCTGGCGAAATAGTTGAAATCGCCCCTGATGTCGCGATGTCGCATGACAACACAGCTGACATCTCGAACACATTCTATAAGATCGGCGTGGACAAAGCCGCAAATCCCGACATTCACGTGATCGTTCTCGATCACTGCTCACCCCCAGCCAACGAGAAATACGCAGAGAACCACAAGACTGTGCGCGAATTCGTCAGGAAGCAGGGAATCAAGAACTTCTTCGACATCAACCGCGGGATATGCCACCAGGTGCTGATAGAGGAGGGTTACATCACTCCCGGCATTGTCGCTGTCGGTTCAGACTCGCACACGACACATTACGGAGCTCTCGGAGCCTTCGGTGCTGGAATTGGACGCTCCGAGATGGCGGTCGTATTCGCTACCGGCAAGCTCTGGCTCCGCTGCCCAGAGTCCATCAAGATGCAACTCAACGGAAAACTGCCAAAGGGCATTACCACAAAGGACCTGACTCTTGCGATAATCGGGAAGATCGGCGCAGACGGCGCCCTGTACAAGTCGGTTGAGTTTCACGGGAGTTCGCTCAAAGAGATGTCCTTTGATTCGCGAATGGTCTTCTCCAACATGTCTGTCGAAATGGGAGCCAAAGCAGGTATTGTCCCGCCCGACGAGAAGACGATCGATTATCTGAAGGGCCGTGCTCGCAGACCTTACGATGTTGTGGTGCCCGATCCGGATGCATCGTATGAGCAGACGCTGCAATTCGATCT
>JAGVNY010000193.1 GCA_020053015.1 Candidatus Zixiibacteriota bacterium | reverse complement strand
TTACGATGCCGTTCGGTGTGATTGCCCAAAGGTCGTACTTCCTGTAGCTGTCCTCAGGAACATCGTTTCGCAGCAAGGCGATATCCAGGATCTGAGGTTCCCAAGGCAACGAGTAGTCTTTCCAGAGCGCCAGGAGCGCATCGTAAGGCACCTTTACGCTTTTCACTACCGTCTGCCTTGGACTCTTCACTAAAGTCTCAACAATCTCTCCGAATTCAGCCTCCGAGATGGAATTGTCCATAAGGACTGCTGAAGTCTTTTGATCGAGGAAGTCAATGGATCCCGGCTGCAGCTGGAAGTTCTGCCAGTCTGCAATCAGCGCCTCAAACAGCTGGTTGATCTTGCCTACCTGCCCTTCTGGAAGGTGGCTTATCAAGCGAAGACGCATGGAGTCAATCTTGTCATACGATACACCGGTGTTGGCTCGTGCGACCGACCTGACGCCCTCTTTCAGCAAGTCACGGTCATCGAGTCGTGCGTTCATCGCAATAAACCTGACGACGGGGACACCCTCGTCCTTCGGGAGTTCGATATAGCTTTCTTCACCGGAGTCCGTGACGCGCACCACGTTGTCCTTGCGGAAGAGAAACTGGCCGATCTTCTCCGAGTAGTCAGCCGACAGATCGCCGTTGAGTACTGCTGCCGCTTTCTCCCTCAGCGCCCGGTCGTCCGTAAGCCTGACCTCATGAAACTCACTTGCCAATGGAAAGCTTCCGAGTCCGGCGGGGTTCCAGTGTGCCGCTGTCGCATCATCGGCGATTGCAACGAATGATTCGCCCATGCCTGCGGCGCGTGCGCCGGCTGCAATCCTGAGAAATAGCACTCCAGCGTCCGATACGCCCGCGTGAAGTACTGATGGTATCACGAATAGCAATGATGTCACCGCCAGTGCGACAATGACCAGTCGACGCATAAATCCTCCTGAATACTATCTCATAACAACAAGTTTTCCGAATCCTTGAACGGAACTTCCAGCACCCTCTGTCTCTTGTGACCCCGATGCCGTTATTCTATATATATAGACCCCGTTTGCAAGCCTATCACCTCTAAAATCGGTGACATCCCACGCTGGCGAGATGTTGTACCCGGGAGACGACGGCAAGCTTCGAAGAGTTCGTACGAGTCTGCCTCGCAGCGTAAAGACATTGACGGAGACGTCATCCATCTGCTCCGAAAGACAGTAAGAAAACCTCGTGTCTTCGGAGGCAGGATTTGGGTAGTTCATAATCGCGGTAATGCTCACAACCGGGCGTTCGCCAGTGAATATGTCATAGACTCGCATGCCGGAGTTGTTAGCCGAGTCCCACGCCTTCACAGTCATCTTGTGGCTTCCGGATGGCAGGTCTGGCACCGAGAACTCAGCCTGTCCGGACCTATAGCTGGACGCATAATACACAAATTGATCGGTCAAGTCCACGTCGTACAAAGGATCGTCATCAAAACTCACTATGATGCCATGTCCAACTTCCCCGGAGAGGTTGACACCTGATGTGTCATTCAACCCCAGTAGTAGTCTTCCTCCAGTACTTAGGCTACCACCTCCAAATGGCGCACCTGAAACGAAGCGGAGTTCGATGGAAGGTCCGGTCGTGTCCGTGATTGACGGGTTGCTGCCGGATATCTCCACAGAACCAATTCCGCCCGACACCTGAGCGGTCGCACTGGCAGCGTATGCCAGGACTCTCGCGGAGCTCTCGCCGTACGATATGTCTTTGGGCACTATGAAGCTCATCTGAAATTCACCGCCTGCGATCTGGCCCGCCCCGCGAAACACGCGCGGACCAGGCATGCTGTAGTCCAGAGTGAAACCGCCGCCAAGGTCCTTCTGTTTGTCGCGCTTCGCATCGTACACGGTGACGTACACTTCTCCGTTGAAACTCTGTTCTACCGAGCCATCAACTTCCACGTGGCCACCGACACTCGTGGTCGCCAACGCAGCCAGGCTGGACGGGCTGAGGGAATCAATAATGATCCTTCGCGCAGGCATACCGAAACGCATCAGCGGATCACCGAACACAACATAGCTGCGATCGTTGCCGATCGGCCCCCCGACAGGAATTTGCCTGAGCAGCTTCGCCACGAACACTGCTTCACAGAGCGTGTAAGGCTCATCCCCGAACATCACATCAAATGCCTTGTAAGCGAACTTCGCGTTGTCATCGGAGAATACGAGCCTTGTCGCCGCAACCGTAGCGATTGCTCCGCCGTCCGCATACCTGAACAGCTCTTCGGCCATCGCTTCACGAAGCGGAGAGTCGAATTGCCCGATCGAGCAAGACGCATTGAAAACGACTGAGAGTTTGTCACGGTTTGTGAGTTGATAGAGATCTTCCTTCCAATAGAACGCTCTCTCATCGGCCCACAGATCGGGACTCCCGTGACCGATGTAGTTGATCAAGACAGATCCGTCGTTGATCGCCTGGATCACTCTCGCTCTTGCCCTCGGCTTCTGATTGAATGAATCGAATGGGTAGTCAGTAAGATAGATCTTCTGCACGTCGATTTCCTCGGGAAGATGCTCGTTGGCCAAAATCTCGCTCTGGATCGTGTGAATTGCCTCAAGCGTTTTGCTATGCTCGGACTTAAACTCGTCGTCCGCAACAAGCGTCACGAGATTGCGCCACGGTCCGTAAGTGTCCGGACTTTCGTACGATTTCAGCTTGCCAATGTAGGCCGCGACCTCCGATTCCGTTCTCACCGGCCATCTTGCTACCATCATGTCTACCCCTCTGTCCGTTCCATACGATGAGTCCGAGTCGAGTATGCCTCTGTCTCCAAACACGGCGTAATTCTCATCCGACACGGAGAAATCACCGTCCACGACGTACGGCGGGATGTGGTTGACGGAGCTCCGACCGAGATTGTTTCTGAAGTCATAATGGCCGTCGCCGACAAGCAGCACAGCTCCTGGGGGCGAAGGGGAATTCTCGAAATTGTATCTCAGGAAGTCACGAATCGCAACCGGGTCGACGAGCCCTCCGGAGAAGTTGGCGTAGATATCCTCAACTGGGACAAGCTCGACGTTATACCCTTGCCCTTCTCTGAACGACGAGAACTCGTCGAGCGACTGAGAGAGCGATTTTGGGGCAATTACGACAATATCTCCCTCGAGTGGAGTGCGCAGATCTCGGGGAGACATCGCCTGGATCGACACAGGAGCGAGCAATTGCGATAGAGAAGAGACAGCGAACCGCTCGAAATGCGAGCCTGTGTTCTCCCAATCAAACTCGATATTCCCGCCGGAGACCGAGAAACCCAGCAACGCGGACGGATTGTCGACGTCTGTTACGTGCAACAGGACAACCTGCGAAGATGAAGTAAGGCTCGACATGATCCTATAGCGATGCACACCGGGCGTGTTGTATGCGTAGAACTCAAGCGCTGCGTTCTCAATCGTCAGGACACGCGGATGAAACAAATCGAAGTAGTCAAGCAAAGGAGTGAAGATGTACCTCGACTGATGAAACTCAAAGCTATTGATCCCGTTCCGGAGATTCGTGACATCGAACTTCTTGAGGTTCCCGATATATTGACTCGGACTGTATCCGACGTTGTTGATATCCAACTGAAGTCCGTCTGTGCCGGTATCGATCGACTTGACCAGCAAGCTACAGGCTGCAAAAGACGGGAGATCGTCGATCTGAATGGACATCGAGTAATTGCCATCGTCATGCCAGTACCAGGTGTAGTAGTCGCTTATGTGTCCGCTCAGTCCCACTTCGAGAAGCTTGTCTTCCTCAAAATGAGTCATCTGATCATATGTCTCGTGCAGCACGTACTCGGAAGCAACCGGCGAGACGTCGGCCACTCCCATACGCTTCGGAATGTCCGCAAAGTCCCCGCCAAACGTGAGCCAGACATAGGCAGCCGACGAATAGTGATTCCTGACTCCGACGGGCCTGTTCATTGTCGAATCGATGTCCACAAAATCAGCGCCGTGCATGTAGAACAGCAAATGGTCACCTGAATCAAAGGAACCGTCGCTCTCGCCGGTGACCACAATCGGCAGCTCTCGAAACTCAGGTCTCTGTTTGCTGTTGCTCTCAGGAAGCTGCCTGCATCCGGCCCAGAAAAGCCGCAGAGTGCGCGGATCCACAGATCCCACGTTTATCCCTCCCTGCTCGAGCTGCGACGGAGTAATTCGGTAGATACCAGTTTCGTTAACACCGATCCTCAGCCAGATAGGTGCCTGACCGAATGGGCCGCTCTGAACGCCTTGTACCGTTCGACTCCAGCCTACTCGCCATTGCTTCGCCTGATCGAAGTTCAAAAGCGAAGCCGATAGCGCCCGGTCAAACGAATCATCAGATGACGGCGACGCCTGCTTTGTCTGTCCAGCATCAAACCGCACGCTGATCAGAAGCTCTGTGGCCACCGCGGTTGCCGTCTTCGGAGGAGCAATCTGCACCGGCATCAAATGAACTTCAAGGACTCTTTGATCCCGAATGAAATAAGGCTCAATCACGTGAAGCGGCTCGTATGTCGCCTTCGATCTGCGAACCTGAGCGGCAACGTTGTCGGCAATCGATGACTCAACGATTTTGTTCACTGCAATCGCCTGCGGCTCAATCGACGCGTATGATGCACTGACCAGAGATGCTTCAGCCCTGCCTGTTCCTGGAATTCCAATCAACACAATGCGCACCGGTGACTTCGGTTCTCCCCCGGCAAGATTGTAGGCGCACTTGTCTATGTCCAGCACCTGCGATCCCGTTAGTCTGTCCGCGATCCACTCGTGCGCAAGGGGCTTGTATGAAAAGACTATCTCGCGATCCGTCTGCGAAAGGACAGAGATATCGGAGTATTCTCGTGGGGATTCGCTTGCCGCAGCCGGGACCAATGCGAATGCCGGACTTAAGAGCCCGATGATAATCACTATGCAGCGGACACAGCCTAACCTTGACACTCGACACACCGCCCAAGAGTAAAAAACAAAAAAACCGGAACAAGACCGATCCGGCTGTCAGAAGCCGACCTGTCCGTCAAAGGGTCCTGCAAAAGAAGCATATCCTCAAACACCTTACAGGCTTTTCGCAACTAAACCCTTTAACGAAACTCGATAGCGGCTCCTTTAACTTAAGTTCGTCGGTAAGTTAGATTAACTTAGCGACAGTGTCAAGGTTTTTCAGACCATTATAACAGCCACCCTCAGCGATGGTTTCATCAGCCATCGGTTCCTCTACTGCCTCTAAACGAGCTCATAAGGCAAACGCCTTGCCGTCTCGCCATTCGTTTATACACCGGCACCCGCTACTTGCTCCAATTCACACACTTACGGCAACCGAAATTTACCGAGATCTGACAGCGGACTGTGCCTCGCAAACCAGAATTGAGCTTGCCCGGTACAAGACTGTGCAATGTATCTCAGAATCTCCTCCGGGCACACGTCGCCCTCCTGAGCTGTTCAGACCGCACTCTCGGACTTTCGCACACACACCTGGGCCGCGGGGACTGTTGAAAAACCCCGGAGAGAGACATTCTTCGTAGGTCGGGTTCCGAGTGACGCGAAGCGGAACGAGAAACCCGACAACAGCTTGTTGGCTTTCTCTCCCGACCTCCGGTC